>JANOHI010000188.1:0-14076 GCA_031406385.1 Acidimicrobiia bacterium
CACGAGGGCCGCCGCTCTCCCTCCGCAGTTGCCGTCGCGGACCTTCTTGCCCAGCCGCACCTTGGTGAAGGCACCGGCCGACGGCTACACCCTGATGCTGGCCAACACCGGTGTGATGGTCATCAACCCTGCGCTTTTGCGAAGATGCACTACGCGGCCAGGGTCGGTTCCGGCGGAAATCGGAGCGTGACGCACGACGCGTCACGCGTCGCCGTCTGTGCGGCGTTTGCCGGTCGGGGGTCGCCGGCCCTCCGCTCAGCGCTGTCGACGCTCAACTCGCCCGATGGCATTTCCGATGCCCTGTAGCGGCTGAGGCCCCGTGGCGCCGGACCCTGCTCCACGTTGCCGGTCGCGTCGAACACCGACGAACACTTCGGGCAGACGAAGCGACCGGTCGACGGACACCACCCGATGCGTCGCTGATCGTTCGGACATCTCGGATCGAGAACAACGAGTGCTCCGCCGGAACTCACCACCGCTTCACGCGGAACGGCCGCGCCGTCGGGGACGCTGATGACGTACGCACCGGGATCAGCTGCCCACAAGGGTGCCCCCGGCGCGGCGTCATCGCCGAGGTACGCCTGGGCGGATCCTTCACGAGGCTGGCGGGCCGAGCAACCCGCAAGCATGCCGATTGCGCCCGTCATGGCGAGGGCGAGAAAGGAACGGCGAGCAAGCGTTGCAGTGACCACGGACCTGAAGTCTGACCCACCCCAAGAGCGTTCGGTGGTCGACGATCGCTCGCCCGATGGAACAGGAACGTCACTCCAAGTGCTCTAGCGCATCTTCGCAGAAGTTCCTGTGACATCGAAACGCTCTGATTCGTTGTGGGCCCTGCGTTGTTTGAAGGATCGATGCCACAGAAACTTCCGACTCAGTGCACTAGAACGCGACTCGACGGGTGAAGCCACCATCGACGACGACGTTCTCCCCCGTGACCCAGCTCGCCGCCGGGCTGGAGAGGAACGCGATCACGTTGGCGACCTCCTCCGGTGTGCCGAGCCGGCCACTCGGATGATGGGCGCGGTTCTCCTCGTAATACGCCGGGATTCGCTGCTGGATCATTCCCCAACTGCCGTCGTCGATGTGGATCGGTCCCGGAGAAACGGCGTTGGCCCGTATGCCGACGGGGGCCAGCTCGATGGCCAGTTGGCTCACCCAGTTCACGAGCGCCGCCTTCAGCGCGCCGTAGCCACGGCTCCCCCCGGGGAAGCCGTGGTACTCGACCGCCGTGATCGTTGCGATCTGGAGGAACGAGCCACCTTCCGCCGCCTCGAGGAACGGCATCGCCGCGTCCACCAACTCGACGGAACCGATGACGTCAACTTCGAAGATCTTGCGCCATTTCTCCACGGTGTCGGGCGGGCCTCCGAGCGCGGACGCGTTGGACACGACGATGTCCACGCCGCCGAGGCGTTCGGCTGCCTGTGCGACCCACGACCGAACAGCGGCATGGTCGGTTACATCGACCGCGGCGCCCCACATCGTCGCGGAGTCGTGAGCCTCGGCCCGGAGCGCCGCCACGCGGGCATTGACGCCCTCGGGGTTGCGAGCGCAGATGGCGACCGATGCACCCTCCTGAGCGAATCGGTGGGCGGCGGAACGCCCAATGCCGCGACTCGCCCCGGTGATGAGGACGCGTTTGCCGGAGAGACCAAGATCCATGTCCCACTCTCGTCGCAAGGTCGGCAACGAGCAAGCCCGAACGCACATCGGGGAACGACGACCCGAAGATGTGAACCCTTCTCATCGGCTTTGCGACCAGACTGTTCGCCCATGGCTACGTGCTACCGCCACCCGAACGTCGAGACGTTTCGGACCTGTTCCCGATGTGACAAGCCCACCTGTTCGGACTGCCTTCGTGAGGCTCCCGTCGGCTTCCAATGTGTCGAGTGCCTCCGCAAGGTCACACCAACCGCCGCGGCGCGGGTGCAGCGAAGTGTCAAGGTGAACAAGAACCTGGCGCTTGCATCGATGCCGGTGACCAAGGCGCTCATCGGGTTGAACGCCGTCGTCTTCGTGTTGGGCCAAGCAGGGTCGGAGTGGGCGCAGCCTCGCCGCCTCGGACTCGCCGCCTTGCTGATCAACCCCGGCGGCGAGTACTACCGCCTCATCACCGCGGGCTTTCTGCACTACGGCTTCTTGCACATCGCGTTCAACATGTACGCGCTGTGGGGACTCGGGCAGGCGCTGGAGTCTCGTCTTGGCCCGAAGCGATTCCTGGCGCTCTACTTCGCCGCCCTCCTCGGAGGAAGCGCCGGCGCGTTGCTGCTCGAGCCGAACAGCCTTGTGGGCGGAGCCTCCGGCGCGGTCTTCGGCTTGTTCGGTGCACTTGCGGTCGCGCTTCGTGCTCGCGGGGTGTCGATCATGAAGACCCCGCTGGGTCCGACGCTGCTGCTCAACTTCTTCCTCACATTCGCGATCCCCGGAATCTCGAAGGGCGGCCATGTCGGCGGGTTCATCTTCGGAGTGATCGCCGGGTTCATCACCCTTCGGCCGAACAAGCGCGGTGACACGGAATGGCAGGACCTCGGCGCACTGGTCGCGCTGGGGCTCGCGGCGGTCGGATTTGCCCTCCTCTTCGCCCAACGCAACGGGTTCTGACGAAACGTGGAGCCCATTCCTCCTCAGTCCGCAGGGCCTTCGGTGCTCCGATGATCGACGCCAAGCTCAAGCGGTCCCTGGGCCAGATGATTCACGGGATCCAGGTTGTCGGAGCCGCCCACGATGGGGTTGCCCATTGCTACACGTCGCACTGGGTGATGCAGGTGAGCTTCGAAGAGCCGATCGTGTTGGCGAGCGTCTCGCCGAAGCATGACACGTACCCACTGCTCGTTGCCAGCAGACGATTCAGCGTGTCGATGTTGGCCGCCGACCAGGTCGCGCAAGGGCAGTACTTCAGCTATCCCGGACGGAAGTTCCACCTGATGGCGAAGGAGTTTGTGGAGGATTGGGATGGTCTTCCGATCGTGCCGAACGCAATTGCCCATCTGCGTTGCGAGGTCGAGCAGCGGCTCACCGTTCTTGGCGACCATGAGCTGTTCCTCGCTCGCGTCACGGCGACCAAAGAAGGCCGACTGAAGGACCCGCCGCTGCTGTACTCATCGCGGCTCGGCTGGCGTCGCACCGGAGATCCGGCCCGCGAGCCGGGCGTGAGCATCCGTGACGCGCTCCTCGAACGGCTCCGGGCATCGGGTCTCGGCGGCGACGAAACCGACTCGTCCGAGGACGAGTAACCGGATCACACCTGGCTGGCCCGGCCGGCCCAGTAGGGAGCGCGGAGTTCGCGCTTCAAGAGCTTGCCCGAACCGGTCTTCGGTAGCTCCGCGAGGAACGTCACGCTGCGCGGGATCTTGTAGTTGGCAAGGTGGGCGCGGGCGAACTCGACCACCTCGTCCGCATCCAGCGTCTCCCCGTCTCGGCAGACGACCACGGCGTGCACCGTCTCGCCCCACTCTTCAGACGGGATGCCGAACACCGCCGCTTCGAGGATCTTCGGGTGATGTTCGAGTGCCGCTTCGATCTCGGCCGGGTAGATGTTCATCCCGCCGGAGATGATCATGTCCTTCTTCCGATCGCAGATGTAGAGGAAGCCTTCGTCATCGCGGTAGGCAATGTCGCCCACGGTCTGGAACTCACCCCTGCGATCGGCGGCGTACTTGTCGGCCTGCTTGTAGTACTCACTGAACACCGAGGTGGCCCGGACGAAGAGTTCTCCGGGGTGGTCGGGGCCGATTCCTGTCACCTCGTTGCCGTTCTCGTCGAAGAGCACGATATCGACCAGCGGCGCCGGCTTGCCGCATGAGCCGGGTTTGCGGATCTGGTCCTCAGGGGCCAGCACGGAGTTGACGCCCAGCTCGGTCGAGCCGTAGATCTCCCACAGAGAGTCACTCGGGAAGTCGGCAAGGTACTGGAGTTTGAGCGCGTAGCTCCAGGGTGCTGCGTTCGCGATCATGCGCTTCATCGAAGTCCTGTCGTACTTCGACTTCACGTCTTTCGTGAGTGCGCATACCATCCGGATCGGGGTCGGGGCGCAGAATGTCGACGTGACCCGGTACTTCTCGACGAGACGCAACCAGTCTTCCGGCGCGAACTTGCGTTGCAGCACCACGGTCTGACCGAGTGCCGCGCTGCTCTGCATGAACCCTCCGGGACCGGAGTGGTAGAGCGGGCCCGTGGTGATGTACACGTCGTTCGTGTTCGAGCCGAGAAGGGCGGCGAGCGCGGCGCCCTGGCGGGGGTCGGCACGGGTGGTCCGCAATGCCCCCTTCGGCTTGCCGGTGGTGCCCGACGTATAGATCATCGTGGCAGCCGTGGCTTCGGCGTCGGCCACTTCGGGCACGGTGGAGGGTGCCGCCGCCGCGAGTTCTTCGGCCTGGAGCATGCTCTCGGGAGCTGGTCCATCGAACACGAGGATCTGGCGGACCTTGGGGATGTCGTCGCGGATCCGCTCGAACATCGGTGCGAATTCGGCGTCGACGTAGACGATGTCGGCGTCGCAGTGGTCGGTCACATAGGCGGCTTCTTCGTCGGAGAGCCGGTAGTTGAGCGGCACCGCGGTGGTGCCGATCTTGCGGCACGCGTGGATGGATAGCACGAGGCCGATGGAGTTCTGCCCACACCACACGACCTTCGAGCCGCGTCCGGCACCGAGCCCCTGGAACACGTGCCCGAGCCGATTCGTGGCTCGGTCGAGCTCGGCGTAGGTGAGTTGCCTGACGGTCCCGTCGGGGCGGTCATCGATCACGGCGACCTTGTCGGGCTGCGTGGTGGCGTAGAGGCTCAGGTAGTCCGGCACGACGCCGAACCTACGCCGGTCGACCCGGTCTGCACCAGCCGGGTCAGACGCACCAGCCGGGTCAGAACAGCATGTCCCGCTTGTTGACGAGCGTCGGCAGTGGTTGGCGGCGAAGTCGGTGGTGGGCGATGAGCGCACCTGGTGGGCCGGCGAGGGTGAGGATGGCAAAGCGGGTCGACCACTTCATGGCGCGGAAGATGTCGAGGATCATCACGCCGAACGCGATGCAGATCATCCCGTGGAAGTACGCGACGACTCGAAGCATCAGGTAGTTCGCGTCGCCGCGATCGTCGAGGATGTACTTGCGGAACATGAAGATCAGCAGCAGTGCGTAGCTCACGCATTCGACGATCGCGAATGCTTTGGTGAAGCGGATCTTGCGCGCGAGCCGCGAACGCGGCGACATGCTCTCGACGACGGAACCGACTGGCGTCTCGCTCACGCTGATCGACGCTACCGGTCCCCGCTCAGCTTCGTCGGCGCCGCGACTTGTTGCGCTCAGTCGCTCCAGGAGCGACTCGGCGCAACAACCCTTAGGAAATCGCCGATCAGTCAGGGAATGCGGACCAACTCGTCATAGGCGCTGCCACCGACGACCTTGTTCGACATTGATGCGTCGTTCAGCCCGTTCTCGTTGAACGCGGCGACGATCAGCTTGTCGTCGGCCGACAGCGTGAGACGCTTGGCGTCGAGCTGGTCGACCCGACGGTACGCGACGGTCACATCGGCGTCGGTGTCGGGCGTGTCGTACGAGAGATCAAGCCGAGTGCCGCTGTCTCGGAGGTACCAAATGCCCGACGAAGGCCCCACCGAGGCGATGTTCATGGTGAAGGTGCCGTTGGCATTCGGGATCCCGGGAAGCTTCTTGACTGCGAAGGTGACCGTGTCGTTGGGGCCGTAGGGCACGTCGCCTCCCGACGAGTTGCCCTTGGCAAAGGTCACCTTCACGGTCGACTTGACCCACCGGTACTTGCCGGCGAGGCGCTGCGGGGTGAACACCGGCTTGGACGCCGACGGCTTCTTCGCGGCAGCCTCGACCCGAAGCGTCGGGGTCGTGGCGAGCAGGCTCAGGCCGAGCAGGGCGGTCGCAAGGAGTCGTCGTGTGGTCATCGTTCGATGGTGATGGGATCGCGTGCGGTCTGACATCCGGGACCCCCCGATAGCTAGCATTCCGTTCGCCGGTGCCGGCTCCTCGAAGGGGTTCGGTCATGAGGGAACTCTCGAGTCCTTCTGGTAGCGGTACACGTCGGTCCCGCTGGTAATCGTGAGAGTTCGCTCCGCCATCGTTACCTTTGGCATCGGACCCTCCACCAGCGCATGGGCGCCTCGCCTGCCGATGCTTCTGGGTGGTTCGCACGCCACCGCCGTCATAACGGGCCGCCCCAGAAAGAGGAGCCGCCCCCCGGTGTCGACGTAGATACCCTTGATCGAGTTGCAGCCGTCGTTTGCCGTGAACGAAGTGGCGTGAAATTCGATCTGGCCAGCGACCGATCGTGCATCGGCCGGCGTCTTCGTGCCGAGCGGATGCCAAACCGTTCCTCGCAATCGGCTCTCGGCACGACGGATCAGCTCGATCGTCTTTCGTCCGGAGGTGAGTTTCAGGACGCTGCCGGTTCGAATGTTACCGAGCAGGTCGTGATCGAACGAACCGGCGAGAGCCTTCCGAATGGCCTTGCGAGGCGGCGTCGTGCAGGTGTCGGCCAGGTCCCTGACGGCCCGCATCGCGAGCCCTCGGTCGTGCCAGGCGAAGACACCGCTCGACGTTGTGCAGCCGTCGTACACGAAGACCGCAGACGCATTTTCGCTCGTTGGGTCTCCGAAACTCGGGGTCCAATCGAAAACCACCACGGTTCCCTTTGGGACGACGATTTCTCGTCCTCCGTCAATTGCCCGACGGACGGTCCACGATGTCGCGTGAATCGGAGAGGAAGCGGGCTGACCTTGCGCCGGACCTGACGGGACGAGCGCCATAGCGACCAGTACTGCGCACGCGCAGAAAGCGTGTGCGAAACGACGCAGCCGCCAATTGCGCATCGCCAATCATCGCAGGTCAGTCCCAGGCGGCGTTTTGGGTGATGGGGAGTTGGGGGTTGGGTGGTCGGCTGCGGTGGGATTCGCCTTCGGGTCCGGTGAAGATCAGGTCGGTGTTGGGGTTGCCGGTGACGGTCCATCGGCCTTTGTGGATCAACGTGTGGTGGCGTCGGCAGAGCAGGCAGCAGTTGGTGCGCTTGGTCGGCCCGCCGCGGGTCCAGTGCCGGATGTGGTGGACGTCGGTGAACCGGGCGGGCATGTCGCAGCCGGGGAATCGGCAGGTGCGGTCGCGGGTGGTGACGGCTTTGCGGAGGGCGGGTGACACGACGCGGGTTTCGCGGCCGATGTCGAGGGTGAGCGACGGTCCGGCGGTGAGGATCCGGGTCACGGAGGCGTCGCAGCACGTCTGCAACACCGAGGCCATGTCGAGCCCGCTCACGGAGTAAGGGGTTTCGGCGTTGCCGGTGAGATGGGCGGTGGTGAGTTGGTCGAGGTTCACCGTGATGTTGACGTGGGCCCGGTTGATCGATGCCCCGTTGTCGTGGCGGTCGTGGTGGTCGAGGAAGAACTGGGCGATCAAGACCAGGGCGTCGGCGCGTTGCTGGGCCGGGGTGCGCGGATCAGTCGGCGCGGCAGGCGGGGTGACACCGTCCTCCAGCGACTCGTCGTCACCGGTCAGTTCGGGCTGGCCGAGGCGTTGCGCGGCGGCGAGCGCGGTGCGGACGACAGTTGCGTCGGATGGGTTGAGGACGCCTTCGATGACGGTGACACCGTCGAGGATCTCCCCGATCCGCAGCTCGGAGATCGTGGGTTCGATCGAGGGTGGGGTGTCGTCGCCGTTGGCAAGAATCTCAGCGTCGACGCGGGCGGCCCAGTGCCGGGCCACGATCCGGCATTGGGCGACGGGCATCGTGGCGATGTGGTCGATGAGGACGTCGACGTCCCGCGTCACATACGCGGCCCGCGCCGAGGTGAACACGTGGAGGAGTTGATCGGCCTGATCGAACGACAGCTCACCGGCAAGCAGCGCTTCACGAACCTGGGGGGCGTCGCGCAGACCACGGGCTTGCTGGAGGAGCACAACGGCGTTGGCGTGGGTGGTGCGCAGCCGGTGACGCAGCCATGCGGTCGGGGTGCGGGAACCGTCGAGGAGATGCGCGTCGGCCCGATCCCAGTCGATCACCGCGTCGAGCAGGTTCACACGGTCGATCTGCATCGAGTGCCACAGCTCCTGCACCGCGTCGCGGGTGTCGGCGGGGCCGAACTCGGCGTCGGGATCGATGCCTTCGGCCGTGAGCATGTCGATATCAGCCTCGGTGAGAAACCATTCGGTTTCCTCGCAGATATCGGGCGGGTGCATGCCACGACTTTATCAAACATATGTTTGTCTTTGAGAGCCGAGACAGGGATCAAGAGGGTTCCGGCGTTCCTGAGCGCGATTTCTCTCGCCGCACCCAAATCGACGCCCTCCACCTCGCCTCGGCGGTTGACCTTGGCGATGGGCTCGACCTGCTGCTCAACCACGACGATCAGGTCGCCGGGGCCCTGCGCGATGCACGGTGTGCGGGTGCGGCCCCCGAAGTAGGCGCGGCGTCCTCAAATCTGCGGTGGCCGACGGCCGCTCCGCATAGCATCGGACTCCTATGGCGAACCCGATGAAGATCCGATCCACCGACGTCACCGAAGGCCCAAAGAAGGCTCCGGCCCGGGCGATGCTTCGGGCGGTAGGCATGGGCGACGGTGATTGGGACAAGGCCCAGGTCGGCGTGGCATCGAGCTGGAACGAAGTCACGCCGTGCAACACGCCGCTCGACCGGCTTGCCGATCGGGCCAAGGACGGCGTCCGGGCCGCCGGCGGCTTCCCACTCGAGTTCGTCACCATCGCCGTAAGCGATGGCATCTCCATGGGCCATGAAGGGATGCGAGCGTCGCTCGTGTCTCGTGAAGTGATTGCCGACTCGGTGGAGACGGTGATGCACGCCGAGCGATTCGACGGACTCGTTGCCCTCGCCGGATGCGACAAGAGCCTCCCGGGCATGATGATGGCGGCCGCACGGCTCAACCTCCCGGCCGTTTTCCTGTACGGCGGCACCATCCTCCCCGGTCGGGGAGCGCACGGCGAGGCGCTCGACATCACTAGCGTGTTCGAAGCGGTCGGCTCACATGCCGTCGGCAAGCTCACCGACGAGGAACTGTCGCTCATCGAGCACAACGCGTGCCCGACCGAGGGCAGCTGTGCCGGCATGTTCACGGCCAACACCATGGCGGCCGTTGGCGAAGCCTTGGGCCTTTCGCTTCCGGGAAGTGCATGCGCTCCGGCGGTCGATCGCCGCCGCGATGAGTACGCGATCGCTTCTGGCAAAGCGGTGATGAACCTGCTCGAGAAGAACATCCGGGCGCGTGACATCCTCACCAAAGAGGCGTTCGAGAACGCCATCATGGTCACGCTTGCCCTTGGCGGCTCCACCAACGCAGTACTCCATCTCTTGGCGATCGCCAACGAGGCACGGGTCGACCTCACGCTCGCCGACTTCAATCGGGTGGGCGCAAACATCCCGCACATCGCCGACATGAAGCCCGGCGGCAAGTTCCACATGACCGATCTCGACGCCATCGGCGGTGTGCCCGTGGTGATGAAGCACCTGCTCGATGCCGGTCTGCTCCACGGCGAATGCATGACGGTCACCGGCCGGACCATGCGCGAGAACCTCGAATTGCTCAACCCGCCCGCTCCGGACGGCCGGGTCGTCCATACCCTGGCCGACCCGATCCACGCAGATGCCGGCATCGTCGTGCTCACCGGTTCCTTGGCGCCGAAGGGGAGTGTGGTGAAGGTCGCCGGGTTGACCAAGGAGCAGATGTCCTTCGAAGGCCCGGCCCGGGTGTTCGAAGGTGAGGACCCGGCGATGGACGCGATCCTCACCGGCAAGATCGAACCCGGCACCGTGCTCGTGATCCGCTACGAGGGTCCGAAGGGCGGACCCGGGATGCGCGAGATGCTCGCCATCACCGGTGCGCTCAAGGGAGCGGGGCGTGGATCGGACTGCGCGCTGATCACCGACGGACGGTTCTCCGGCGGCACGTGGGGCTTCTGCATCGGTCACGTTGCTCCTGAGGCTGTCGACAACGGTCCGATCGCCGCGGTTCGCGACGGCGACATCATCAAGGTCGACGTCGCCAATCGCCGCCTCGACGTGCTGGTCGACGAGGCGGTGCTCGCCGAGCGCATGGCCGACGTGAAGCATCCCGAGCCGCGCTACACCACAGGTGTACTGGCGAAGTTCGTGAAGCTGGTCCAGGGTGCCGAGCTAGGAGCCATCACGCTGCCCTGAACCT
Organism: Acidimicrobiia bacterium; assembly: GCA_031406385.1. Classification (GTDB taxonomy): domain Bacteria; phylum Actinomycetota; class Acidimicrobiia; order Acidimicrobiales; family JANYDT01; genus JANLQX01. The sequence continues at coordinate 10,166 of JANOHI010000188.1, forward strand.
GCTTGCCGCGCGGATCGAGCACAGCGGAGTTGGGCGCGATCACGCTGCCCTAAACCTGCTTGCCGCGCGGATCGAGGCGCGCCTAGCGGTTCACGCCGGCCCCACGGGCGATCACAGTGGCGTCGACGGGGGCGAACCAGCTGAGGATGAGCCGATCGACTGCATCGGCCTCGAGTTCGACGCGCAGCGGATGGGAAGGGTCGAGCAGGGCGTCGTCCCAGCTGCACCACACCGAGGTCGTCCATGGACGGGGGTTCGCGCTCCTGGCGTCATGCGCCGCCGCGATCACCTCGCGGCGGTCGGTGTTGTGCGCGCGTACGTTCACGCCGTTCGTCCGCTGGCCGGCGATCGTGGCCAGACGGGTCGAGTTGACGCCGAGGATGACCGGCGGGGCCGGGTGGGGGAGCGCGAAGCCCTGCCACTTCTCGGGGTCGCGTGCGGGTGACCACATCTCCTCGAGCAGATCCAGCGTGTCGCAGAGATGACGGTGGCGGTCCGCCATGCGGGGCGCGACGGCGATCCCGAGAACGTCCTGCTCGCGGGCGAATCGGCTCGTCGGGCTGGTCCCGGCTCCGAGACCGAGCACGAACCGGCCGCCGGAGATGGCCTGCACGGTCGCCGCGGCGGTGGCGAGCATCCCGGGGTGGCGGTTGGCCGCGTTGACCACGAGGGAGCCGAGACCGATCGTCGTGGTCGCAGAGGCCATCGCGCCGAGCACGGTGAAGCACTCGAGCATGGTGCGTCCGTCGAACGACACGCCGGAGAGGTGATCGAGCGCCCACACCGTGTCGAAGCCCGCCTCTTGCGCGGCAATCACGCCCTCGAGGTACTGGGCCCACGTGGAGTTGGCCTGGCTCAGTTGCACGTCGATGATCACCGGCGAAGGAGGCTACTCAGTGACTTCGAAGAGTGTGCTCGAGCCCTCGAACCCGCGGTCACGCCCCGGATCCGCCACTGTGGCGCTCGTCGTCAGCAGAGCTGAGCTTCACGACTCCAAGAGGCTCACGAAGAATGGACTACGTCGTCGAGCGTGTCGTTGCCTACGCTCGCGGGCGATGACTGCTGCGTCCGCGGAGATGGCGCAACCGCAATCGATGTGGGAACCGATGCAGCACGCTGGCTTTCGACGGTTCTTCGCCGCTGCGGTCGTCTCAAACGCCGGTTCGTGGATGCAGTCGGTGGCGGTGCCGTTCACGGTGTTCGAGATCACGAACTCAAAGACGTGGCTCGGCGTGAGCGCATTCACGGGCATGTTTGTCGGCATGCTGGCGAATGCACCTGGTGGCATGCTCGCCGATCGTTACGCCCGTCGCAAGGTACTGATCTGGACGCAGATGATGCAGATGGGCTCGGCCATATCGCTACTGCTCCTCTGGTCCTTCGGCCAGCCATCGATCGCCGCACTCATGCCCCTGCTCGTGGTCGGGGCGATCGGGGGAGGGCTCAACATGCCGGTCTGGCAGAGCTTCATCCCAAGCCTCGTGCCGAGAGCCGAGGTGCCAGCAGCCATCCGGCTCAATTCGATGCAGTTCGCAGTGGCTCGGGCGGTCGGGCCCGTACTCGGAGCAGTCACCTTGAAATCGTTCGGCCCATCGGTCTGCTTTGCCGTGAACGCGGTGTCGTTCCTGGTGATCATTGCCGTGTTGCTCGTCGTCCCTGAGGGCGAAATGGCAATGGTGCCGCGGATGCCGTTCCTGATATCGAAAGCCTTCTCCGATATCGGCGACGGCTGGCGCTACATGATGATGCAGCCGGGGCTCCGCTATGCACCCATTGCGGTGTTCGTGAACGCGGCGTTCGGGTTTGGTCTCACCACGCTCGCGCCGGCGATCGCCCGTGATCAGTTAGGACGGTCGGCCGAAGACAATGGCGTCCTCGTAGGTGCCTTTGGTCTCGGCGGGGTGATCGGCGTCGTGTTGATTGGGATGGCGGCTCGTCGTTCGAGACACTCGCAGCAGATGCGTCTCGCCCTGCTCTGTTGGGTGGTCGCCGATGTCGTGCTGGTGGTGACCGGGAACTTCTGGATCGGACTCATCTCATTCGCTGTCGCGGGGTTCGCCAACTCGGTCGGAGCCACGGCGCTCAATACCTCGGTTCAGTTGCAGGTCGACGACTCGTTTCGCGGGCGGGTCATGGCGGTCTACATGCAGATGTTCTTCCTCGGGGCGGCGGTCGGATCGCTGATCCTCGGCGTGATCGCCGACCTCACCTCGCTCGAAGGCGCGGCCGGACTGTCGGCCGCAGTCTTCATTGCCTTTCACGTCTGGTCGGTGGTCCGCTACGACGGACTCAGGGTCCTGGACATCAACACACAGCCTGAGTCGCCAACTCCGAAGCTCCACCCAGCCGACCACCTTGCGGCGAGCGAGGCTCAAACCATTGGCCACGGATAGGCGTAGTCCGATTTCGGATGGGGAAAGAAGGGCCGCTCCACGATTCGCTGGGCGCGCTCAAGCATCGTGGCGATCTCGTCGTCGGTGAGCAGGTCGTCGAGTGTCCCCAACATGCCCGGTCGCAGTGACGCCACCCGGGCAACGTCGCCGCGTAGGTGCTTCGGGATCTTCTCCCCGGCGAAGTCCCACAGGACCGTTCGCAGCTTGGGTTCCACGTTGAAGCACAATCCCTGGTCGATACCCCACACCGTGTCGTCGTCGGGCCGCAGGAGAAGGTGGCCCCCCTTGCGGTCGGCGTTGTTCGCAATCAGATCAAAGGTGGCCATCGTGCGGAACTGGGCGTGAACGGAGGGTCGCGACTCCATCATGGTGAAGTAATGCTCACTGAAGTCGGCGTCCACAAATGTTTGAACCGAGCCGATGCCGAACGGTCCTTCGCGGAGCACCGTGCGCGGGATGATGTTCCAGCCGAGCAGGACGGCGAGTTCGTATGCGGCGACTTCACGCCGGTACAGACCGGCGGGGAAGTCCCACAGCGGGCGCTCACCCTTGTAGGGCTTGTAGATCGCCTTGATGGACTGCGCAGCAGCGCTGATGACGATGTCGTCGATCGGCCCCTCCTCTGATGCCGTATCGTACGCGCGCAGATGAACGAGAAACGTGGCGTTCGAACTCCATGGCATGCGGCCTTCGATCTCCATCTCGCCATGAAGGAGAACGTCGAGGCCATTGGATTCGTTCACAGTGGGCTCAGTTGAAGCAAGTGCACGAGTAGCCGCTCGTCTCGATCGTGGAACCGCACAGCGTGCACAAGGGTCGGCCGGCGGCGAGGAGCGTCGGGACGTTGGCCAGCACCGAAGCTGCCTGCGGCCGGCTGAGCTGGAACCTGGCGCGCCCCACGTCAAGCGAATCGAGATCGACCGTTTCCGGGTCCACCCCTTCGTCGAGCTCGATGACCTCCTGGAGGAACACGACGACGCGGTCTTCGGCCTGCTCGTAGCCGAGCTGAATGGTGCCGACCGTCCACTCAGGAAGGACGGGGTAGGTCAACGAATCCCACGGTGCCGATTCCGCGCTGAGCCCGAGCGGAAAATCGCCGAGCAGCTTCCCCATTGCTTCCGCCAAGAGTGCCGCCTGGACCTTCTCGCACTTGAACGTGACGGTTCCGGTGCGGCCGTCGATGAGACCGCGGGCTTGGAAGAAGAAGGTCCGGTTGCCCGGCTCACCTACCGTGCCGACCACGAATGAGTCGACACTATCCATGTCGATGCGGCTGCTCATGACGGAAGACGACACATGGGTGATGTCACAGCCGTCATGACGGTGCCAGCGACGAGAGGTCGCCGACGGAGTTCACGCACAACACGTTCGGGCCGCCCGGGCCGTAGGCAATCGCGCTCACCGAGCACGTGGAGATCGATATCCGCTGGAACAGGTCGAGATGGGTTCCGAGCGCGTCGGCGATGACGGCCTTGATCGGGTCAGCGTGACTCACGCAGGCGATGACCCCGCCGACAT
>JANOHI010000195.1:0-6170 GCA_031406385.1 Acidimicrobiia bacterium
ATGATGTTCCACCCGATCCACCTCCACGGTCACACGTTCCAGGTTGTCGGCTCGTCGCGCAAAGACACGGTGAACGTCGCTGCGATGACCGCGGTCGACGTCGACATCGAGGCGGACAATCCCGGGCAGTGGATGCTGCACTGTCACAATACGTACCACCTCGAATCCGGCATGGCGACCGTCCTCTCCTATCGCCGCTAACCAGCGACGGCATGGTCCTGTTACGCGACTCAACGTGCATGCTGTTGGCGTGGTTGAGATGACGCTGTACCCGGCTGCCCAACCGAGGTTTGCAACATTTTTCGATCGGTTGCTTGCGAAAGACCGATTGCAGGGAGAACCGCTCGGGTCATTACGGGCCAGGATCACACCGGGCCGACACCGGACAAGCGGTAGGCTGGGCCTCACGAAGAGCACGGTGAGTCGCCTCATTGACGACATGGCTGAACGACGCCTCGTGAAACGCCGACCCGACCCCACCGACGGCCGTGCTGTGACCGTCGAACTGCTGACGCTCGGACGCAAACGAGCAGCGCAACTGCAACTCGCCCGGGACAATAAATACTCGGTTCTTCTCGAAGCAATCCCCGCCGAGGATCGGCTACTCGTCAGCAAGGCTCTTCGCGTCCTCACCGCCGCCGCGACAGCTCAACCCGTCAGGCGGCTACCTCGATGAACACATCTACTACTCGGCGGTCGTTGGCCACAGTGCTTGTGGTGATCGCGGCCATCGGCGCCAGCGCGTGTTCCCGTTCCGTTGATGCGCTCGCCGATCGTCGGCGTGCCGTCGCTACGAAGGGTGCCAAGGTCATGCCGTTCGATCTTGATGCCACAACCCATCGGTTCTTGCCGAAGCCGAGTGGCGGCGTGCAACAGGTCCTCGCCGACGACCCCACAGACGTCGTGCAGATCGACTTGATCAGGGCCCACCTCCAAAAGGAACTCACCAAGTTCCAACGCGGCGACTTCGCCGACCCGTCATCCATTCATGGCGATGCCATGCCGGGCGTCGCGGAGTTGTCGAAAGCAGGAGGCGACGGCAGCCTCACCGTGTCGTTCGAAGTCCTACCTGACGGTGCCCAACTGATCTTCACGTCTGACGCGCCCGGTGTCGTGGCCGCTATCCAACGATGGTTCCGTGCCCAGAAGAGTGATCACGGCGCTCACGCCGCGCCGTGAGCCGGCACGGGGCCTCGTTGGCACAGAAGGTATCTACTCATTCCACAGGTCGTCCCAGAATTGTTCGGGTGGTTGGTTTTTCTGGTTGAGCCTGCGCTTCTTCCAGCGTCTCCAAGGCCTCTCACCAGGCACCGCGTCGCGATGACGTCGACGTTCGGTAGTTCATCAGTGACCGAGTGCGACGACGGCGCGGAGACCTCGGCGTCTGCCTATGAGAGCGCGACCCCAACGAAGGCGATTCCCAAGAGAAGCATCGATGAGCGGCGTTGATGGTCGAAGCAGGTTCCTTCGGGAACGCACAACCATGGGTTCGACCGGTAAGGACTAGTCCACGATTGGCGATCCAGAGCGAGTGACTCGTCCCCAACGCTTCACCTCGACGGGTCGTCCGGTCTGTGTCGCATTCACCATCACGTCGGGGATGCCGAGCGAAATTCCGATGTGTCCGGGACGCCACAGGACATCGCCGGGGCGAAGCTGGCCGAGATCTCTGGGTACGGCATGTTCGATTTGCAGGGTGGAGGTTCGCGGGAGCCGAACCCCGACGCTCGCCCACGCATATGACGTGAGACCCGAGCAGTCGAAACCACCCGGACTGTTCCCGCCGTACCGGTAGGCGGTCCCAACCTGCGACAACGCAGTCAGCATCACCCGAAGACGTTGCCGGCTTGTCGTTCGCCACGCCGCGACGAGCGCGTCCGCGTCAACAGGAACAGCTGTCGCAATCTCCGCCGCAACGACGGTGAGCGCTTCGACCGAAAATCCAATCGGTGTTGCGGCACCCGATTGGTCGGTCGAGTTGGCGGCGGGCACCCGGTCGCCAGTTCCGGGGGCTTCCGTACCTCTTACGACCAGGGCAGCCTTGGCGGCGATCGCAATCGGGTGCTCGGTGTTCGCCGCTGTGGCGGGACCGGAAAGAACCCCCGAGCAGAGGACTGTCAGCGCAACCAGGACGGTCGGAAAGGTTCGTTTCAAGGCTGTCCTCGGCGAAGGGTGTCCAGGGACACAGAACGGAGTCTGCCGACGAACGACGAAACTAGTCTACTACACCATGTCGATACGCTGGGTGGGCCGGCGAAGCTATGGTCTTGCCGTGGTGGACGCGATCCGGTTCAACGCCTTGCGGACCTGGCCGATGGGTGTTCGACCCGACCAATCGCCCGCCTGTCGGAATGATCCATCGATGAGCAATGTGGACGGAGTTTCGAAGACGCCGTAGTAATCGAAGAGTGATTCGTCTTTGCTCCAAAGCATCCGGACGTTTTTGAGGCCATGGCGTTTGGCGAATGCCATCGCTTCCTTCTGATCGCCTTGCGTTCCGATACCGAGCACGGTCAGGCGCAATCGTTCCTGTCGAGCAAACTGCTCGATCTCGCGGGCTTCCGCGTTGCAAACCGGTCAACCAGGCGCCCACAACCACACAAGCATGGCGCGTCCAGGCGTCCGAAGCCGGGCGAGATCGACAGGCCGACCGTTGCGCAGGTCGACAAGATCGAACGAAGGGATCGCTGCCTCTGCGTTCGCCGACTCTGGTTGTGCCGTGGTCGCAGTCTTCCGGGTTGTTTCGGCGGCGATGGCGCCTGAGACCGGGAGCATGAGTGCAGCAGCAAGACCCATCGCGACCGCCGGAAGCAACGTTCGTCGACCCGCCTGGCGAATCGATCTGGGGGTCGTAAACCTTCGCTTCATACCCATACCCTACTACCACATCTTGTAGTAGTCATTGTCTGTCGTGTTAAGTAGGCGCGCAATTCTGAAATTGCGGTTCGCACCGTGGCCGCGGCAATCGTCGGCACCGAACTCGTTTCTGGTACGTCAGGACGAAATCTGTCACGCCATTCGTGGGCGATTGCTATCGACGTGAACCCAACCACGAACGCCTACCGAACCGTGCCGACCCTGGACCGGTGCGCGGTCGAGATCTTTCGCAGCAACGGTTTCGCGTGGGGTGGAACGATCATGGTCCCCGACGGCATGCACTTCGCATACACCGGACCACCGAAACAGACCCAGACACCTCCATGTGTCAAGGATTCGAAGGACTGAGTTCAGGTTCGACAGAGCGTGTTGAGCAGCGCTTCGAAGTGGTGCAACTGGTACAACGCGAAGGTCAGGCCAACGGCGCTGGACGTGACGGCAAGGGCAGTCAGTGACCGAGACCTGGCCGGTGGGTCGAGCAGGAACTCGGCACGCGCCGCGTCACCCAATCCGGAAAACCCAAGCGCCGGCCTTGCGGCTCGTCGCGGAAGTAACGCCACCTTGGCGATCGTGCGCGCTACCAGCAAACGATCACCGTGGACCGCCGTTACGGCAGCGTCATCGGCCCATCGCTCAAGTGAGAATTCCAAACGGCGGGTCAGTGGCCGGATGATCGGAAGTACTGCTTCCGCGGCACGCCCAATCGTGAGGTAGCGGTCATGGCGATGTTCCGCGTGGGCTCGTTCGTGCGCAAACACCACCTCCTGCTCATCGAGACCCAGGTGTCGAAGCAGCCCCGACGAAACGATCGTTGCGGCATCTGGCCCCGGGACAACGAAGGCGAAGACGTCATCACTCGTCACGATCGATGTGCCGCGTAGGCGCGATGAGCGAAGTTTTCGTTGCACGCTCCAGAAACGCGCCGCTCGAACAATCCCTGTCAGCATTGCGGCTGCCGCCGGTAGTCCGATCCAGCTCGGCACTGTGCTATGTGCACCTACGATTACGGAACACCATTGGAACTGGGCGGCAAGCCAGCTGACGTGTGCGAGATAACGAAACGCCACCAACCAGATCCCGATGACGGCCACGGTGGAAATCCACACCACACTCGCCGCCAACACCCCAGCCGAGACACGTGGGTGCAGTCGACGGTGAATCAGCGGAAGTACGCCGGAGAGCGTCAGGCATGCCATGAACGGATGGAACCAGTGAATCAACGTCATTTTCGGCCGCCGTCGAGAAGCGCTCGCAGCGTTGCTGCATCGCGTTTACCGAGCCCGTTCACGAACCCGGCGAGGGCACCTCGCCGATCAGTGGTGTGACTCAAAATCACGGCGATGCGCTGCGCGGCGAGTTCGCCTTCGCCGAACGCCGGCCGGTAACGAAACGCCCGCCCGTCGGGTTCTCGGCTCACCAGGCCCTTCTCGAGAAGTCGCGTGAGCACGGTCGCGATGCTCGTGTACGCCAGTTCGAGACCTGTCCGGTCAAGAATTTCTGCGGGCAGAAGCGCTTCGTCGGCAGCCCACAACGCCCGCATGATGTCGTCTTCCAAGGCACCATCAGGCCGTCGCATAGCGCCCCATTCTACTTGACAAGCGGAACTCCCGACCTTCCACGAACACCGCAATTCTGCACCGGCGTCGATTCACGACGCTATCGGCCAGATCCCCAGCGCCGACCCGGTTACCGGCCCCACGTCGCCATCGTCGGATAGCCCCATGGTGGTTTGCTGGCGTTGCACGGCCCGTTTCGTGGCCTCGTCGAACACGGTCGAGCTCAGGGCGGCAGACGGATCCAAATCGTTGAGCTGCTTATGAAGGCAGGCGACGTCCGACCCGGTAGAACCCAACCGCAACACGACTCCCGACACCACACACCCGACAGGTAGCGCTTGCGACGCAAGGAGCGTCTTCATCGTCACTGCAACATCGACGGCAATCGGCGTGACAGATGTCGCCGATACGGGGGTCGACTCCGACGGCATTGCGACACGTGAGCCGGCGCCTGTACCGCTGGCCACGGCGGGTGGAGAAACCACCATTGCGGAGGTGATCGCAATGATCAACAAGCCCACGCCGAGCTCCGTTCGCATGGCACGGCGGGTGTTATCGATAACTCGTTGCGGTGGGCCATCGTCGCTGTGGAACCGATCCGCCACGCGCCGCCGGTTGACGTCCGCAATCTTCAGCATCGCGACAAGCACGAAGAGCTTCAACAACAAGAACCTGCCGTGGGCCACGCTGAGCAGCTTGAACGGGTTTCCGAGAAGCCGGATCGACTGCGCTGCACCTGTGCCCACAATCACCGCGACACTGGCCGCAGCCACGCCCGCGAACCGGCGAACACAGTCAACGACAGCTTCGCGTTCTTCGGTGGGAACGACCACGAACGTCAGAATGCCGAGACCACCGAGCCATGCAGCGGCGGCCATGTGGTGCGCGATGTCGAGCGGAACTCCGATGACGGGCCATCGCATGGAACGAGAGTGGCCTGCATATGCCCAGGTACCGAACAGCAACGTGAAGACCGACGCGACCGCGACATCACGCACAAAGTTAGGAATGTTCATCTGGACAAAGAGCAGCACCGCTACCACCGCCAGCAACGCAATTCGAACAAGGAACGCCCGGCCAGCGTCAGTGCGAAGCGCAGCCCGCCAGCTACCGAATCCGTTGATATCGGAGGCAATGAACAGCAGCTGCCCCACAGCAGCAAACGCCACGGTTGCAATACCGGCCACGACGCATCGTCGGAGCACATCGCTGTCGAGCGCACCGCGCCACACGAACGCGTCAGTCAGCACGATTCCGGCGACAACCAGCATCGCCAGGTAGGAGCCGTAGCGGAACAGCCACTGAAGCGCCGACGGAGCAACCCAGGGCTCGCCATTCGACTCCTGCACGGCCGGGGCGGCAACCGCCGAGGTGTCGGCGGGCGCGCTGCCAGCGATCGTGAACGTGATGGTGCCTGCGACGACATGACCGTCTGCGCCGACGAGCTTCCACCGGACGATCGTTTTGCCCGGCTTCAGTGGTGGGACGAGGTCATATACCGCCTCGGTGGTTCCAGCCGGTCCGAATCGAGGTGTGGTCAGCTTCGTCGACGTGCCTTCCGACCCTTGAACCCGGACGGTGAGCGTGTCCAGTTCAACGTCCTTCGTGAACTTGAGCGAAAGTTCGGCAGGACTCTGTGTCAGCGAAGCGCCGTCAGCGGGCGCGCTCGAATCGAACGAGTTGTGAGCAGACGCCGCGCCCCCGGTCAATACAACGATGAGCATCGCGAGCCCGAAC
>JANOHI010000259.1:0-2737 GCA_031406385.1 Acidimicrobiia bacterium
CAAAGTTGTCACCCTCCGCCACAACAGCCACCTCCACCACATCGGCATCGGACGACCCCACGCCCGAGCCCCCATCATCATGCTCATCGACAACCTCAACATCCGCATCATCCACGCCGCCACCGGCGAAATCCTCCGAACCGTCACCCTCGACCTCACCTGCACCTACCAACCAACCGGCAAACCCATCGGCGGACCATCACGCCCCTACGGCCCAAGAAAAAAATGAACCCCCGCGAACGGGGGTCCATCAGTTTCCGATGTCTCGCGACATCACATGGTGGAGGTGGGGGGAGTCGAACCCCCGTCCTTCCGTCCCTCGATGGGTCTTCTCCGAGCGCAGCCGGTGTGAAGATCTCGGGCCCGCCCTCGACACCGGCAACTCCGGCGGGCCCCAGCTCACTTGATGTTCCCGATCACCCGCAAGCACTGTGATCAGGTAAGCCCCGCTTGATGGCGGTGACTACTGGTCCGCAGGGCTGGGGCCAGATCACCGTCGCAGTTATTTAGGCTGCGAGCGCAACGTTGTCGTTGGCGTTTGTTGTTGGTACCAACTCTTTTACGTGGATTTGGTGACCACGGCTCGCTTCTCCCACCTCAAGCACCGAAGTCGAAACCAGGCACCCCCGTGTGGATGTAACGAGTGCAACGCTACTGCACCGCGGCAGTTGCGCGGCCCGGTGAACCGTTCCCGGCCCTCAGCCGTAGCTGCGGCCGAGACCGGCCTGGGCATCGGACTGCACGCCGTAGGGCGGGATCGGGTAGCGCAGGCCGTTGCGGGCGAGAGCGTCGAGGCCGTCGAGGATCTTGGGCAGCCAGCTCGGCGGAAGAGCCATGAGGAGCTCATCGTCCTGGACGCCGCCGTAGCGCCGCTCGGCGAAGCACGGAATCGACAGGCTCGGCTCGCCGGTGGCGAGTGCCCGCCCCCATGAGTCGGCGCAAGCCGACTCGCCCACGCAGCCCCATTCGAGCTTGCGGTAGCCCGCCCACTGCAGGCCGTTGATGAACAGGATCATCTGGGCCGGCGTCGCATAGATAAGACAGATGTCGGGCGGGTCGAGACGGCCAGTCGTAAGCGGGCTTATGACAACTGCTTCATGGCTGCCGTAGGGGACGACGTCCATCGCCTCCTGGTGTGCGGCGGCGTCTTCGAGGGACGAAAACCAAACTCCGTTCATCTGTTGGCCGCTCAGCCACTTCTCCGATCTCGGCGCGAGACCGAACACCACCGCACACTGGTCGCCCACGAGATCACGTCGGGTGAAACCGACGGTCCAGCCGAGACGGGCGGCCTGGCCCACGAATTGGTCGGCGGTGTGGATCGATGTGGCCCGTCGAACCTTCGGGATGGCGGCCATCTCGGCCTCGGTGGCGATCAGCTTCACGCCGATCGGTGTTGTGCGCAGACGGAGGAGCCGGTTCAGCCGGTCGACCATCGCACCCCAATCGGTCTCGCCCGGTTTCGGAGCCGGGGGAGCGGCGCCGGGCCGCGGTCCGATCGAGATCGTCTGCGCGCGTAGCTCGTCGGTGGATGCATCTGCCATCGCTGCCTCTCCGGCGACCGGGTGCGGACGCCATCTGACGAGGACTCTACCGGTGGGCCACGTCAGCGCACGGGTGACGCTCCGTAGAATCAGGGAATGGACAACCCGACAGCGGTACCGTGGCTTCCCATGGCTGAACTTCCTCCTGACGTCCGGGAGCTCCTCGAAGCGCCGAACTATGTGCATCTCACCACCCTTCGCGCCGACGGCTCACCTCGGAACTGGGTCGTCTGGGTCGGTCTCGAAGGCGACCACATCCTTGTGTGCACCGGCATGGGGGCGTGGAAGGCGAAGGACATGGTCCGCGACCCTCGTGTGTCGCTGAGCGTGACCGACAATGCCGACCCCTACCAGATGGCTGCCGTGCAGGCCCGGGTCGTTTCGGTGCGGGACGACCGTGATTCCGTCTACATGGACCAGATCTCGCACAAGTACACCGGCCAGCCGTTCCCGGCTCGTGGTGAAGGGCGGGTCTGCTTCGTCCTCGAAGCCGTCGCTGCCGGGAACCGCACGCTCGGATTCGTGCACGCGCCGGGGGAGTAGCCGACCTCGGTCGAGAACAGCTAGGCGTCGGCGGCGACCTTTACCGGTGGTTCCGACGTGACGGCATTCCAGAACGCCTCGTCGGGCGCCGCGAGCATCGCCCGGTAGCGATCGGGCGGATACACGAGGTTCGGTTTCGACGGGTCGTACGGAGGCTGCGGGACGGCTGTCGCCGGACGGTCATAGCTGGCCGGGCCGATGTAGCGGGCCACTTCCTCGTCGGAGATGCCGGCAAGACCCTGCACCTCCGGATCGATCCACGCACGCTCGTCGATGTTGCCGCCGGTCGCCACCTCGAGACACAGTCCCTCGGGCCCGGCGAAGTACATGCTTTGGCACATCCCGTGGTTCATCGGTCCGATCACGGCCACGCCCCGGCTCCGAATGCGGTCGCGCATGGCGTAGAGATCATCGAGCGAATCGACGTTGAGCGCGATGTGCTGCATCGTGCCACCCGGCATCGCGCCACCGGCGTTCACCGCATGCGTGACACCGAGTTCTCTCGTCGTCGTGTTGTCCGGGTGCTGCACGAACGCGATGTAGCACGAGCCGCTCATCTCGACGAAGCCGTGGAACGTGTTCGCCACGCCGTGCATCCAGTAGAGCGCCTTGAGCTCCCCACCGAGCACGTCGGTGAAGAACTCGATCTG
>JANOHI010000338.1:0-27353 GCA_031406385.1 Acidimicrobiia bacterium
GGAGTTCATGTTCCCGTGGGGTTGGGTCGAGCTCGAAGGCATCGCCAACCGCGGCGACTTTGACCTCACCCAGCACAGCATTCACTCCGGCCAGAAGCTCGACTACTTCGACCAGACGACGAATGAGCGCTACACACCGCACTGCATCGAACCAGCTGCCGGCGCCACACGAGCCATGATGGCGTTCTTGCTGAGCGCCTATGACGAGGAGGAGGTCAACGGAGAGGTCCGCACGGTGCTGCGATTGCATCCGCGGCTCGCGCCGTACAAGGTTGCCGTGCTCCCGCTTTCGAAGAAGGCGGAATTGCAGGAGCCGGCCCGACGCGTGCTCAAGATGCTGCAGCCCCACATGATGTGCGATTACGACGAGACCCAGGCCATCGGCAAGCGGTACCGCCGCCAGGACGAGATCGGCACGCCGTTCTGCATCACCGTCGACTTCGAGTCGATCAACGACGACGCCGTAACGGTACGCGACCGCGACTCGATGACCCAGGAGCGCGTGCCTGTGGCCGAGCTGCTCGCCTATCTGGTCAACCGCCTGTAGTTCGACGCGGACCCGGGTCGGCTGGGCGCGTTGGGTCGGCTGGGCGCGTTGGGTCGGCTGGATGACCTGGCTGCACGAATCCCGACCCAACGCGGTGAGCTGACCCAGAGCGTTGGCGGTCTTACCCGATGCTCACGTTCGTCGGGTGAACTGACCGGGTGTCTGTCCGACGAATTCGAATCCTTTCGGTCGTGCTTGTCGCTGCTCTGATTGCCGCTGGCGTGTTCGCCTATCGGACCTTGCGGACGTCGAGCAGCACGCAGGCCATCCGCACGGTCACGGCGTCGCTCGGTACCGTCACCGAAACGGTGACTGCGTCGGGCTCCGTCGAGGCCGGCGCCACCCGCTCGCTCTCCTTTGGGGCGTCGGGGACGATCAAGGAGGTCCTGGTGGCGTTGGGTGACCGGGTCGAGGCGGGCCAGCCGCTGGCCCGTGTGGACGACGCGACGGCCCAGACGCAGCTCCGCCAGGCCCGATCGTCGCTGGCCGTCGCCCGGGCGAAGCTTGCGCAGCTCCAGGGCGGTCTGACGCCGGCCGAGCGTCAACAGCTCGATCTCGGAGTGAAGCAGGCCGCGATGAGCGTCGAGAACGCGAAGCGCTCACTGTCGGACGCGAGGGCCTCCGCTGCCGTCGACGAACAGAGCGTCGCCTTGAGCCAGGACGCGGCCGGCCGTACCGCCGTGAACGCGGAGACCAACGGCTCGCTCAACGCCACATCCGCCCAGGCGCAACTCGACCAGGCCCAGACCTCCCTTGACAACGTCCGCAAGACGGCGGAGTTCAACGCGAAGTCGGCCCAGACCTCCGTCGACACTGCGAAGTCGAATCTGCAGAACGTCCGGTCCAACGCGGAGTTGTCTGCCCTTGCGTACCAGGCGAGTGTCGACGGGGCGGCCATGTCGGTCGAGAACGCGAAGAAGAACGCGCTGCCGCCCGCTGCGGCGACCCAGGCGCAACTCGATCAGAACGCGGCGAACGCCGAGAAGAACGCGCAGGCAATCGCCGCCGCGGAACTCAGCCTCTCGAACGCCAAACTGCAACAGACGACAAACCTCCAGCGCGATGCCCAGTCGATTGCTGCCGCCGAACTGGCCGCGGCGACGGCCCAGAACAACGCTGCGCTGACGGCGGAGAAGGATGCCCAGTCGATCCGCACCGCCGAACTCCAAGTGCGCAACGCCCAGATCAGCCGTGATGCCGCCGCCACCAAGGATGGGCAGTCCATCGAGTCGGCTACGGCCGGACTGAGCACCGCCGAAGTCTCGAAGGCATCGGCAACGTTGAAAAGCCGCCAGTCGCTGGCTAATGCCGAATCGCAGCTCCGCACGACCAGGCTCAGCCTGGAGACGACGAAGCTGAACAACGCACTCAAGCTCGCTCCGGCCAAGCGGGCCGACATCCTGTCGGCCCAGGCCGCCGTCGATCAGGCGGTGGCGAACGTGGCCACGGCCGAGGAGACGGTAGCGGCGACCACCCTTTCCGCCCCAATCGCCGCAACGGTGACCGCCGTCGCTGCCGTCGTGGGCGACAGCGCGTCGAGTGGAACGAGCGGGGGTGGAGTCGGCGCAGCGGCCGCCAACGCCTCGGGCGCGTTCACGCTTGTCGACCTTGACAACCTCTACGTCACTGCGGCCTTCAGTGAGGCAAACGCGGCAAAGCTCCAGATCGGACAGAACGCCACCGTCACCTTCGACGCGCTTCCCGCTGCGAGCGTGACCGCGACCGTCGATTCCGTCGCCCTCACCGCCACCACGTCGGCGAACGTCGTGTCGTTCGCCGTGCGGCTCAAGCTCGACGCGGTCGCAGTGGCGTCGGGCGTGAAGCCCGGTATGACCGCCCAAACCGAAGTCGTCACGAGCGAGAGCGTCGACGTGGTCACGGTTCCGAGTGCGGCTGTTCGAAGCGTCGGTGGACGACGCACTGTGACGGTGTTCGATCCCGTGACGAAGTCGCAGACACCGACGCAGGTGACCGTGGGGCTCCGGGGCACATCGACGACCGAAGTGAAGACCGGCCTCGCCGAGGGCGCGGTGCTGATTCTTCCCACGCAGAACCTAGCGGCGATCTCGGCCGCAACCGCGACCGCAGGAGCCGGTGGTCTCGGTGGTCTCGGTGGTGTGGGCGGGGGAGCTGGCGGTTTCGGTGGTGGGGGCGGGCGTGGCGGCGGCGGCGGCGCTGGTGGTCGCGGATGACGGCGATATCGCGCAGCGCCGTCGTCGAGATGACGTCGATCACCCGGCGCTACGCGATGGGCGTTGGAGACAACGCCGTCGTTGTACACGCGCTGCGAGGAGTGGACTTCACCGTCGAGCGAGGTGAGTTCGTGGCCATTATGGGAGCGTCGGGATCGGGGAAGTCGACCTTGATGAACATCATCGGGTGCCTCGACATTGCGTCGTCCGGAACCTATCGCCTCGACGGTATCGATGTGGCGCAGCTTGACGAGCATCAACTCTCGATGGCCCGAAATCGCAAGCTCGGCTTCGTCTTTCAGAACTTCAATCTGATCGCCCGCACCACAGCAGCGGAGAACGTGCAACTTCCGTTGCAGTACGCCGGCGTTCGCACCAAGGAACAACGTCGACGGGCGACGGAGGCGCTAGACCGAGTCGGACTCGCCGATCGTGCCGGACATACACCGGCTGAGCTCTCCGGTGGTCAGCAGCAGCGAGTGGCGATCGCCCGTGCGCTCGTGACCAACCCGGCACTCCTTCTCGCCGATGAGCCGACTGGAGCTCTCGACTCGGAGTCCACCAATGACGTCCTCAACCTGTTCGACGAACTCAATGCGTCGGGCCGAACCGTGGTGATCATCACCCACGAGCAGGAAGTCGCCGAACGGGCAAAGCGTGTCGTCCGGCTTCGTGACGGGCTGGTGCTCTCCGATACCCGAACGAGTGGCGAAGTGAGCGAGCCGACACACGGCGACTCCCGAAGGTGGGCACGCGCATGAACGCGATCCGGCTCCTCCGCCTCGCCATGCGTGGGGTCAACACGAACCGCACGCGCTCGTTCCTCACCGTGCTCGGAATCCTCATCGGTGTGGCGTCAGTGATTGTGCTCGTTTCGGTCGGGAACGGATCCGCCATCGCCGTTGCCAAACGTTTCGATGCGCTCGGTACGAACACGCTCACGGTGCTGTCCGGAGGTTTTGGCCGCGGTGCGAGAGGGGGCGGGGCCCAGCTGTCGATGAAGGATGTCGTCGCGCTGCGTGACCCCGAGTACAAGTCCGTCGTGCGCAACGTCGTTCCGGTCGTAAGCGCACAATCGATTGTAGGCACCTACGCCGAGGCGACCACGACCGTCGCCCGTGTCACGGGCACGGAACCCGAGATGGTCGATGCCGGCAACTGGGACGTGCAGTCGGGTCGCTACTTCGACACCGGCGAAGTGGAGGACCGCCAGCGTGTCGCCGTCATCGGCGCGCGGGTGGCCGACAATCTTTTCGGAACCGAGATCCAGCCCGTGGGCCAGCAGATCTCGCTGGCGAACATCGCCTTCGAGATCGTCGGCGTACTCGCCCCGAAGGGATCGTCGGGCAACACCGATCAGGACGACATCGCATTTGTCCCGATCACCACGGCGCAGGACACGCTTGTCGGGCGGACGAGCCTGAACCAGATTGTGGTGCAGGCCACGTCTCGCAAGACCACCACCGAGGCTCAGGCGGCCGTGACGACCGTGCTGTCGAGCCGCTACCCGTCGACCAACGGTTCTTCGTTCGCCGTACTCAACCAGGCCAGCCTTCTGCAGTCGAGCAACGACTCGTCGAAGACGCTGACGGTGCTGCTGGCTGCCGTCGCGGCGATCTCGTTGCTGGTCGGTGGGATCGGCATCATGAACATCATGCTGGTCACGGTCACCGAACGAACCCGCGAAATCGGAATCCGCAAGGCCGTCGGTGCTCCGAAGAGTGCAATTCTCGGGCAGTTCCTCTTCGAGGCCTCAGTGCTCGGCGCTGTTGGTGGGGCGGTCGGCGTTGCGGTCGGCCTCATCGGTAGCCGGTTCAAGATCGCCGGTACGGTTCCGGTGGTTCGATGGGACTCCGTTGCCCTTGCATTGTTCGTTGCTGTAGCCATCAGTGTGTTCTTCGGGTTCTATCCCGCAAATCGAGCCGCCTCGATGCGTCCGATCGACGCGTTGCGCCATGAATAGGAACGACTCGATGGAACCCACTATTTCCGATCCGATACCCGTGGTTGCCAATGCCACCGGCGAGGACAATTCGTGGGCGCTGCCGCGGCCGAAGGCGAACCGCCGCCAAAAGGTTCTCGCCGCATTCCTTGCCGCTGCGTGCGTGTCGCTCACGTCATTCACCGTCGGAGTCAGCGTCGGTAAGAAGCGCGGACCCGATGCAGTGGGCTCGGGGGGTTTGGGGCGCAACGCCGGGACGGGTGGCTTCGGCGGAGGTGGCGGTGCCGCAACGCCCGGTGGAGGCGCGGCCACGGCTTCGACGGTGTCCCCGACCACGACCGTTGATCCCAATCTCGGCGGGCTCCTCCCGGGGCTCGAGGCTCCACTCGACACCGCTGCCGTCGTGGCGTCAATTCCTCCGACAACTGCTGCCCCGCCAACCAGTTGATGCCCTCCGGTCGTCCTCCGTTGCCCAAGCGTTCTCCCTCCATCAGTCCCAGTCACAACCAGAAAGTCCGAGCCATGCGAACTCTTCCCCTTTCCATCGCTGCCGTCGCGCTGCTTGCCGCGCCGCTGCTTCCTATCGCCGCGCAAGCTGCGACCACTCCAGACACCACAAGGGCGTTCTGCACGCAGTTGCAGACGTCGCAAACTGCCATCGGCGCGATTCCCGCCACGGCCAAGAACCGGTTCACGCTCATCTCCTCCGAGTGGACGAAGATGGCGCGCTTCGCTCCGACGGCGATCAAGAATGACGTGAACGCAATCGCGGCTGCATACAAGACGGCCAACGGCCAAACCGCCGCTGTGCAGAAGACCACGCTCAGCAAGATAACCAAGTCCGCGCAGAACGTCACCGCGTTCACGACGAAGTCGTGTGCTGCGGGCGGTGAGGGTTCAGGAGGAGGCGACGGCCCCGGCGGCGGTCGATTCGCTGCGTTGGGTGACTGCGTTGCGAAGAAGGGCGGCAAGCTGCCCGAGCGCGTCGCCGGTGGAGGAGGAACCGGTGGCGGAAATGGAGGCGGAGCAAACGGTGGCGGCCGCGGTGCCGGAGGGTTCGGAACGGTTGACGCCGCGACCCAAAAGGCGTTGGACGCGTGTCGAACGGAACTCGGCCTCGGTGCTGGAGGCGGCGGAGGTGGGCGCGGGGGAGTCCGCAACAACCCCGAACTGACCGCGTGCCTGAAGAAGAAGGGCATAACGCTTCCTACGGCACCGGCCCCGCAGTCGGGCCAGGCTGAGCAGGGTCAGGCTGGGCAGCAGCGCCAGGCCGCCAACCGTCAGCAGTTCGACGCAAAAACCCAAGCGGCTATCGACGCGTGCCGAAAAGAACTCGGGCTCCCGGCCGGCGGCCAACGAAACGGCGTAACGCCTTCGTCAACGGTGAAGCGATAACCCAAGAGGGGACGGTCGGCGGTGTCGAACCGTGACGTCGTCCGCCGGGACGGCTCGAATCCGCTGAGCGACGTCGAGAAGACGCCGAACGGGGCGAGTGGCGGCGTATTCTTTTGCGATGCGCCGATCACACGTCCTTGTTGGAATCGCCATTTCAGGGGCGCTGCTCCTGGGTGCGTGTAGCTCGGGTTCGTCCGACACCACCGTGGTTGCAACCGAAGCTGTCGCCGAGACGTCCGCGGCGGAGACCGAGGCAGCGGACACCGCGGTGATCGAAACCGAGGCAGCGGAGACCGAAGCAGTCTCGACCGAAGCAGCAGGCGACTCGGTCGTGTTGGCGTCGGATGATCCCTCGTCGATGGCCGGACAGCTCGCCGCGAGCTTCAAGGAGTCGACCGGCGTCGACCTCACGAAGGATCAGGGTGAGTGCATGACCGACGCGATCCTGTCATCGTTCACGGCCAAGGAGCTCATCGACCTCGGTCAGAGCCCGGCCGGTTTTGATGGTCTCTCCGCTGCTGACAAGGCGCGGGCCGTCGGTTCGTTTCAGAAGTGCCCCGGCATCTTGGAGGAGGCGTTCTTCGCCGGGTTCAAAGAGGCCCTCCCGACGATCGATGAAACGCAGGGTCGATGTGGGGCGACCGAGCTCGGCAAGGCCTTCTCATCCGAAGAACTTGTCAGTCTGTCGTCGGGCGGAAATGTCGCTGAGAACCCCGAAGTGATGACGAAGGTCTTCACTGCGTTCGGCAACTGCGAGGGTCTGCTATCCGGTCTGTTCGCCGCCGGCATCAAAGAGTCCGGGGGGATGACCGACGCGCAGGCGACCTGTGCCGCCGACGCAATGGTCAAGGAGTTGGGCGTTGAGACGATGGTGAAGTTCTCGACCGACCCGAGCAGTATCGATGCAGCCACGCAGAACAAGCTCACCGCCGCGCTTGCGCCCTGTCTGACGAAGTAGGCAACGTCGGTGTCCGGGAGTCATCCCGGGCAAACATCTGCGCAGAATGCGACGGTAGGCCAGGCGGGCGCAAGTAACGTTGCAGTCCGCCATGGCTAAGAACACCGCCCCGAAAAAGACCGCTCCGACGAAGGCTGCACCGAAGAAGGCTGCACCTGCGCTCGCGAGGCTCGCCTTTGCGTTCGACCACAAGCACAAGGTCGCGCCGATGAACCTCAAGGACCTGCTCGGTGGGAAGGGGGCAAACCTTGCGGAGATGACGAGCGTATTGCGACTTCCGGTTCCTCCTGGCTTCACGATTTCGACTGACGCCTGCGGCGCATACATGAGGTCGGGCTGGCCCAAGTCGCTCGATGCCGAGATCCTCACCCAGGTGGCCGACATCGAGAAAAAGATGGGCCGCAAGCTCGGCGATGCCAAGAACCCCTTGCTCGTGTCGGTCCGCTCCGGAGCAAAGTTCTCCATGCCCGGCATGATGGACACCGTCTTGAACCTCGGCCTCAACGACAAAACCGTCGTCGGGCTCGCCAAGGTGATGGACAACGAACGCTTCGCGTACGACTCCTACCGCCGGTTCCTCGCGATGTACGGACGCATCGTGCTCGGCGTCGAAGGATCGCTTTTCGAGCATGCCTTTGAAAAGGCCAAGCACAGGGCCAAGGTCACGAACGACGCCGAGATTCCGGCCGCTGTTCTGAAATCGCTCTGCGAGGACTACAAGGCGATCGTGAAGAAGGCCACCAAGGCCGACTTCCCCCAGGATCCCAAGGTGCAGCTCAAAGGTGCCATCGAGGCCGTGTTCAGCTCGTGGAACGGCGCCCGCGCCATTGCCTACCGGGTCCGTGAGCGCATTGCCCACGACCTCGGCACCGCCGTCAACGTCCAGGCCATGGTGTTCGGCAACCGCGACGACACGTCGGGTACCGGCGTCGGGTTCACGCGTAACGCATCCACCGGCGAGAACAAGCCGTATGGCGACTACCTCACCAACGCCCAGGGCGAAGACGTCGTTGCCGGCATCCGCAACACCGAAGACCTCGATGCGCTCAAGAAGCGCTTCCCGAAGTGCTATGCCGAGCTCATGGCGATCTTTGGTCGGCTCGAAGCGCATTACCAAGACATGTGCGACACCGAGTTCACGATCGAGCAGGACAAGCTCTGGATGCTCCAGACGCGCGTCGGCAAGCGCACCGGTGCGGCCACGCTGCGCATGGCCGTCGAGATGGCGACCAAGCCGAGCGGCCCGACGAAGTGGAAGATCTCCAAGGACGAGGCCTTGCTTCGCGTCGGTGCCGACGCCCTCGATCAGGTGCTGCACCCGCAGTTCGCGGCCAAGGGACTCGTGCTCACCAAGGGCCTCGGCGCGTCTCCGGGAGCGGCTGTCGGTCGGGTGTACTTCACCGCCGATTCGGCCGTCGACGCCTCCAACCGGGGTGAGCTCGTCGTCTTGGTGCGATCGGAGACCAGCCCCGAAGATGTGCACGGCATGCTTGTCGCCGAAGGCATCCTCACCGCCCGCGGTGGTCTCGTGTCGCACGCCGCTGTGGTGGCACGCGGTTGGGGTAAGCCTGCGGTCGTGGGCGCGGAAAAGGTGAAGATCTCAGACGACAAGCAGTTCGAAGTCGATGGCGTGACCGTCCGCGAGGGTGACGTGATCTCGCTCGACGGTGCCACCGGCGAGGTCATGCTCGGGGCGCTCGAGATGGCGTCGGCCGAACCGCCTCCGGAGTTCCACACGATTCTCGGGTGGGCCGACGAGGTGCGAAAGGGCCGCAAGGGCGTCCGTGGCCTGAAGGTTCGTGCCAACGCCGACAATGGCCCCGACTCCAAGAATGCCCGCGCCTTCGGAGCCGAGGGAATCGGCCTGTGCCGTACCGAGCACATGTTCCTCGCCGAGGACCGCCTCCCCATCGTGCGCGAGATGATCCTTGCGGAAACGCCGAAGACGGAAGCCGCTGCGTTGGAGAAGCTTCGCAAGGCCCAGAAGGCCGACTTCGAGGAGATCCTGCGCGAGATGGACGGCCTACCGGTCACCGTCCGCCTGCTCGATCCGCCGCTCCACGAGTTCCTTCCGTCGATGGAGGAGCTGAAGATCAAAAAGGCTGTGCATGGTCTCAGCGCGATCGAGGAGAAGCTCCTCGCGGCGGCCCAGTCGTGGCACGAGTTCAACCCGATGATCTGCACGCGCGGCGTTCGTCTTGCAGTCGTCAAGCCGGGGCTCTACGAAATGCAGGTCAGGGCGCTCCTCGAAGCGGCTGCGACGTGGGTCAAGATGGGTGGTAACCCGGTCATCGAAGTGATGATCCCGCTCACCGTGACCCGTGAGGAGATGGCGTTGGCGCGCTGCTGGGTGCAGGGCGCCATCGACGAGACCAAGGCGAAGATGGATCCCAAAGCAGCGGCGTTCCTCGACATCACGATCGGCACGATGGTGGAGACACCTCGCGCTGCCGTGCGATCGGACGAGATCGCGTTGGAGTCCGACTTTTTCTCCTACGGCACCAACGACCTGACCCAGATGACGTTCGGCTTCAGCCGTGACGACGTCGAAGGACGCATGATGAGCGCGTACCTTGAACAGGGGCTGCTCAAGCGCAATCCGTTCGAGACCCTCGACCAGTCCGGTGTGGGTCAGCTCGTGCTCGATTCGGTGGCGCGGGGCCGGGCAACCAAGCCGGGTCTGAAGCTGGGTGTGTGCGGAGAGCACGGTGGAGATCCTGATTCGATCATGTTCTTCTACGCCGCTGGTCTCGACTACGTGTCCTGCTCGCCGTTCCGCATTCCAATCGCCCGCCTCGCCGCGGCGCAAGCAGTCATCGGGGCCTCGGCCAAGACCAATGCCTAACCGGGGGGTTGGCGGTCGTGTCGTCGGGCGACGGGTTCGATGAACCCGGCGCTATCGACGGCGTAGGTTCACCAGACGGGCGCAGCGGTCGACAAGGCGCCATAGGGGAAGCCTCTCCATCACCGGCAACGGTCCGATCGTCGCAGGCGCAGCGCTTTGTCGCGCTGGGTGTGGCGTTCGTTGTCAGCCTCATTGCCTACCCCGCGCTGACCCCCTACGTTGGTTGGGAGCTGGACCAGTCGTGGGCTGCGGCACTCCATATGGCCCAGCATGAGGGCCTTCTGCACGGCCATGACGTCGTGTTCACCTTTGGTCCGTTGGGCTGGCTAACCAGCCCAACGATGTTCTATGAGGGCACCGGCGCGGTTGCCATTGCGATCCGTTTCCCGATGCTGATGGCGGTCGCCTATCTGGTCTGGCGCCGGCTGCGCGCCATAACCGCGTTGCCGGTGGCACTGGCCGGCTGCGTTGCGCTCAGCTGGATGATCGGGTCGGTGTTCCTCATCGGGGGCGAGGCGCCGCTGCTCGTCGTGTTCGCAGTCCTCGGCGCGTATCTCACGCGGCTCGCTTCACCGTCTTCCGCTCCCGTCCCGCATTGGGTGATTGCCGCGCTGGGTGCCACGTCGTCGCTGATGCTTCTGGTCAAGTTCGATACCGGTATCTCGGTCGCAGCATGGACCGCGTTCGTTGTGTTCGCCGAGTGGATCTTGCACCGTCAGTCTTGGCGGCGCGTCATGACTGCAGCGGCGATCGCCGGGGGCTCGTTCGTCGTTGCGTTGGTGGTGCTTTGGCTGGCGTGCGGACAACAACTCCGCTACCTCGGCACGTGGCTCGACCTGTCTTTCAGCCTCTTTTTCGGGTACAACGACGCGATGGCGCTGCCCGGCTTCGGGTGGGAGCTGCAGCTGGCGTTCGCCTCGATGGTTGGGCTCGTCATCGTGATGCGCCAGCGCGACGTTGCACTCGACCGGCGCCGCAATCGGCTGCTCTGGATTGCTCTGACCGCAGCCGCGTTCGTCTTCGCGAAGCAAGCGTTCCTCCGCCATGACACGCATTCGCTTCGCTGGTGGGCGTTCGTCGGTTTCGCCGTGCTGGTCCTCGCCGTGCGGCGCACGGTGTTGATCGGGGCATTCCTCGTGGTGCCGAGTGTGATCGTGGCCGGGGCGATCGCCGGCAGCTACACGTTCACCAATCCAACCGCCAGCGTCCGAGCGGTGGGTCGCGCCTTCGGTCAGGTCACATCGCACACCGAACGGCGCCGGGTGGGCGAGCTCGGCCGCTCGCTGCTTCCTGCGGCGTACCCGATCCCCGACGACATCGTGGCGGCGATCAAGGGTGACACGATCCACATTGCCCCTGTTCGCGCCGTCGTCTCGTGGATCCATCCGACAACGGAGTTCCGTCCGTTTCCGATCCTTCAGCACTACGACGGGTTCACCCCGAAGCTCGATCGGTGGGCAGCGGACTTCGTCCGGAGCACAGGTGCGCCCCGCTACGTCCTCTACGAGCGCTTCGCCATCGATTCGCGCGTCGACCGGTGGGAGCCGCCCGAGACCATGCTTGCCATGCTCTGTCGCTACCGGTTCATCACCGGCGACCAGAAGTGGCAGCTGTTCGAGCGTCGCGAACGCAACGCCTGTGGTGAACGACGACGCATCGATGTCGTCGATGGTCGCGTGGGGGAGGAGATCTTCACGCCGCTCGGCAACGACGATGAGATCGTCGTCGGACGCTTTGGCGGTGATGCGTTCTCACCCGGTCCGGTGCAGCGCATGAAGTCGCTATTGAGCCGGCCGCCGATCATGGACGTGTTCGTTGCGGGGGATCCGAACCGACACCGCTTCGTCACAGGGACGGCGAATCAGGATCATCTCGTCGTCCTGCCGTCATGTCTGCGCGACCAGATGGCCGGCTTCGATACGGCAACGGCGCGCTCGCTCACCTTCACCCAGAGCAGAGGACGTCTTGTCCCCGGCTCCACCGTTGAGGCGACCTACGACGCCATCATCTTCGACTGCACCGCCTAACAGAATCCGCCTTAGGTCTAGTGCACTGAGTCGGAAGTTCCTTTCACGTCGATTCTTCTGACAGTGCACGAAGCACAAGGAATCAGAGCATTTCGACGTGAGAGGAACTTTTGCGAAGATGCACTACGTCCGGGCGAGCTCCACGAGCGACGCAAGCGAGTCGCCCGGCTTTCCGAGGAGCGTGCGGCGTCCGGCAGCGGTGAGCTTGTCGATCAGGTCGGCAGCGTTCGCGGCAACGTCGTTGTTGGTCACGCTGATCACCACGAGATCGGCGTCGACGTCAACGACGAGCGAGATGACATCGGCATCGGGCACGTCGGCGCCGAGGTGGTGGACCTTCCACCGGTCTTCGCGCAGCACGAGCGCGGCCATTGCCGACGGCATGGCGTGACGGTCGCCGGCCGGTGTCGTGACGACGACCGTACCGCGCGGTCGGCCGGTCGGATGGGTGGAGATCCGAGCGAGGATGCGGTCGCAGATCGCAGTGGCACGATGCTCGACGGCGACGGTGACCGAGCCGTGATGCCAGCGTTCGCCGATTTCTGCCAAGCACGGAGCGAGGACGTGTTCGCAGATCTCCAGAATGCTCACGGACCCCGCCGCAAGGTGCTCGACCAAGGAGCGCGCCGCGAGTTCGTCGCCCCGGAGCAGCGCATCCAGGAGGCGGTCCACGTAGGGGTTCCAGTTCCGGACGCGCATGCGTTCCGGGGGAGCTTCGGGCGTGGAGCGTGCCCGGGCGAAGCGGTCCACTTCGGCTTCGGTGATCTCGTAGCCCGAACCGTGGTGCTTTGTGGCGCTGAGCGATCCGTCTCGGACCCAGCGGTAAGCGGTTTGATAGTGGACGCCGAGGAGGCCCGCCGCATCATGAAGATTCACGTCGCCTCATTTCTCGTGATTTGCAAAACGCTAGCGGGACTCGGCTCCAATGCGCGCGTCAGCAGGCGCGTCGGCGCCGGACGAATTGCGGCAGGGGAAACGAGTGCGTACAGTCATTGCACGGAGTGCATACAGTGATTGGACTGACTACGAAGGAAAGGATGCGCCATGACCATGACCCAACCCGACACCGAAACCGACACCGACACCGACACCGAGGCGCGCGGCGCGGCACCATGGAAGGCCACGGCCTGCATCCTCTGCGAGTCGAACTGCGGCATCGAGATCCGTCTCGGCGAGCCGACGCGGGGCGGGGCAAGCCGTCGGTTCGAACGGATTCGCGGCGACAAGGCCCATCCGGGATCGGGTGGCTACACCTGTGAGAAGGCATTGCGCCTCGACCACTATCAGAACGGAAGCGAGCGCCTCACCAGCCCACTTCGTCGTCGGCCCGACGGCACATTCGAGGAGATCGACTGGGACACCGCGATCACCGAGGTCGCCGCAGGATTTCAACGGATCAAGTCCACCTACGGCGGTGACACGATCTTCGCCTACGGAGGCGGTGGTCAGGGTAACCACCTCGGCGGCGGTTACAGCGGCGCCACGTTCCGGGCGCTTGGGCTCAAGTACCGCACCAACGCGCTCGCGCAGGAGAAGACCGGGGAATTCTGGGTGAGCGGAAAGATGTTCGGCGGCATCACACGCGCCGATTTTGTCCATGCCGAGGTCGCGCTGTTCGTCGGCAAAAATCCCTGGCAGTCGCATGGCTTTCCCCACGCTCGCACCACGCTGAAGGAGATGGCGGCTGACCCCCACCGGTCCATCATCGTGATCGACCCTCGGCGCACCGAGACCGCCGACCTTGCTGAGTTTCATCTCCAGGTGAAGCCGGGGACCGATGCCTGGTGCGTGGCGGCACTCGGAGCGGTGCTTGTGCAGGAGAACCTCGTCGCCCGGTCATGGGTCGACGATCACGTGTCCGGTGCCGTCGAGGTGATGGCGTCGTTGTGGGCCGTTGATGTTGCGTCGTTCGCTTCGCTGTGCGGTGTGGACGAGGACCTGATCCGGCGAACCGCGCGCCGGCTTGCGTCGGCGTCGAGTGTCGGCGTGTTCGAGGACCTCGGTGTGCAGATGAACCTGCATTCCACGCTGGTGAGTTGGCTGGAGAAGATTCTGTGGGTGCTCACCGGCAACTTCGCCAAGCCGGGGGCGCAGTTCATCCCTTCGTCGCTGGTCGCATTGGCCCGCACGTCGAAGGGCGGCGCGAAATCGGAGGACGGGAAGCGAAGCCCAGTCGTAGGTGCACGTATTATTTCCGGTTTGGTGCCCTGCAACGTGGTGCCCGACGAGATCCTCACGGATCATCCGAAGCGATACCGGGCGATGTTCGTCGAGTCCGGCAACCCGGCACACTCGATCGCCGACAGCAAGCGGATGCGAGAGGCGCTGCAGGCTCTCGAACTGCTCGTGGTGATCGACGTGGCCATGACGGAGACGGCCCGCCTGGCGCACTACGTCCTTCCCGCAGCTTCGCAGTTCGAGAAGGCCGAAGCGACCTTCTTCAACTTCGAGTTCCCCAGCAACGTGTTCCACCTCCGTCATCCCATCCTCGAGCCGCTTCCCGGCACGCTGGTCGAGCCGGAAATCCATGCGCGGCTCGTCGAGGCCATGGGCTACATGTCGTCGGAGAAGCTGGCGCCGTTGCACGAGGCCGCGGCGAAGGGCCGAGGGGCCTATGGCGAAGCGTTCTTCACAGCGACGACGGCCGACCCGGAGCTCGGCGAGATGGCCCCGCTCGTGCTGTTCCGCACCCTTGGGCCCACGCTGCCTGCGGGCCTCGCCTCGGGAGCGCTGCTGTGGGGTGCGGCGCACCGCTGCGCGATGTCCAATCCCGCTGGTGTCGCCCGGGCGGGGTTCACCGGCGATGGGCTGGAGCCGGGGGAGAAACTGTTTGACGCAATCATCGAGGGGGAACATGGTGTCACCTTCTGCATCGACGAACACGACGATTCGTGGCGTCGGGTGAAGACCGACGACGGGAAGATCTCGCTCGACGTTCCCGAGTTGCGAGCAATGCTCGATGACCTGTCGGCCGGCGCGTTGCATCCTCCGAGCGTTCCGGACTTCCCGATCGTGCTGTCGGCGGGGGAGCGTCGGAGCTTCACGGCGAACACGATCTTCCGGGACAACACGTGGCGGAAGAAAGATGCCGACGGCGCGTTACGGGTGTCGCCGGCCGACGCCGACACGTACGGCCTCGTCGATGGAGGTCGGGCGCGCCTCACGACCCATCGAGGCTCGGCTGAGGTGCTTGTGGAGGTCAACGATCGTATGCGCGCAGGGCATATGTCGCTACCGAATGGGATGGGCGTCGGAACGTCCGACGATGTCCGGGGCGTCGCCCCGAACGAACTCACCGACTCGTCGTGGTGCGACCCAATCGCCGGCACCCCTTTTCACAAGCACGTGCCGGCGCGCGTCGAGGCGATCAGCGGAGAGGTTCCGTCCGTGTAAGGGCGCGAGTCAGTCCACCAGCGACCGGGAGAACGAAACCCCCGGCGACTCCGTCGACGTTCGACCCGCCGGAGTCAGTACAGTCGTAGGACTATGCGCCGGACACGCTTTGATCAGGATGTCTGTCCCGTGGCCCGAACGACTGACCTCCTCGGTGACTGGTGGACGCCGATGGTGTTGCGAACGGTGCTGTTCGGTGTTCGGCGTTTCGAGGACCTCCAGACCAGTCTCGGGGTGAGCCGCACCACCCTGACCCAACGACTCAACCGGCTCGTCGACGAAGGGCTGCTCGAACGGGTGCAGTATCAGCCCAATCCCCCCCGCTACGAATATCTCCCGACGCAGAAGGGCCGGGAGTTCTTCGACGTGATTGCGGCGATGTGGACCTGGGGCGACCGATGGATGTTCGACGGTGGACCGCAAGGGCGTGGTTCGGTTCTGCGAATCACCGACAGGGAATCGGGCGAGACGATTGTGCCGATCGTGGTCGACGCCCGCACTCGGGAGCCGATCGACGTTGGTCAGATCCGCGTTCGGCGCAAGCCTCGCGCGGCCGCCGGCAAGGATTGAGCAGAGGCGGCGGGCCAATCGTCACCGGCCCCGTTGCATACTTGGTCGGTGGGGATTTTGGAGGAGGACATCGTGCGGGTCAGGGCGGCGACTGATGTCATCGCCGTGATCTCCGAGCATGTTGCTCTGAAGCGGGTCGGCCGCAATTACAGCGGACTGTGCCCGTTCCACGGGGAAAAGTCACCGTCGTTCTCCGTCAGCCCCGAAAAGGGTACGTACTACTGCTTCGGGTGCCAGGCCAAGGGAGACGTGATTACGTTCCTGCGGGAGATCGAGCACCTCGATTTCAGCGCGGCGATCGAGAAGCTGGCGGCCAAGGCCAATATCGCCCTGCGCTACGACTCCGAGGCGGCGTCCAAGGATCGGGTCAAGCGCACGCAACTCCTCGAAGCCACGGCCAAAGCCGCCGACTGGTACCACGAACGTCTTCTGACCGGCCCTGACGCTGCTGCGGCGCGTAAGTACCTGCGCAGTCGGGGTTACGACGGCGAGGCGATCCGCCGGTTCAAGATCGGCTGGGCGCCCGAGGGCTGGGACACGCTGTGCAGGGGGTTGCA
Organism: Acidimicrobiia bacterium; assembly: GCA_031406385.1. GTDB lineage: Bacteria > Actinomycetota > Acidimicrobiia > Acidimicrobiales > JANYDT01 > JANLQX01. Next base: position 16,427 of record JANOHI010000338.1, read on the forward strand.
CCTTCCCGCCGATGTCGCCCGCGACACCGGGCTCGGCTACGTGTCAAAGATCGGCAAGCTCAACGATTTCTTTCAGAGTCGGATCCTCTTTCCGATCTTCGATACGCAAGGACAGCCGATCGCTTTCGGTGGGCGCAAGATGCCTGATGCCGAAGGTCCCAAGTACAAGAACTCGTCGGAGACGAAGCTGTACTCCAAGAGCCGAGTGCTCTATGGCCTGAACTGGGCGAAAAGCCAGATCGTCGAGCAGGGCGAGGTCATCGTCTGCGAGGGCTACACCGACGTGATTGCGTTCCACCGTAGCGGGCTACCGCGGGCCGTCGCCACCTGCGGCACGGCTCTGGCCGATGAGCACTTTCAGATCCTGAAGAACTTCGCCCGACGCATTGTGCTGGCCTACGACGCCGATGCCGCTGGACAGAATGCCGCCGAAAAGTTCTACGCGTGGGAGCGCAAGTACGAAATCGACCTCTTTGTTGTGGCTCTTCCGGCCGGTGAGGATCCAGCCGAGCTGGCCCAACGCGATCCGGAGCGGCTGGCCGCGGCCGTGCGCGATGCTCAGCCCTTCCTCCGGTTTCGCATTGAGCGCCTTCTCGCGAAGGCCAACCTGACCACCCTCGAAGGGAGGGCGCGAGCATTCGAGAGCGCCGTGGCGATCGTGTTCGAGCACCCGAGCGCGGTGGTGCGCGAGCAATACCTTAACGACGTCGCTATGCGGTGCCAGGTGTCATCGGAGACGGTTTCGGCCGTGCTCGCCGATCCCACGAAGTACCTTCCCGGAGCGTCGTCGAGTCCGGGGCGCTCCGCAGCGCCGAGGTCGGGTTCGAGCCGTCCGGGAGGTCCCGTCCGATCGACCAGAGACGGCCGCGAGCCCACCTTCACCGGTCGTCCACCCCCGACTCCAGCGGCGGCCAACGGGGTTGCGGCTTCGTCGACCGTCACACCGGCACCCGATCGGGAACCCGGTCGGGCCCTGCGCGGTGAGTCGTCGCACGATCAGAGCGGGGGCCGGGCCATCGCCAACGAGCCCCCAAGCGAGTTTGCGCCACCGATGGACGACAACGACGGCCCGCGACCGGAGGAGCCGTGGGGACGAACTGGTGCCGAACGAGCACCGGATCACCGAAGCCGTCCGGGCCAGCAGGGCCGATCCGGGCAAACGGGCTGGTCGTCGACACCGCGTCGACCGAATGGCGCCGCTGCGTCGCGTAACCAGGGCCGCGCATCGTCGGCATCGCTCGTCGCCCGAGCGGCATCTGACCATTCCCGCTCAGCGGAACTCGAGGTGCTGCGGTGGGTCATCGCTGAGCCGGGCCGCGTGCTGCCGTGGCTGGAATCGGTTCTGTTCGTCGATCCCCTTCTTCGCACGGCCTTCGATCTGATCGTGGAGGAGCCGGACCTTCCGGCGACCGCGGAATTAGTCGAGAGCAGGGGGAGCGATCCCACCGAGTTGGCCGCGCTCAGTCTTCTCTACCGCCTGGCCGTGGAGATGCCGACTCCCGATGCCGAGCCCGACGATGCGGTGTCGCGGGTGGTTGCCAACGCCACGTCGCGAGCCATCGCCGACCTTGCCGCAGCTGCGGCCGCGGGCGTCGACGATGCCCGGGTCGACGTGAGCGCGGTGGCCCACCTGAAGCACCTCCATGCCCGTCTCCACGACGCGGATCATGCAACGCGGGTCGAGGCCCTCGGCCTGTTGGTACCCTGGCTGGCAGCATGGGGACATCGAGCGTGAGTGAGTTCCCCGACGACGGGTCGGCCGAGAAGCGCCACGTGGACGATGGGAATGACGGAACGTTCCGTTCGACCTACATGGGTCGCGCCAGTTCGTCGGCTGATCCGGTTCGCCAATACCTCCGTGAGATCGGGCGCGTTTCACTTCTCAACGCCGAAGGCGAGGTCGCACTTGCCACCCGCATTGCCGCCGGCATCACTGCGGAGACGAAGCTCGCCGAGCTCGCCGCCGACAATGCGCTCGAAGGGCTGACCTTCGCTGCCCGTCGACAGCTGGACCGGACCGTCAAAGACGGTCTGCGGGCCAAGGAGGAGCTCACCGAGGCGAACCTGCGTCTCGTCGTGTCGATCGCCAAGCGTTACGCCGGCCGCGGCATGACGCTGCTCGATCTGATCCAGGAGGGCAACCTCGGTCTGATGCGTGCCGTCGAGCGTTTCGATCACACCAAGGGCTTCAAGTTCTCCACCTACGCCACATGGTGGATCCGCCAGGCAATCACGCGGGCGATCGCCGACCAGGCCCGTACCATCCGCATCCCGGTGCACATGGTCGACGTGATCCTGCTCGTCACCCGCACGCAGCGCGAGATGCTCCAGGAACTGGGCCGGGAGCCAACCACCGCCGAGATTGCCGCACGCGTCGATCTCACGCCTGAACGGGTCCGTGAGCTGCAGCGCATGGCCTATGACCCCGTGTCGCTGGAGTCGCCGGTCGGTGAGGACGACGGCAGCACGCTCGGCGATTTCATCGAGGACGAAAGTGCAATCGCTCCGGCCGAAGAAGCCGTGAAGAAGGTCCGCCGCCAAGCCGTCGATCGTGCGCTGTCAGAGTTGAACGAACGTGAGAGGGAGGTGGTGCGTCGTCGCTTCGGCCTCGACGATGGCCAACCGCGCACGCTCGAGCAGGTCGGCAAGGAGTTCAACGTGACCCGAGAGCGGATCCGCCAGATCGAAACGAAGACGTTGGCGAAGCTGCGCCATCCCCAGCGTAGCCAGCGCCTCAAGGAGTATCTGGAGGAGTAAGGCTCCGGCAACAACTTCTGCGGCGATGCGTCAGTCGAGTGCCGCCCAGCGTGTTGTTGCCCGACGGACTTCTTCCATGCTGTGGAGTGCTTCGCTCAACAGGTCCTCGATCTGCGGGTTTCCCGAGGTCTTCGCCCGGTGGGCGATGCCGATCCACGGGCGCAGCTGGAGGGTATGACCGTCGAAGTAGATCGGTGAGGAAAGGGATTCCGTCACCCGGTCAGCGACGTCTACCGCGTATCCGCGGCCGATGTCTTGGGCCATGCCACCGGCCACGGCGACAAGCACATCCTCGTCGTGGCGTCCGCGCAGGTCCTCGGTTCGCAGCGCAGTCGCCAGTCGGGTGGAGCTCACCCGCACGACCTCGTCGGCGACGTGGCTCCCGAAGGTCTCGGCGATCGCGAGAAGCCCGTCGAGGTGGACAGCCAGAACGGCGAGGTGTTCCCCGGTGCGTTTGGCTCGGTGCAGCGCGGCGGAGCCGAGTTCGATGGTGCGCTCACGGTTGGCGAGTCCGCTGACCGGGTCCACGGCGCCTACATTGCCAAGCCGCTCGCGCAGATGGTATCGGTCGGTGGCATCGACGAGTCGCACAATGGTGTCGTCAATGCATGCGTCGCCGGGCTGGTGCACAACGAGGTCGACGGTGGGGGTGCGCCCGTCGTGGAGTTGCAGGCGCACGTTCTCGGCCACCACGGGCTTGGGCCGGTCGGTGTGGCCGCGCAGGATCAGGCGTTCGAAGTCGCCCGAGTCGGCGAACGGCAGGACGACACGGGCATCGCTGCCGAGCAACGCCTCGGGCGCGCAGCCGAGAAGTCTGAGCGTTGCCCCTCCGGCCTGGACGATTCGGTCGTTCGACAAGATCAGGAGGACATCGCTCGACGTTGCGTCGAGGATGGCGCTGCGGCGGCGCGAACGTCGGTCCTGGCCGATCAGTCTCGCCGAGGCGACGGCGAGGGAGGCAAAGGTGACCGCGACGCCACCGATGAGCACGCCCAGCCGGGCGGGGCTGGCGTTGAGGTGGATCAGTGCGCCGACGGCGACGGCTGATCCCACGGCACCGAGGATGACGGGGGCGGTGTCGGCCACCCGGTGGCGTGGGGGAACAGCGGGTGGGAGATCCGGCACGTGTTGTCCATCGGCCGCCCGGCCAGGGCCCTGTGTAGGTCGAACGGCTCAACCCGCTCCACTGCACCGAGGTGGCCCATTGCGTGGGAGAGAGGTTGCCCCTAGATATTGGGGCAAAACGCCTCCCAACGACGCTGGGAGGCGTTTTGCCGCAAAACGGTCCAACGCTGCACGGCGGACCGACTGCGGATGCGGCTGGGAGAGAATGGGGCATGCTCCGGCGCCCTGGTACTCCGTTTCTCGTCCGCCTTGTCGCCTCGGCCGCGCTGATGATCGGGCTCGCTGGTTGTTCGGGCGGTTCCGACGGTGTCGAGACGGTGGTCGGGACGGTGGTCGAGACCCCGACCGTTGTTGACTCGGGCTCTTCGACGGGCGAAGGCCCGATTGCCGTTGCCGCGTCGAGTTCGGAGGCCGCGTTGGCGACCCGCCGCGCAGACGCGGGGAATACGCTCGCGTCGATCACGGTCGACTTCGTCGCTCCGGACTCCCTGGCCGGCACGGTGACGCCCGAGACCGAGGGAGCGTTCTGCTCGGGCCCCGGCACGGTGGTCGACGGCGAGTCGTTCGAGGTGAGCTACTCGGCGGCGGATGAGGCAAGGATCACGTCGTTCTCCCTCGTCACGCAGGGTTCCTACGAAGGGCCCGGGAGCTACGCGGCGGACCTCGCCTGGACCGATGCCACCGGCCCGCACGCGCATTTGGCGACGGTTTTCGTCTACGACGACGAGATGTCAGGCGAGTTCGTCCACGAGGGCTCGCCGGCGCTGTCGGGCACGTGGGAGTGCCGCTTCGAGGGCTGAGCGGGGCGGGGAGCCGGGCCGACCGGCAGCGGACTGCTTGCAGGGGTCGGTGTTGTCGTACTCTCGCCGCCATGTCTGACGAAACTCCTCCCGCTGTCCTGACCGAAGTCCGTGGTCGCGTCCTTGTGATCACGCTGAATCGCCCCGAGGCGATGAACGCCATCAACACCGCGCTCGCCCAGGGCCTGCTGCGCGCCGTTGAGCAGCTCGACGGCGACGCGGGTCTGACCGTCGGTGTGCTCACGGGCGCCGGTCGGGGGTTTTGCGCCGGGATGGATCTGAAGGCGTTTGCCACCGAGGGTGGCCCGGTCGGGATGGACGTGTTCATCCGCAACGGTTCGAAGAAGCCGCTTATCGCCGCGATCGAAGGGTTTGCGCTCGCCGGCGGCCTCGAGCTCGCCCTCGCATGCGATCTCCTCGTGGCGGCAAAGGGCGTCAAGATCGGCATTCCCGAGGTCGGAGTCGGCCTGTTCGCGGCCGGTGGCGGGCTCCTTCGCCTCCCCCGTTTCCTTCCCTACGGCGTGGCGATGGAACTTGCTCTCACGGCCGACCCGATCACTGCCGAGCAGGCCCACGGTTACGGGCTCGTGGCCCGGCTTGCGGAGAAGGGCGAGTCACTGGCCGTCGCCATTGCGTTGGCCGAGCGGATTGCCAAGAACGCACCGCTGGGCGTGGCCGCGTCGAAGCAGTTGGTGCGGGCCAGTCTCGACGCCACTGAGGAGGAGTTCTGGGCGATCCAGGGCCCGTTCATGGGCAAGGTCTTCACGTCGAACGACGCCAAGGAAGGCCCGCGCGCCTTCGCTGAAAAGCGCGCACCGAACTGGTCCGGTAGCTGACGTTTCGACGCCCCGCTCGCGAGAGAGTGTGCGTTCGGTCGCTCCTGGAGCGACCACGGCTGCACGCTCCGCCGGAAGTGAACTAGGCCGACTCCGCTGCGGCGGCGAGTCGGTCCAGGGTGACTGCTATGGTGGCGCGGTTGTGCTCGGCGCGGTTCTCCACGTTCGTCATCAGGTCACCCATCTTGGCGAACGCCTTGTTCTCCAGATTCACCGTGGACTCGGTCACAACGCAACCGCCGTCGTCGGTCGGGGCAATATCGTATGTCCACGTAGCAATCTTGATCGGACCGACGTTGACGCGGAAGCCGAACCTTCGTCCGGGCGACGACTCGGTGACCACGCACGGGGTCGCCCACCGCCGCTTCCGGTTTCGGTTCTGGCCGACGAATCGAGCACCGACTTCGGGGCCCTTTACTTTGCCGATCCACCTGCACCCGGTGGTTTCCGGTGACCATTCGCCCATGCGGGTGACATCAGTGATCAACGCCCAGACACGCTCGGGCGACGCAGCAATGCGGCGGGTCACGACAACCGGTTCAGCCATGGGGTCAGCCATGGGGTCAGCCTACGAGGTCGCTGTGCTGCGAAGCCCGGACAACGTCTGAAGGTCAGTTGGCCATCACCCAGCAGGAGGCGAAAGGCTATGGGAAGCAGCGAATGAGGTCGCCGCGTTCCGAAGCCCGACAAACCGTCGCTGAAGGTCAGTCGGCCATCACCTTGGCGATGGCTTCGCAGACGGCGTCGAGGTTGTGGAGGTTGACTGCGGCCACACAGATGCGGCCGGTGTCGACGCCGTAGATGCCGAACTCCGAGCGCAGGCGTTGCATCTGCGCCGGCGTGAGACCGGAGTAGGAGAACATTCCGCGCTGGTTGGTGATGTAGCTCAGGTCGGAGGTGACACCGGCGCGGTGGAGACCGTCGACGAGAGCGCTGCGCATCTCCTTGATTCGGACGCGCATCCCGGCGAGCTCGTCCTCCCACATCGCCCGAAGATCGGGCGTCGTCAGTACCGTCGAGACGATCTGCGCTCCGTGCGTCGGGGGGTTCGAGTAGTTCGTGCGCACGGCGATCTTGAGCTGGCTGAGCACACGAGCGGCCTCGTCGCGGTCGGCGCAGACGATGCTCAGCGCGCCGACCCGCTCGCCGTAGAGCGAGAAGCTCTTCGAGAAACTCGTCGACACCAGAAAATCGAGTCCGGAGGCGAGGAAAGAACGCACGACGGCGCCGTCTTCGGCGATGCCGTCGCCGAAGCCCTGGTAGGCCATGTCGAGGAACGGCACGAGGCCGCGTGAGGCGACTGACTCGATCACCCGGTCCCAGTCGGCCGGGATGAGGTCGTAGCCGGTCGGGTTGTGGCAGCACGCGTGCAGCACGACGATGGTTCCGGCTGGGGTGGTGTCGAGCGCCGCGATCATGGCGTCGACGTCGACGCCTCGGGTGGCGGCGTCGTAGTAGGGGTAGTTCTCCACGGTGAAGCCGGCGTTGGTGAACAGCGCCCGATGGTTCTCCCAGCTCGGGTCGCTGATGAGGACCTTCGCTTCGGGAAGGAGACGGCGAAGGAAATCGGCGCCGACCTTGAGCCCGCCGGTGCCACCGAGCGCCTGGACGGTCGCAATGCGGCCTTCGGTGACCGCCGGAGTTTCCTCGCCGAACACGAGATGCTGCACGGCCCTGTCGTAGCTGGCCAGGCCGTCGATCGGTAGGTAACCGCGGGTCTTCAGCTCAGCGGCCATGGCCTTCTCGGCTGCGGCAACACATGTGAGCAGCGGAAGTTTGCCGTTCTCGTCGGTGTAGACGCCCACGCCGAGGTTCACCTTGTTGGGGTTGGTATCGGCGTTGAACTGCTCGTTCAGGCCCAGGATTGGATCCCGGGGGGCCATTTCGACAGAGGAGAGAAGCGACATAGTGGCTTCAGTTTTCCACGGCACCCGACTCTGTCCGATGCGTATTCCGGACGAGGTCACGTGCACCGGCCAGGAAAGGACGTGAAAACCGATCCTGCCCGGCCTGCGCCTGCCTGCTGGCCCACGGATGGAGGCGCGCAGGCCTTGATGGACGGAACGCGGTGTTCGGTGGATGATGGAGGCGTGACGACCCTCCTACCCCGATGGATCGAAGTCGTGCTGTGAGCCTTCGTCCCCAGGGCATTCATCACGTGAACATCACGGTCGGCGATCGTGATGAGGCCATGGCCTTCTACTGCGGTCTGCTTGGCTTGACCGAACGAACGGACCGTCCGGATTTCCCATTCCCCGGAGCTTGGCTCGATGTCGGGGCGCAGCAGTTCCATCTCGTCGTCGGTACGCCGCGCGCGCCCGACGGCGATCATGTGGCGATTCTGGTGCCCGACCTCGACGACGCCGTCGCCGACATGAGCGGAGCCGGGATCGCCGTCACCTCGATAGCCAGCGCCGGCACCGCGCGGCAAGCGTTCGTGCGTGATCCGTGGGGGAACCGCATCGAGCTGCACGAGGTCGGTCGCTGACGTGGACGCCGCGACACGTCACGTCGTATTGCTTCCGTCGCTCGGCCGGCCGGCGTCGGACTTCGATGCGTTGTGCGCATGCCTCCGCGAGGCTGGGTTCGATCCTCATGCGCTCGACCCGTTGCCATCGTGGGAGGGCGAACCGACACTCCATGACCTCGCCGATGAGGTTCGCCGCACCATGGACGAATGGGCAATCGACAGCGCGCATATCATCGGTCACGCGTTCGGAAACCGGCTCGCCCGCATGTTCACTGCGGATCACTCGGCTCGGGTGGCAACACTCACCCTTCTTGCCGCCGGCGGATACGTCCCGATCGCACCTTCGATCGATCACTCGCTCCGCTCGTGTTTCGACGAGTCACTGCCACGGTCCGAGCATCTGGGTCACGTCCGCCGTGCCTTCTTCGCCGACGGGAACGATCCGTCCGTTTGGAGCGGGGGCTGGATGCCGGTCGTCGCCCGGTACCAGAGCGGTGCGGTGGTGCGGACGGACCGTGCCGTTTGGTGGGATGCGGTCGCGCCGCGGGTGCTGGTCGTGCAGGCTCTTGACGATGTACTCGCCGTTCCCGAGAACGGCCGTCGCTACGTGGCCGACCATACCGATTGTGCAACGTTGGTGGAGATCACCGGAGCCGGTCACGCCATGCTGCCCGAACGGCCGGGGGAGATCGCCGCAGCCGTGCTCGCGTTTCTTGGGCAGTCGTCGTAGCTGCGCCGGAGCGCGCGGGCCTGAGCCGGTACCGTGTCGCCGTGACTCTGACTGCCGAAACCGCCCGGGTGTTCATCCACGTGCTTGCCGCAACCGTGTGGGTCGGCGGACAGGTCGTGCTCGGTGGCTTGCTCCCGACGGTCCGAACGCTCGGTCCCGACGCTCCCCGCCAGATCGCCAACCGCTTCGCGCTGCTGGCGTGGCCGGCCTACGTCGTTCTGCTATTCACCGGCATCTGGAACGCGCTCATCATCGACTTCGATGCCTACCCGTCGTCTTCCAAAGCGTGGTTTGGCTTCAAAATGACGTGCTTTCTGATCACCGGCGCGGGAGCAGCTCTGCATTCGCTGGTGAAGATGAAGTGGGCCTTGGCCCTCGGCGGAGTGATGGCGTCGCTCGGCGCGATCGGCACGCTCCTTGGCGCGGTGGCGTTCACTCGCGCTGGCTGAACCTCCGCCGCTTGTCCGGCCGGCCGAGCTCGCGGCGGGCGTTCGGGGCGACTCGGTTCATTGTTGGCTGAATGACCTCGACCTCGGTCGGCGTTGTGTGCGGCAGGGAGTACGGACGGGGTGTCGGCCGCAGCGCGGGCGCGGCGGGCCACACACTCTTTCGACTGGTCCGGCGCCGAAGTTGAGTCGAGACTCCGCCAACGGCCGTTCGGTCCCTTCGAACTGTTCGGGCTGGCCTACATTGACCGGGTCGACGACGGCGTCAATGACCACTCGGAACTCGGCTTCTACCTGCTCGCCGGTGCGCCCGACAGCCCGCGTGCGCTGGTCGAGGAGCTCCGCGACGCCGAGCGCCTCGGACTGGGGCGAGCGTTCATCTCCGAGCGTTGGAACGTCAAGGAAGCGGTGACCCTGTCGGGTGCTGCTGCGGTTGCGTCGGAGTGGATCGCTATCTCCACGGCCACGACGAACCACAACGTGCGTCACCCGATCGTCACCGCGTCATACGCAACCACGATGCACCGACTCACCGGAGGACGGTTCACCCTGGGTATCGGCCGCGGCATCGAACGTCTCTTTGACACCTATGGAATTCCGCGCATCACCACGGCGCAGATGGAGGACTTCGCTGGGCTGATGCGTCGGCTGTGGAACGGCGAAACGATCATTGGCCACGACGGACCGGCCGGTCGATTCCCGGTGCTCCGTCTCGACCCGAGCTTTCGCGAAGACATCCCGCTCGGCCTCGTGGCGTTCGGCCCGAACTCGCTCGAACTCGGCGGCCGCGCGTTCGATGAGGTTGTCCTCCACACCTTCTTCACCGACGAGACCCTGGAGCGTTGCGTCCGAATCGTGAAGTCGGCAGCTGAGCGCGCTGGCCGCGATCCGGCTTCGGTCAAGGTGTGGTCGTGCCTCGCCACGATCGGCGATCACCTGCCCGAGCCGTTGCGTCTGAAGAAGACCGTGGGTCGGTTGAGCACCTATTTGCAGGGCCTACGCCGCGCACGATGGGTCCGACGTGCGTAGGCTCGGCGGTTGATGCGGACACTCCCAAGTCGTCGTCCTTCGTGTGGCACTCCCAGGGGGGAGTGATGGCCGTAATCGACGTAGCGGGCTACATCGCCGACCTGAAGGACCACGCCACCGTCGACCACGGCTTCCACGTGCACGACGAGCGTCATCTCGTCGAGACGTACTCACTTCGCCAGGCTTGGGAGGTCGACCTCCATCCCGAGGAGGGTTGCAACGGGCCCCTCGACTTGCATCTGACCCTGGAAGTTGACCCTCGGGTGCTGCTGTCGTTCGAGGACAAGGTGAACGAGATCGGCGAGGATTCCGACCCGCCCGACGAGTTCTACTTCCCGCTCACCCTGACCTGGGCTCTGCCGCCGCTGCCCCAGCCGCCGGACCTGCTCGTGCTGGCCACGGAGCTCGCCGGTATCGCCGGTCCCGACTTCCCGGTCGAGGTGTCGGCAATCGACTCGTTCGCCTCGGTCACCGACGCCCCGCAGCGCTCATTGACCATCGTGGCAAAGCGTCCGGTATCGCTGGCCAGGATCTTTGCCGGTGAGGAGCTGTTGTGCGACGTGTTCGACGGCTGCCTGCGGGTGAGCCGATTCCTTCTTGATCGAGCCCCGATCTGGCTGGACGAGCGCTAGCGGGGGCCGCCCCGTGTGTGGCAAGGCCACAGAGACGACGAAGGCGAGAACCGAAGTTCTCGCCGTTCGTGGTGCTCCGAGAGCAGGGATCGAACCTGCGAC
>JANOHI010000437.1:0-3023 GCA_031406385.1 Acidimicrobiia bacterium
CGGCAACCGCATCGCCGACACGCTCCGCAACATCATCACCAACCCACAGGTCGGACTGTTGTTCTTCCTTCCCGGAGTCACCGACACCTTCCGCGTGAACGGCCGGGCGTGGATCACCGACGACGCCGAGTTGCTTGCCCCGAGCATTCATGAAGGCAAACTTCCCCGTCTCGGCATCGTGGTCGAGATCGAGGAGGCCTACACCCAGTGCTCGAAGGCGTTCATCCGCTCACAGCTGTGGGATCCCGCAGCGTTTCAGGACCGGGCCAGCTTGCCGACGAACGGGGCGATCCTGAAGATCATCAAGGCCAACGTCGACCCGGATTTCGACGCCTCTGCGTACGACAGCGAACGGGCGGCCCGTTATGCCCGTCGAGAGGGCTTCTACTAGCGACTGAGCGCCGGACTCTGCCACCTTGGTATACGTTCGCAGTGCGGTACGGCACCCGTTCGTATCGTGCGGAGGTTTGTGTCGATGGGTCCTGCCGTCCTCGTAATACTTGGCCTTCTCCTTTTGCTCATCGTGCTCTCGGTCAAGACGGTGGAGCAGGGCAACATCGCCGTCGTCACCATCTTCGGCAAGTACCGCCGCATCCTCCGTCCCGGACTCAACTTCATCATCCCCCTCATCGAGAAGATCTCCCGCCGGATCTCGATCCAGAACCGTTCCATCGAGATCGAGTTCCAGGCCATCACCCAGGACCAGGCGAACGTCTACTTCAAGGCGATGCTGCTCTACGCGGTGTTCAACGAGAAGGAGGAGACGCTGAAAAACGTCGCCTTCAAGTTCCAAAGCGCCGATGACTTCTCAACGGCGCTCATCAGGACCATCGAGGGCTCGACTCGCGGATTCGTCGCCACAAAACGCCAAGCCGAGATCCTCGGCCTGCGCCGTGAAATCGTCGAAGAGGTCAAGGACCAGCTCGATGCCACCCTCGAAGGCTGGGGCTACCACCTCATCGACCTTGCGCTCAACGACATCACGTTCGACGCGGTGATCACCCAGTCGATGGCTCAGGTCGTGGCGTCGAACAACCTGAAGGCGGCGGCGACCAACGAAGGCGATGCGCTCCTCATCCGCAAGACGAAGGAGGCCGAGGCCGAGGGCAACGCCATCCAGATCGCTGCGTCGGCGGAACGCAACGCATCGCAGCTCCGTGGTCAGGGCGTGGCGCTGTTCCGTGAGGAAGTGGCCAAGGGGCTGGCCGAGTCAGCCAAACAACTCGAGGCGGAAAACGTCGATACCGCCCTCATCTTGTTCGCGATGTGGACCGAGGCGATCCGCCACGTGGCCGAGAACGGTCAGGGCAACGTGCTCTTCCTCGACGGGTCGCCGCAGGGTATGGAGAAGCAGTTCCGTGATCTGATCGCGATGAGCCAGCTGAACGTGATCAGGAACCCGAGCTGACCCGAACGGGTTCACCCACAAAACGGCCAAGATGGTTGAGTGGCCAAGGCGACCGACATCGTCATTCTCGGCTCGGGCCCGGCGGCGTGGGCCGCGGCCGCCGCGCTGGCGCCGACCGGACTGAGCGTCACGCTCGTCGCGCCGGACCCTGATCGCATCTGGACCAACACGTACGGAACGTGGGTCGACCAGATCGATGCCGCCGTCGCGCAGCTCCTGTCCGGCGTCGACGTCTGGGCGCAGGTGTTCGATACCGCCAGGGTGATCGGTGACCGCGATCAGGTGGCTGGGCGCCCCTACGGACGGTTCGACAACGCCGCACTCGGTTCGGCGTTGCAGGCAACAGCCGAGGACGGGTCCTTCGCGGTACGACGCGGCACGGCAACACACGTCACCCATGACCGTTCCGGAACCACCGTCGACGTCACCGGGGGAAAGGCGCTCCGCTCCTCCTTGATCCTCGACGGGTCCGGCGCGGCCTCGAGCTTCATCGCCCGAGAGGAGCGGACCGCGCCCACGGCGTTCCAGGTGGCGTACGGGATCATCGCCGAGTTCGAACGGCCCCCACTTGCCGACGGCCAGTGCACGCTCATGGATTGGCGTGGACCCGACCGCACCTTCCCCACGTTCGGGTACACCCTGCCGATCGATGGACGGTGGCTGGTGGAGGAAACCGCCCTCGCCAGTCGCCCTGCGCTCGGATTCGATGAACTTGAGCGGCGCCTCCACGATCGTCTGCGCGCCGATGGTCTCGTCGTCACGCACGTCCACGGGATCGAGCGGGTGTCGTTCCCGATGGATGTGCCGCTCCCAAACCGGGCTCAACGCGCCATCGGACTGGGGGCGGCGGCCTCACTCGTTCATCCTGCGACCGGCTATTCCGTGGCCGCATCCCTAAGGTCGGCGCCACGGATCGCCGCGGCGATCGCAACACAACTCGGGAGCCCGGGGGTGGGCCTCGACAATGCAGCCCGTCAGATCTGGGGGTCGCTGTGGAGTGACGACCGGGTGAAGGCGAGGCGGCTCGAGACGTACGGACTCGAACGAGTACTCACGATGAATCAGCGCGACCTCCGGTCGTTCTTCGACGCGTTCTTCCGACTGAGCCCGGCGGTCACGGCGACCTACCTCGGCGGTGAGGCGGGATCGGGCGAGATGGCGTCGGCGATGTGGAAGGTGTTCCGCAACGCCGGCCCGCGCCTGCAGCGCCGCCTGGCAACCGGCGACCCGCTCGGGCTCGCCCGGTCCCTGCTGCGCTGAGCAGCCCGGACCGGGGAGTGGAAGTCGGATCAGCCCTTGACCGACCCGGCGAGCAGACCCCGCACGAAGAACCTCTGCATGGCCAGGAACACCGCCACGGGGACCACCATCGACACGAAGCCGGCGGCGGTGAGCAGGTGCCACGACTGACCCCTGGAGCCGGTGACCTCGACCATCTTCGCGATGATCGGTGTGTTCTTCGACCCGCCGAACACGACGCCGACGAGGTAGTCGTTCCAGATGTAGACGAACTGGAAGATGCACAGCGACGCGACGGCAGGAACCGACAGGGGCAGTACCAGCTTGTAGAAGATCTGCAGGTGGGTGGCGCCATCGACGCGGGCCGCCTCGATGA
>JANOHI010000483.1:0-3671 GCA_031406385.1 Acidimicrobiia bacterium
GCCGACGAGCAGCTTGTACCCGACGATCACGACGAAATAGATCAGCACGTCGATGATGAACCCGAGAAGCCGCGGCGCGTGATCGGGTACGTGCTTTCCGCCGGCGCCCCGTCCGTACAGGTGGAACTCCCGCTCTCTCCGCATGAGCTCCTGAACTGTCAGCGGGCGTTCCTTGATCGGCTCACCTTGTTCGGGCTCCGGGATCTCCGACCAAGACGTCACGTCTTCGGGCAGCCACCACCCGGCATACAGCTTGGAACGCTGCACGTTGGCAGGGTCTTGCGGATCGACACGTATCCCCGTTGGCCCCACGAGGATCGACGGCGCAATCACCGCACGGGAGTCGTCCGTCGCACCTTCGAGAAGCTCGTCAACGTCGTGCGTCACAACCGCGCTCGGAGGCGACAGGGCCGACCCGCGAGCGATTCGTTTCAGACGACTCATGGACCACGCATCGACCCTTCCGTCCCGCATCGCCATCGTCAAAGTTGATGAAGCGGACCGAACTCGTTGGACCGACAGGAGCGGCAGAAGCGGCGGGGCGGCAGACTGGGTTCATGCATTCCGTACGCGCCGTCGCCCCTGGGCGGGTCAATATCATCGGTGACCACACCGACTACACGGGTGGCTTCTGTCTCCCGATGGCGATCGACATGGCGACCACCATCACCGGCGAACCGACCGGCGACGGCATCGTGCACCTCGACTCCGCCGCCGAGCCGGATCCCGTCCGTATTCCGATCGATGTCGACGACCCTGCCGCGGTGACCCCGTCGTGGGGTCGCTATGTCGCTGGAGTGGTGAGCGAACTGCATCCCCGCACTGGCTTTCGGGGCCACACGGACACGACGATCCCGATCGGCGCCGGGCTGTCGTCGAGCGCAGCCTTCGAAGTGGCGCTCGCACTTGCGCTCGGCTTCGAAGGGTCAGTTCTCGAACTGGCCCAACTCTGCCAGCGCGCCGAGCGGGTGGCTTCGGGTGTCCCGTGCGGAATCCTCGATCAGCTGGCCAGCGCCGGAGGGAGGGAGGGCAAGGCAATGATCATGGACTGCCACGACCTGTCGCTGACCTACGTCGATGTTCCCGAGAACGCCGACATCGTGGTGATCCACTCCGGCCAGGAGCGCACGCTGTCCGGGTCCGGGTACCCGACCCGGGTCGCGCAGTGCGCCGCCGCAGAATCGCTGATCGGTCCGCTGCGACTCGCCACGCTCGCCGCTGCCGAATCGATCGAGGATCGCGTCGTGGCGCGTCGGGCAAGGCATGTGGTGTCGGAGAATGCGCGCGTTCATGAGTTCGCTGCTGCGCTGCTCAACGGGCACCTCGCCGATGCAGGGGCGGTCATGACGCGGAGCCACCGCAGTCTGCGCGACGACTACGAGACCTCCACGCCGATCGTCGACAAGCTCGTCGATGAACTCATCGCCACCCCCGGGGTCTTCGGTGCCCGTATCACCGGGGGCGGTTTCGGCGGATGTGTCGTCGCTCTGACCGAGCCCGGTGCGCTCGACATCGGCTGGACCGTTCGGCCGGCTGCGGGGGCACGCCTGCTCTGAACGCCTCTCTGAACGGATGTGTCGGCGCGCCAACCCCGCCACGCACACTCGACATCGGATAGAGCTCGACTGCTCTGAACGGATGTGTCGGGCGCGTGTACCGTGCTCACTGCGGCTCCATACGAGACCGCAACGGGAACACAGTCGAAGGAGAGCGGTTATGGCCCAGCACGTTCGAGGAATCGTCGCGATGGCGAAGAAGGTCCCGGTCTCCATGGAGACCATCGTCATTCCCGATCCCGGCCCAGGCGAAGCCGTCGTCAAGATCCAGGCGTGCGGCGTGTGCCACACCGATCTCCACTACCGCGAAGGCGGTATCAACGACGACTTCCCCTTCTTGCTCGGGCACGAGGCGGCGGGAATCGTCGAGTCAATCGGCGAGGGGGTGACCAACGTTGCCGTCGGGGATTTCGTGATCCTCAACTGGCGGGCGGTGTGCGGGAACTGCAGGAGCTGCCGACGGGGCAGGCCGCAGTTCTGCTTCTCCACGTTCAACGCCACCCAGAAGATGACGCTGCTCGACGGAACCGTCCTGTCTCCCGCCCTGGGCATCGGCGCTTTCGCCGAAAAGACCTTGGTAGCTGCGGGCCAGTGCACCCCGGTGAACCCGGCCGCGCCGCCCGCCACGGCCGGGCTCCTCGGCTGCGGGGTCATGGCGGGTCTGGGCGCGGCGATGCTCACCGGAAATGTCGGCCGGGGCGACACCGTGGCCGTGTTCGGCTGCGGCGGGGTCGGCGATGCCGCGATCATGGGAGCGAAGCTCGCCGGAGCGACCACCATCGTTGCGGTCGATCTCGACGACCGCAAGCTCGCGTGGGCCCGCGAATGCGGTGCCACGCACACGGTGAACGCGTCGAGCGGCGACCCGGTCGAAGGGGTCAAGGCGGCCACCGGAGGCTTCGGTGCCGACGTCGTCATCGAAGCCGTCGGGAATCCGAAGGTGTTGGAGCAGGCGTTCTTCGCACGCGACCTTGCCGGCACCGTCGTTCAGGTCGGTGTCCCCACTCCGGACATGCGCATGCCCGACATTCCGATGATCGAATTCTTCGGTCGCGGCGGCGCGTTGAAGCCGAGTTGGTACGGCGACTGCCTGCCATCGCGCGACTTCCCACTTCTCATCGAGCTCTACCTCCAGGGACGACTCGACCTTGACCGCTTCGTCTCCGAGAAGATCGCGCTCGAGGACATCGAAGATGCCTTCCATCGGATGGAGCGTGGCGAAGTGTTGCGATCCGTCGTCGTTCTCTGAGATGGGAGAACGTCATGCCCGTTGAGCTCGTCACCACCTCTGGCGTCTTCGCCCTCGACGGCGGCGAGTGGGAAGTCACCAACAACATCTGGCTGATCGGCAACGACCGCGAAGTGACCGTGATCGACGCTGCCCACGATCATCGACCGATCGTTGAAGCGATCAACGGTCGACACGTCCGCGCCATCGTCCTCACGCACGGCCACAACGATCACATCAACGCCGCAGGGGCTCTGTCCGACCAGGTCGACGCGCCGATCTATCTGCACGCCGATGATCGAATGCTCTGGGATGTTGTCTATCCAGACCGATCACCGGATCGGGCGCTCATGCCGGGCACATCCCTTACCTCGGCCGGGATCGAGATCGGCGTTCTCCACACTCCCGGGCACTCGCCTGGATGCTGCTGCCTGCATGTGCCCTCCGAAGGAATCGTGTTCAGCGGTGACACGCTCTTCTGTGGAGGTCCCGGTGCCACCGGGCGGAGCTACAGCAACTACCCGACGATCGTGGAGAGCATCCGCTCACAACTGCTCACCCTGCCGGCGCGCACCATTGTGCACACCGGCCATGGCGACTCCACCACGATCGGCGCGGAAGCTCCTGCGCTCGCCGACTGGCTCGCGCAGATCAACGCCTGACGTCGGCCAACTGCTCTCGCAGCCGCACCACGGCGGCAGGAGTCCGCACACCCCACCAGAACAGGTCCCGTCCATCGATGAACACCGTCGGCGCGACCGTCTCGAGCACCGCTCGGTGTCGTTCGGCGAACGGGTACGGTTCACTAGGGGCGAGCACGACATCACACCGTCGCACTCGCGCTTCATCGAGGTCGATGCTCGGATAGCGCTCCGGTTCCCCGTCTG
>JANOHI010000500.1:0-5617 GCA_031406385.1 Acidimicrobiia bacterium
GGCGTTGTTGACGAGCAGGTTCACGTCGGAATGGCGCTGGGCCAGGGCGGTGACGCTTTCTACATCGCGAATGTTGACGAGGTCGACATCGGGTCGGACACCGGTCAACGCCGCAATGTCGTCGGCGGCCGTTTCGAGGACCTCGGAACGCCGGGCGGCGATGGTGACGTGTGCTCCGGTGGCCGCAAGTTCGGTGGCGACGGCTTTGCCGATGCCGGTACCGCCTCCGGTCACCAGAGCACGACGTCCGGCGAGAAGATCGGTTGCGAACAACGACTTGTAACTGGCCACGGGCGAACACTAACGGCACGCGGCAGCCGGGAAACTAATCGCGCGATCAATTCGGGACCTTCGACCCTGGGAACCTGTTCGATCGCGTTGGTACGGTCACCCCAGCACGTGCATCTGCGCGTTCGGCCGAGCCTGGGGGCAGAAGTGATCACGAGACGACACGCGTTGTGTGCTGCGGGGCCGGGAGCGATGCCTTCCTGCCCGGGCGGCGAGAAACGACGAAGCGTCGATGCCACGACTCGTATCAGGACTACCGGGTGAACGCGCCTGAAGCAGGGGTGGATCCGCGAAGCTTTGCGCCGTTCGATCCCGAGATTCAGCAGTGCCCCTATGACCACTACCGGGCGATGCGCAACGAAGCTCCGGTGCTGCGTCTCGACGGGGAACGTTTCGGCCGGCCGGGGGAGGACGTGTACTGCGTCTCCCGGCTCGACGACGTGCTCGCAGTTCTGCGAGACCCCTCCACGTTCTCGTCACGTTTCGGCACTCCGGCGGCGAAAGTTTCGCCGGAACTGCTCACCCGATTGCGTGAGGTCGATGCGCAGGGTTGGCCAAACGTGTCCACGATGCTGACCGAGGACCCACCGTCGCATACCCGGTACCGTCGGCTCGTTTCGGCGGCCTTCACCCCTCGGCGCATCGCCGCGCTGGAGCCGGCGATCCGGGCGATCTGCAATGACTTGGTCGACCGCTTCGCCGGCCGGAGCGAGATCGAGTTCATTACCGAGTTCGGGGTACCGCTGCCGATTCGTGCGGTCGCCGCCGTGCTCGAGGTTCCCGACGATCACCAGGCTGAGTTCAAACGCTGGGCCGACGCATCGGTGGCGGCGATCGGACGGTCGATCCCCGATGATTTGCGCGTCGAAGCACAGCGCACCATCGGCGAGCAGCAGCACTACTTCGCTTCGCAACTCGAGGCGCGTCGAGAACACCCTCGAGACGACTTCCTCACCGATCTCCTCGAGGCCGAGCTTCCGGCCGACGAAGACGGCGGTAGCGGCGGACCGCTGAACATGGCGGAGATGCTGTCGATCATCCGTCAGATCCAGGTCGCCGGCAGCGAGACAACGACGAGCTTGATGGGCGACCTCCTCGTGATCTTCACCGAGCAACCGGACCTGATGAACACGTTGCACGACGATGCGTCGCTGATTCCGTCGGTCGTCGAGGAGGCGTTGCGCTACGCCAGCCCGAACCAGGGAATGTTTCGCATCTGCCGTCACGACACGAGCCTCGGGGGAGTAACGATTCCCGCGGGGGCAACGTTGTGGGTCATGTTCGGCTCGGCGAACCGAGACGAGTCGGCGTGGACCGACCCGGACGTGTTCAATCCGGAGCGCAACGACATGAGCCGCCATGTCGCGTTCGGCAAGGGGATCCACGTCTGCCTCGGCGCCGCACTGGCGCGGCTCGAAGCCCGCGTCGCCGTCGAGGTCCTGACGTCACGACTGGCTTCGGTGTCGCTCGTTCCCGGCGCTCCGCTTCGCTACGCACCCAGTGGGATCCTCCGCGGACTCGAACGCCTCGACGTGCGTGTCACCTACCGCTGACGGCCGACGCGACTGCCTTCCTCGTGCCACGGGGCACGCTTCCGGGTCGGCGATGAGGACATTGGTGGATCGCGTCCGTGGCGCGATTCAGGCCGGCACCAGTCGGGGAACCGGCTTCGTACCGTCGAGTGGCGACCAGTCCCCGCTGGTGAGGGTGGCCAGCGTCTCATCGCTCAGAATCACGCCCTGGTCCCTCCATTCCTGCGCCTGCTGGGAGGGATCGGAATACCCCAAGAACACGCCCCCGACGATCCGGCCGTCCACGATGATGATCTTGCGATACCGATGCCCGGTCTCCGCCGTCTCGCTGATGACCAGATCTCCTTCCTGGTCTTCGATCCTGCCGAAGGACAGCATGTCGAGACCAACACCCTTGAGCAGCGTCACCGGGATGTCACCTTCGTATTCGGCGTGGCCGCCGGCGATGTTGGTGGCTGCGACACGGGCCTGCTGCACCGCAACAGGCCACAGCCCCCAGATCTGCCCCTCGTACTCCGCGACGTCACCCACGGCATACACACGAGGGTCGCTCGTCTGCAGGGTGTTGTCGACGACGATGCCGCGACGCACCTCGAGTTGGGCGCCGACCGCAAGGGCGTTGTTGGGCGTGACACCGGCGGCAACGAGCAGGACATCGCACGGAAGGGTCTCGCCGTCCGTGGTGACGACGCTATCCAGCTTCTGCTCGCCGTGGACCGACTGCACTTCGATGTTCGTGACGATCCGTATGCCGTGGTGCTCGAAGTACGCGCGCAGAACAGCTGATCCGGCGGGGTCGAGCGCTCGACGCAGCAGACGGTCAGAGCGCTCCGCGACGATTACGGTGAGGCCGAGTTGATGCAAGGCGTGCGCCGCCTCCAGACCGAGAAGACCACCACCGGCCACCACCGCGATGCGCCGGTCCAGCTGCTGAACATGCTGTCGCAACTTCATGGCATCGGCGGCTTCGCGGAGCACAAAGGTGCCGAGCAGACCGAAGCCCTCGATGGCCGGCACGGTGCTCCGGCCGCCACAGGCGATGACGAGACGGTCGTAGGGGAGCACTTCGCCGGTACCGAGACGGACGGTCTGGGCCGGGCGGTCGATGAACGAAACCCGGGTGTTCAGCCAGGATGTGACGCGATGGTTGTCGTACCAATCCTCGGGCAGCAGGTAGAGGCCCTGCATGCCCTGGCGTCCGTGGATCAGCCTGCCGATGGCCATGCGGTTGTACAGGAGATGGGGTTCGTCACCGACGATGTCGATGGCGCAATCAGGGTGGGCCCGTCGTAGGAAGTCGGCGACGGTGACGCCGGCGATGCCGTTGCCCACGATGACCACCCGTTCGACTGTGGGATCAGGAGTGAACGCCGGAGCGGCGGGTACCGACTTGGCGTTGCGATCGGGTTGCAGCGACACGGCGCACCCCTCTGTGGCCCGGGCTACGCACGCCATCCGGTTGTGTCCGCCGAGGCCGAGGCGCTCGAGCGTGTCCGCCTCCTCGCGTCGGATGGGCGAGAGGAACTCCGCCCCCTCCAGCACGGCGACGGGGTCGGCCCCGCACACCCCCATGCGGCAGCCGGACGCGATCGAGAGGCTGGCCCGCTCCGCCGCCTCCAGCAGTGACGTGCCGCTGGGGACCTCGATGGCTGGACCGTCGGCGAACGTGATGGTGGGTCCGCTTCCGGAGGCTCCGGCGCGGCGGACGTTGCTGATGTCGACTCGGACGGGTGCCGGACCCCCCACTTCGTCGATGAACCGTCGCTGCACCAGAAGTGTGCGGATCAGCCAAACCGCGGCCAGCACGATGGTGGCAGCGCGGACGGGGTCGATCAGCCAGGTCCATGTTCCGCCGAACACCTTCGTCAGAGCCCTCGCCACCCGGACGGAGCCGTTCCAGTAGAACGCCGAGAACGCGACGGCACCGAACAGCGGTGGCAGCGTGTTGTTCTGGAAGCGTCCGTAGGTGTCGAGCAGGAAGAACAGCGCCAACGAGCCCGCCACCCAGAGGAGCGTCCTGCCGAGCACCTGCAGAGCAGGGAGCTGACCGGCATCGGGAACCATGAAGTAGCCCAGCACCAGGCCGGGGAACGCTCCGATGAACAGGCGGCGGTATCCCCGGAACGTGGGGTCGCCATCGTTCATGTCGGCCAGATAGCTGACCCGCGGGTTGAAGTCGTAGCAGTTCTTGGTGCAGCCCAGGCAAGGACGGCAATGGGCGTTGGCCACGCCGATGAACGGGGACTGGCCGTAGGCGCGCTGCACCGGTAGCAACGGGCAGATGCTCGAGCACCACCCGCTCTTTCCTTTCAGGAAGTATCCACCAGCGGCGGCCGACGCCAACAGCACGATGAGGACGACCGCGGTGGCCGGGCCGCTTCGATTCAGGAGGACCTTGCGGGACAGGACCAGGCTGATGAACAGAAAGGTCGAGAAGGCGAAGCCGTGGTCACGCAGCCAGGCGGGCGCCATAGCCTCCTTCGACACTCCGAACTGGCGCGACGACTGGTTGGCGGCGGCCAGGGGACACACGTTGCGCCATGATCCCGGAGCGATGAGGAAGACCAGCGGCAGCACCGGCACGGCGAGGCCCCAGAAGACGGCGAGGGCAGTCGTGGGACGGACGAACAATGCCACGATGATGCCCATCAGCGCGACGAGCGCGACGTATCGGATGACCCGCCATGCCGCCAGAGGAATGCGCGCCGGCATCTCGAGGTAGTTGGGAAAGGCAGCGCCGCTTGGTGCCGAGACGAAGGGAAGGCGCATCACGTGCGCTCCGCCACGGTGGTGGTGAGACGCCGCAGACGCATGACAGCGATTCTGGAGAGATCCAGCAGGATGCGATGGGCCAGCTCGGGGTGGCGGTGAACCAGCGTCTCGTAGGCATCGAAGTCCAGTCGGAGAACTTCCCCGTCGGTCTCGGCGACGACGTCGGCCGATCGGGCGCCACCATCGAGGAAGCTCAGTTCGCCGATGACCGAACCGGTCGGCACGGCGGACAGCCGCCGCCGCTTCCGTCCGTTGCCGACCATGGTCTGGAGCTCACCATCGAGCACGATGAGCAGGGATCGATCGCGATCGCCTTGGCGGATGACGACCTCACCGTTCGTGAACGGCATCCGCTCACCGAACTCCGTGAGGTGCTGCCAATCCGATTCGGAACACCCGTCGAGGAACACCACCTCGTCCTCGGCTCGGGCGCTGGGGTCATATCGGAAGAAGATCGAGGTGTCCACGTGGTCCAGTCTTTGAGCAGTCGCGGGCGCGTCTGCAGTTCTACTGGTCGGCGCCCCTCACGTCGAACAGTGGTCCCGGGCGCCGTCGCGTTCTCCGCGTCGGTCCCAGACGCTGTCAGGTCTGGATGTCCATGGCGCCCTACTGCGGAGTTGTTCCGTCCGCTGCTGCGAGGGCCGCGAGGACTTCGTCACAGGCACGGTAGGCAGCGTGAAGCGAACCTTCCACGTAGCCCTGGTGCACGTTGGACATCTCGGTGCCGGCCCAGTGGAGGAAGCCGATCGGCGTCGACAGGTCTTCGTAGCCGGCGGTCATCACGCCGGGCGGGGCGTAACAGCAGTATCCGCCACCGATGGTCGGCTCGGTGAGCCAGTCGTGATCGAAGTAGTCGATCGGCGTGCGAGCCTCTTCGCCAAACACCTTGGCGAGGTTGTCGAGAACGATCTCGCGCCGATCCTCCGATGTTCGATCACTCCACTCCACGGCATCATCGCCACCGATGAACGCAACGAGCGCCACGTGGCCATCATCGACCGAACTGGCGTCGAGCGCGTGATCGA
>JANOHI010000012.1:0-71872 GCA_031406385.1 Acidimicrobiia bacterium
GCTGCGACACACTCGCTGCGACTACTCGTACTTCTCCGGTCCCGGAGCGCCGAGCGGTGACCGGTGCTCCCCGAGGCGCCGACCGCATCTGGGCATATTCGTTTAGTGCGATCTCGGGAGGGAAGACTCCCCGCAGACTCCAAGGTCTTCTCGATCACAACCCGTCGATCAGACCCTAATTTCAAACGTTACTTCTTGTCAGTCCACATTGTGGACTCCATCGGCCGAACAGTCCTCCAGTTGGACTCGCGTTTGGCCGGAATGTGGGTTGACCACTGCAATAATGCAGACGTCGTCACTCGCCTAGAACTTCGGACTCCTTGGCTTAAGCCAGGTGCGTACACGCTCGACATCTTCGTCTGTAACGCAGGCGTTGTTGATCAGTACAGCGAAGCTGCACATTTCAAAGTACACCCGAACCTTCCATATCGTTACTCCGCGTCAGAGGATGCATGGGCCAATACGCTCGTGTTTGCGGACTTCGATTGGGAGCAGCTGCGACTTGTCGACAAGGGTATCGCAGGACGTTCGGACCTGCGCAGCTGAAAGTGGAGTCGAGCGATGCCAACGACCTCATCTGATCTTCGCCGCAGCGAGGTGTTACTCGAACGAAGGGTTCGGATCATCGACACCTTCACTTTTCACAACGAATTCGACATCTTACGGGCCAGGTTCGCCGTCCTTCGTAATCACGTGGATGCCTTCGTGATCGCTGAAGCTTCTCAAACACACAGCGGAGAACCAAGGGCATTGGTGCTAACGCCACAATTGATAGCTTCACTCGGCGGGACAAACGTCTACATCGAACAGGTTATGGACATGCCGCTGGGGGCCGATAACTGGGCTCGGGAGCATCACCAGCGCCGGAGTATCCTCCGTGGCCTTGAAGCGATCGGTGCCGAGGCGGGCGACATAATCGTCCTGACCGATGCCGATGAGATCCCTGACCCAGCGGTCCTTCGCAAACTCGACCACCAACTCGGCTCTGACCCGGTTGAGTTGACGATGCGGCTATTTCAATACCGACTGAACCTGGCGATCGACACAGCATGGCCCCTTGCGCGAGCCGTGCGTTTCCACCAGGGGATCGATCTTCAAGCAGTCCGTGAACAGATCAATCTCGCTAGAGTTGTCAACAGCGGGTGGCATTTCACCTACCTAGGTGACACAGCGCGCGCAAAACAGAAGCTCGCCGATTTCGCGCATCAGGAACTAGCAGACGTGTATGACTCTTCGCGACACATCGATCGCTGTTTTCGCTTGCACGTTGACATTCAGGGACGTTTTCCGATCAAAGTTGCGGCCACCCATTCCCTCCCGAGCGAAGTAGTTTCGCTATTCGCCGACCGGCCGGATCTATGGGCAACGATGCCGTCCGATTTTGATCGGTTAAGAGCCCGCCTTTATCAGTTGTCGACGCGACACCGCCCTCGCCTCGGGCAGCAATTCTGTGACGATCATCCGGTCATAGCTGCGGTGGTTGCAGCCGTAGTGGAGCTCTTCACAAAGCTGAGGCGCTCGCTACCGAAAGTCGGAAAATGAGCCCGACAACGGACACTTCGATGCACGATCCTGACCGACGCTCCGAACCACAAGGTCCACCTCGATCTCCTACCCACCGGAGGAACGAGCTCAAGAGCACCGCTCCAGGTTCCAAAAACTATGGAGCTGGAGAGAACTCACGACCAGAAATCCATGACTTCGTGCCGAGTGGCATCGGTTCATTGTTGGATGTGGGATGTGCCGGGGGATTGTTTGGCGAAGCTTTGCGACGCTCGCGACCGCACTTGCGAGTCGATGGAGTGGAGCCGCAACCAGATGCAGCTGAGTACGCTAGAACGCGACTAGATACCGTCTATCCCGGATTTTTTCCGCAAGCTCTTCCCTCCGGCGCCGTGTACGACTGCATCACCTTCTTAGACGTTCTTGAACACCTGATAGACCCCTGGGAGGCCCTTCGAGAAGCAAGACGACATCTGACAGCTGGCGGGTTCATCATTGTCTCAATCCCCAACATACGGCACATTGATGTGGTGGCGCCTCTGGTCCTGAGAGGTCGGTTTGCATATACCGACTTCGGAATCCTAGATCGGACTCATCTTCGATTCTTTACCAAGAACTCTGCTCTCGAAATGGTCAGTGGATCGGGATACTCAATTCAAAAACTCGGGCGAGTTCGTGGATCTTTGGGCACTGGTCGTCCGTATTGGCTGATTAGGAACCTTGGGAGACTCGCTCGTGAATTCACAACGATCAACTATGTTATCGTCGCAACATGCTCAAGCGATCAGTAGAGACGGGTCCTGTCACGCGCGGAATTGTTTGAGCGATCGGCAACGTATCGGTGGAAGGCTGCGGACATGAGCGGTTCTCTTCCTGTCTGGAAACACCTCTATCGCGCTCTCTCCCGGAGGTTCAGAGCCTTACAAACGCTCTCCGTGTGGGTACATGATGTTCGGGGGGATGCGAGTCTGCTACTTCTCACGTGGGTTGGATACGTCCCATCTCACGCATTGCGAAACATGATGTATCGGCGTGCTGGTGTTGTGCTGCCGGCTACGAGCGCGCTGCACTGGCGTGCGAGATTCTTCGCACCGAGTGGCCTACGAATAGGGGAGTTCTGCACCCTTGGAAACGACGGGTTCTACGACGCCCGCGCTGGCATCTCGATCGGCGACTGCGTAAACATCGCGGGTGAAGTGCGCATCTACACACACGAGCACGACGTCCAGAGTTCGACGTTCGAGGAGACTTCGGCGCCTGTTGTCATTGGTCATCATGCGTACCTGGGCACGCGCGTCACCGTGTTGCCGGGCGTTGTGATTGGCGAGGGAGCCGTGGTCGCATCGGGAGCGGTCGTCACCGGCGACGTTCCGGAGTTCACCATTGTCGGCGGAGTACCAGCCCGTAAGATCGGCGAACGCAACCGGGATCTTCGCTATCGGCTGGGCTACGCCAAGCGTTTCCAATGAGTGATCACCGATTGGCAGTCGTCGTGCTGACCTGGAACGGTCGCGAAGACACCGTTGCATGTATCCGGTCACTGCTGGAATTCGGCCCGGCTGACCAGACGATCATCTTGGTGGACAACCACTCGTCCGACGATACCATCGAGGCTGTTCGACAGCTCAGCGAAGAAGTTCTGATCGTCGAGTTAGACAACAACACGGGCTTTTCCAAGGGGAACAACGCAGGTATCGAACTTGCGCTCCGTCTCGGAGTCGGCGTCATCGGAGTGCTGAACAACGACACCGTCGTCCAGCCCGGTTTCGCCGAGCCTCTCGTCGACGCAATACGCACGTCTCTCAGACCACTAGCCGTCAGCCCGAAGATTGTGTACCGCGACCGCCCAGAGAAGGCATGGTTCGTCGGTGCTAGGTACGAGCCATCCCTCGGTCAAGGAGTTCACGCTGAGGATGAGCACTCACGTGAACATCCTTTCTATTTGACCGGATGTGCATTGTTCGCGAGTTCCGAGGTGTGGAACTTAGTCGGCTTGCTTGACGAACGATTCTTCCTGAACTTCGAGGACTTGGAATGGTCGAGGCGCGCCGTCGCGCGCGGTGTTGAACTTGCCGTTGTGGAGCGTTCGACTGTTCTTCACGCCGTCTCGGAGTCGATCAGCCGTATTGGTTCGCTCTCCACCTACCTTTTTGCTCGTAATGGAATGATGCTATCTCGCTCTCGGCTACAACCGAAGGCCGTGGATGCTTGGCCCTTTGCCTGGGAAAGTGTTCTTCGACCACACGCACGGGCCGTTCGAGAACGGCAACCCGGGGCGATCAAGGCGCTGCTTCTAGCGAGTATCGGGATGTATCACGGGTGGCGAGGGCGCCCGATTGGCCCTCCTTCGGCACGAGTACAGTTGTTCGCCCAAAGAAGGGTTACGGAGCAATGACGATTGCGCGCATGGGCTGCGTAGAACCGACTTGCCTGAAGCACGGAACGCTGGGACCTAACAACGTCGATGCGAAGATCGCGTGGCCGACAGCTCAAAGCCGAAATCCGATAACAAGCGGACCAGCGATACCGGACTATGTAGAACAGCGTGTCGAGGCGCGTCGAGCTGGTACCAGTGTGGGCAGTAAGCGTGAATCGCCCACGACGACGAGAGCGGGCCACGAACGAGCAGAGCGCCGTCGCTCGCGACAATGCCTGGGAAACCCTAGGGCTCACACGCGCACTGAAATCCGGCGAGCCGGTACGCATCGGGCGCTCTTGCGCAGCTACGGAAGATGACGGAGAACGGCAGCGGTGATCATCTTGCCTGCGCGGAATGCCATTCCTCGCTCACGCAAGAAGCGCAGCTTGGCGAGAAGGCGGGTAGAACGCACTTGTTCAGTCTTCGGGAGCGAGCTTCCGACTCCCCCCATCAGCGCCACGAGCGAACCGCTTGACACCTCGACGTCGCCATTTCTGCGGACGAAGTCGTCGATCGTCCACAAGGACAGATGTGCTTCGAACGGGTTGTCGGCGATCTCCTGGGTAAAGAAGGTCGTTGGTGTCGAAACGAGAACGTTCTTGTTGGTCCGCAGCAACTCGTCGAGTAGCGCCTCGCCAGACGACTTTTCGAAGTGCTCGATCACGTCGGCCAAGATGACTAAATCGTATCCTGCAATCTCGGCAACATTCTCTTGAGCATCGCCTCGAATGACCCGGTTGTAGACCCAATCGAGAAGCGGAGATTCGTAACCGAAAGCTTCGAATCCGTCGATCTTCGCGGTCCATGTTGTCCTCTCCAGCCTGGCCTCGTTGAAGTCGAGCATGTCTCTTGCGAGGTACCCCCATTTGCCAAACCCGGGTCCGATGTCAGCAACGCTGGCGGGCTGACATCGAAAAATGAATTCGAGCATCGGCCCAGTGGGATAGTGCCAACTATGGGGCATATTTCGTCCGATCGCGAAGGCCAGGTGGCAACATTAATGCACCGAATCTGCGAGCTACGCAGCGGGTCGTGGACCTAGGCGGTCAACAGTACACGTGGTTGCTGGGCGGCCAACTCGGCTCCACCGAGACCACTCGTACCTCCTCGACGCCATTCGCCAATCGCCAATCGCCAATTCTCTTCTGCGGCGAAAGGCAGCATTTGACGAACGGCAACCTTTCAACCGCCACTGCATGACCATATGGTGATCGCGAACATCGGTGCAGCCGACGGACGCACCCAAGCCCTCGACTCCCGGCTCCCGCATCATCACGCGAAGATCGCTGATCACGTCGCCGGAGCCGTCCCGTGACGCGGCCTCTCCGAGACTCTCGGTGCTGTGTGGCAGACCGTCCGCTCGCGTAGGCGCCTGTCCTGGCTGCGTAAGCTTGGCAAGTGGATTCCGGTGTGATCGGGGCTGCTTCCAGAAGTGCGGCTGCCGGACGCCGTGCTGTCGGCGACGTGCTGATCGCTTGTGCCGCGGGAACCGACCCTCGGAACGCATTGAATCAGTGCTCCGCTGAGGCTTTGGGGCTGCTGCCGGCAGCGGCCGAGTACCACGGAATTTCGATGCTGGTTCACAGCGCGCTTCGGAGGATCGGGTTCGAAGACACCACGGTGGCCGATGCGCTGACATCGACCTTTCGTTCCTACGTTGGGACCTCGATGAGAACGGCACATGATCAGCTGGTTGTTCGAACCGCGCTCAATGGGGCCGGGCTGGCATGGGCCATTCTGAAAGGGCCCATGCTGTCGGAGATCTACTACGGCGATGCAAGCGCGCGGTCGTCGACTGACCTCGACGTGTTGGTGGATCCTCGTGACCTGGGTGCAGCCCTAGACGTGCTCGCCGACGCCGGCGCGCAGCTAATCGACGTGAACTGGGACCTCATCCGCAAGACGCGGCGCGGCGAACTCAACCTACGTCTCCCAATGGGCACACCGTTAGATCTTCACTGGACGCTGGTCAATGAAGCCTCCGTTCGGCGGTGTTTCAACTTGCCGAGCAGTCGACTCCTTGAGCGGCGTGTCACGCATCAGTTGACCGCCGGCGAGAGCCCCAGTCTCGATCAGACCGACACGCTGGTTCACGTTGCGTTGCACGCGTGTCTATCGGGCGGTCACCGGCTGGGTTGGCTAACGGACGTGGCGCGCGTGGTGGAGCATGGCGACCTCGATTGGGAGGAAGTTGTCGAACGCGGCCAACAGGCAGGCGCCGGTCTGCCAGTTGCGGTCATGGTGGAGCGTGCTAGGCGTGTCTTGGGCCTCCGGGTGCCCGCCCATGTCCTGAAGCGCCTGGGATCGCGCAGCCCGGGGTGGATTCGATTCCTTCGAGTCATCGAGGGTGCCCATCACTATCCCCCGGTAGGCCGGTATCGGTTCAGTGGGCGGGCAGTGACGGGCGCAACGCGCAGCGCCTTGTTCGATAGTTCCCGGGCCGCTTTGAGGCTCATTGCGGATCGATACCCACTGGGACCGTCTGTGAACGCTGCCGGTAATCCCCTGCATTACCCATTCGGCAACGAGACCGATCGCTCGTCTTTCCTTCAAGAGATCATCGTGGACGATGAGAGAGCGCAGACAGCGGTGCACGGGTGGAGCCGACCAGCGCGCGCTCACTGATGATGGAACAAGCTGTTCAGGTCGTGTTTCGCGCGGCCGATAAGGTGTTCGGGCGGCCGCGTGGCCGTCAGACAGGAATGAGATTGTGCGGGCCGCTGCGTTCGAAATCCCCTCCTCGGTACTGTTCCGCGAAGTCGAAGGCGAGATGGTGCTCTTGGAGCTCGAAACCGAGGGGTATTACGGATTGGATCCCGTTGGTGCCCGAATGATTACCCTCGTAACGGCGCTACCCTACCCTGAGGCGATCCGCCTGCTCACGGAGGAGTTCGCAGTTGACCCGGACGTGTTGCAGCGGGATCTGTCGGCCCTCATCGATGAGCTGATTGACGCCAAGCTACTTCGACGCATCGTGGGCGGCTGATGTCGCAGTCGGAGCTCTCCGAACACCGAAACTATCTGGCTGACGATCGCCGAACGATGGCCTACCGGGCAGCGTTGGCGGAGGTTGTTCATGCCGGCGACGTCGTGTTGGACTTGGGCAGCGGGACTGGCATCCTCGGTCACCTGGCGTGCGAAGCGGGCGCAGGATCTGTCATTGCCGTCGAACGAGGCGAGATCACGGCCTTGACGCGCCGCATCGCCGCTGATAACGGGCTTGGCGAGAAAGTCCACCATCATCACGCTCGGTCGACCGAGATCGCCCTCGACCGGCTGGCCGATGTGGTTGTCTGCGATCAGATCGGCGGCCTCGTGCACGACGCCGGGATCCTTCGGTTCTTTGCCGATGCGCGCAAGCGTCTGTCATCACCCGGGGCAACGCTCGTACCCGCTTCGTTCCGGATCTACCTCGCTCCGGCGTGTTTCGACGAGGGCCGCGAGGCAGTCGAGTTCTGGTCCTCACGACCGGGCAACATCGATGTCTCCGCCGCACGTGTGTTCGCCGTTAACACCGAGTGGCACTATGCACGAGTCGCGGGTTCGTTTCCGCTGGCCGACGGAGCCGGCATTGCCGAGTTCTCTTCCGATCACGACGAACCGATCTCGGGGAAAGCAACCTTCACCATTCATACCAAAGGGCGTATGGATGGTCTGATGGGTTGGTTCGACGCTCAGATGTCGCCGTCGGTTCGGCTGAGCAATGACCCTTGGTCGCCCGAGCGCTTCGACAGGTGGTGCAATTTCTACCCGATCGAATCATCTGTCGATCTCACACCTGGCGACCGAGTGGAGGTCTCGCTCGAAATCCGACCGAAGCTCAACCTCGTTGCCTGGGACATCACGGTCCGGCCCGAAGGTGGGCAAGCACAGCGATTCCGCCATTCCACGCTCACCGGCACCTTCGTCACCAGAGCCTCGTTCGATCGACGGACCGAGGAGAAGGCTCCGGTACCGTCGGGCCGAGTGGAGATTGTGCGCGAGGTCCTTGCCTTCATCGATGGAAGTCGTTCCCGGGCGGACATCGTGCAGGCGCTCGCTGGTCGAGTGGGTACCGACTTCTCAACGGAAGCGCAGCTGGACAGGTTTGTGGGCAACTGCATTGAGCTCACGAGAGCGTTGACGTGATCGTTCGCCGGCGGCGGTAGCAGTGAGAGTCGACGCCACGGTCATCGGCGCCGGTGGAGTTCACATCGCGCAACGCGGCGCAGCTGCTCCCGAGCGGAAGGGCGCGCTCCGTGTGGGTCCCGTCGCCGCTGTTCGTCAGCCGATCGACGCCCCGATCGAATCGCAGCGCGCAGACCATGTCGTGTGGCGTCGCCTCTGGGCAGGCTCTGGTCGCCTGGTCATCGACTTTGTAGGACTTGCGATCGTGCAGATCGACGATGCTGACGGACTGGTGACGTTCGACCGCGCCTTGCCTGCCGACGTTGAGCAACATCTTCTGCTCGATCAGGTACTGCCCCTCGTGCTCGCACGGCGCGGACACCTCGTGTTGCATGGGGCACTGATCAGCCTTGCGGGACGCGGGGTCGTGCTCATCGGCGCATCAGGCGCGGGAAAGTCGACTCTCTCTGCGTTTGCGTGGACGCGGGGTTGGTCGGTCGGGGGAGATGACGGAACTGTTCTCAGCACAACTCGGCCGCCTCGCGCCGAGCCAACGTACGCCACCGTGCGCCTCACGGACGAAGGCGCAGCTCTCCTGGGATTCGACCAAAGTGGGGCGCCCACCGTCGTTGGGAAGACTCGCTTCCAAGGAGATTCGGAGCGTGGACTGCTGTCAGACAGCGTCACGGTCGATCTGATCGCGGCCATTGAGCCGACGACCGACGGCTCCGCTGCTCGGATGGAATCCATCCGCGGAGTTGCTGCCCATGCGATGCTTTTTTCATCGACGTTCCATGCCGACGTCGCGATAACGGGCAATCTGCCGACGGTCATGGCTGACCTCGGCCACGTCGTCGAGACGACACGGATTGGGCGGTTGTTCGTGCCCCGCGGAATTGACGGCCTATCGGCTGCGGAACGCGTTCTGCGCCTCGAGCTCGCGCGCTGATGTTGTTGCCGCGTTGGGTGGCCGTCAAACGATTCGTCCACGAACTATCCAAAACGACCCGGATGAGCGCGGTCCGCGCCGTCGGCGATGGATGCGTTGTCGCCGTCACGATGAAGCGCCGGGGAGTGCGACCACTTCTGACCGGTTTGGGCAGTCGCGGCGACGTCATCGATCCGCTCCGGGCACGGCGTGTCGCCCACGCGGCTGATGCGGGGCTGGGCCTCGTTCCCGTGCGCCCGACCTGTCTGCGACGCTCCTTGGTGCTGCTTCGGGAGTTGCGGCGGCTCGGGCTGGCCGGGACCTTGCATGTCGGCGTGAGGAGCGAGAATGGAGTGGTGCTGGCGCATGCGTGGATACAGGTCGGCGACGAAGTGGTCAACGATGACCGCGCAGTCACGGACCGTTTCTCGTCGATCGCAGCCGGGGAGCTCGAAGACCTTCTGCCCCGGTTCACATGAGCTTCACGATCGCGACGGCGCGGGGGAGCCGGGCCGTGGAGGCGCTGAGGACCACCAACGCCCAGCAGGTGGACCAGGGAAGTGTCGCCGTTGTGCAGCACGGAGACGCGGCGGTCGCGTGGTCGACGACCTGTCTTTGGGTCGACGTTCACGACGACGGCGACGTGCTCGTTCTGGTTGACGGCATCTTTCACGGCCAGATCGCCCGACGTGGGCGCGCGGCAGCGGTTGCCGAGCGTTTTCGGGCCGTCGGTGACCGCTTCGCCGCCGGTCTTCTTGGCGATTTCGTCGTCGTCGTGCTCGACAAGAACCGACGACGCATGCTGGAGGCCAGGGATCCCCTGGGCGTACGACCCTGGTATCAGTCCGACAGCGGCCGTCTGCACGCTGCCGCATCTGACGTTGCGTCGCTCGTCAACCTCTCCTGGGTGAACACGCAGATCAACGAACGACAGGCGATCGAATATCTCGCGAATGTCTGGCTGAGCCGTGGCGAAACGCTGTATGCCGGCGTCCGGACGCTCGCGCCCGGCGCCACGTGGGTGTCGCGGACGGACGGAGGCGACACGTTCGCGCACCATCGTTGGGATGTGGAGCCCGATGTTGCCATCACTTGGGACGATGCCGCAGAACGGTGCCGGTCCGTGCTGGATGAGGTCGTGAAGGATCGATTGGATGGATCGTTCCCGGCGACATGCGAGCTGAGCGGCGGTCTCGATTCGTCAGCAGTTGTCGGAACCGTTGTTGGCTTGGACCAACCCGATCTTTTGGCGGGCAGGCTGCTGTTCGACGGACCGACTGCCGACGAACGGGAATACTCGACTGCCGTGATCGACCACTGGCACGTGGACTCGATTGGGATGCCGCCGTGGATACCGACGCCTGCGGAATGGGACCAATTGACGCGTCAGCTCTGTCGACCTGCTCCGGCGCCGAACTTCGTGATGTTCGAAGGCCTGCATGGAGCCATGCTTGCCAAGGGCCGCCCGGAATGCCTGACAGGGCTCGGTGGCGACGACGCGTTTGTCGCCATGGGGAACGGGAGCCGGATCGTCAGCTCGTTCCAATTGCGTCAATACAGAACGTTGCGCCAAGTCGCTGCCTGGACGGTGCGCAATCCGCGCGAGTCGTGGCGTGAGGCCGTTCGTCCGACGTTGCGTCGCTTCTTTCCCAACGACAGCACGCCTCCGTGGGTTCGTAAGGAGGCCGCCGAAGAGGCCGGAATCACCGAACTGCTCCGGCAGCGACCCCGCGCTGTCAGCGGCATCGCCGCCATCGACGAGCGCCTCGCCAACGTGACATCGGGGTATGACGCCTCGATCCTGGAAGAAGCGGCGGCCATTCAGGATGTGACCGGCCGTCGAGCCTCACACCCGTTCCTCGACCCTCGAATGATTACGGCGACTTACGGCCTCAATCCATGGTGGCCGACGTATGGGGGACATACCAGAGCGCTTGAGGTCGCGGCGTTCGCCGACCTCCTCCCCCCGCTCGTCAGCGGAAGGCGGACAAAAGCCGAGTTCTCCGAGGTCTTCTGGGCGCTGCGCCCGGACGAGGCTGAGGCTTTGAAACTCCGCGACGGAGTGCTAGCGGCCGCCGGTTGGCTCGATCGGACAGGCTTTGATGCGCTGTTGCGCAGCGCCTACGCCGGCGACCCATGGTCTGCGATACCACTTGCCCAGTGTGTTGCCTTGGACCGGTGGCTGACACAAACCCTGTAGGAGTCAGCGAGACGACGGTAATTGTCGGCTACGGCCCGCTTTGGCCACAGTCGCTCATTCCGCCGACCTGAGTGACGTTCATACCGCCGCCGTCCGGGCAGCTGCCGCCCTGACCAAGGGTGAGGCTGCTGAGGGTACCGAACCGCTTCAGTGTGGGTGTCTTATATACCATGAGAGTCTCCTGGTCGACGATGATGAAACGACCATACCTGAACCGGCCACTCTCCGCAACTGATTTTTGTTGTTCAAGCACACACTGCGTTCCGACGCAGCCTCATATCAGACCGGCTGTTCGGGCTGGTAGGCCGCCGCCTGGAGATTGAACAACCGGGCGTAGGTGCCATCGAGTTCGAGCAGCGCCCGATGCGTTCCCGACTCCACGATGTGTCCGGCGTCCAACACATAGATGCGGTCGGCGCTCGAGACGGTGCTGAACCGATGGGAGATCACAATGACGGCCTTGCCCGCGCACAGCTGCCGAAGGCTGCCGAACAGCGCGGCTTCAGCGTCGGGGTCAAGCGACGATGACGGTTCGTCCAAGACGACCAGTGCAGCCTTGCGGAAGAAGGCTCGGGCAATTGCGACCCGCTGCCATTGGCCCAACGAGAGGTCGCGTCCGCCCGTGAACTGGGGGGCAAGAAGTGTGTCGTATCCGGCCGGGAATTCCTCGAGGAAGTCAGCCGCTCCGGCGTCGCGTGCGGCCTCCCTCACCGCTTCTCGATCATCGGCGTGCTGCCACCGCCCGAAGCCGATGTTCTCCGCTGCCGAGAAGAAGAAGCGGGTGTAGTCCTGGAAGACGAAGGCCACATGTTCGCGGACGCTCACGTCGTCCATCTGCTGAACATCTGAACCGTTCCACGACACCGTTCCGCGGTCTGCGACATACAGGCCGCCGAGCAGCTTGGCGAGGGTGGTCTTTCCAGACCCATTGGCCCCGACCAGTGCGATGACTTCACCCGTTCGAACGGTGACGTTCACGTCGACGACAGCGTCGTTCGGAGCATTGGGATAGCGAAACCCGAGTCGGTCGCTGCGAACGGTGAGCGGTTCGTCGGCGGCAAGATCGAAATGTGCTCGAGCGCTCATCTCGGCCTGACGATTGGCGGCGTCGCCGAGGAATCGGTCGACCTCGTGGAGGAAGGTTGTGCACTCGAAGATCATGCCGAATCCGCCGATGAGTGATTGCGCTCGTTGCGCCAAGAGCACGATGGCAGCGGCAGCGACCGCACTTTCGGCGATGGTAATCGTGCCCTCGTCGAGGAGGCGGATGAGGATCGCAAGCGTGCCGCCCATCACCACTGCGCTGATCAGCCGAGCGATCGTTCCGATCGCGAAGCGGCGGCGCCCAACTTCGCGAAGCCGCTTGATTCGGGCCGACCACAGCCCTGAGTGTCGGCTGGTGAGGTACGACGCAAGGTTGTAGCCCCGGACCTCCTTGGCGGTGTCCTTCTGACTCAAGAGGTGAAGGAGGTAGTGGCGCTGTCGCGAGACTTCGGTCTGCTCGACCTCGAAATCGATGTTCAACAGTGTTGCCGCACGCGTCGCCAGCACGATCGGAAGCGATCCCGCAAGGGCCACGAACAACAGCGCGGGTTGGATCATCGCCAGCGTGATGGCCACGGCAACCATGGCCAGCAGCGACCCGACCATGCCGATCAACGCCGTTGCGAGTTGCATAGGCCGAAACGTCGAGTTGGCGAGGACTCGCTCGAGCCGGTTGTGAAACGCCGAGCGGTCGAAGTCGATCAGGTCGGCTGCGGACGCAGCGCGCACAACGTCCTCCTGTGCCTCGCGAGCGAGCAGATCGGTGACCACCTTTTGCAGCTCCCCGCGCGCCAAGTTGATGATCGCCGAGATCGTGAGCAGGACAACGACGACCATGGCCCATGGCAGAGCGTCGCCGGCATCGGCGGTCTTGCCGAGGTTGACAACTCTGGTGAGGAGTTGACGAATCGCTAGGAGCTGAGCGGCCGCCAGCAGCGAGCTGACGAGCTGAAGGACGGCGACAGCGACGAACTCCCGCCTCGCGGCGCGCATGATCAACCGTAGGGACGACCGGAGCAAGGCAGGGAACGCTCGGAGCGAGCGTTTCTGCCGAAGGTCGACGAGCTCGTCGTACGTGAAGGTGTCTAGGTCCAACGGTTCGGGTGCGGCCGCGGTAGTCGCGCCTGAGGAATTGGCCGAAGCATCCTCGGCAGTTCCGGAGACGCCGCTTTTCATAACGTTCGTCACGGTAGTTCACGAAGGTCGAATGGCACAGGCGACGGGAACCCGAGGAATGAGCAGCCGTGCCTCTTAAGTGAAGAGCGGGTGTCGCCGATGTTGCCTTCACCTGCGTTGGAACGAGTGGTATGAGCATCGATAGGCGAACCGGAAACCCACTGTCGAAAGCGCCGAGAGGCCTATGGCTCGGTGTGATCACCTTGGTTGCCCTGGCCACGCTCATTCCTGTCATTGACTCAATCGTCAGCACAGTTCGCGTCTCCGCAGCGGCGCCTGAGAGCACTCAGGCTTCACCGGCGGTGTTGACTCCCTCGCCCTATTCGGTCGCCCCATGCGGTGTGCTTCGTCCTGCAGATGAGCCCAGTTCCCCGACAATCGTTCTGAAACCCCGTGTCGTATCGGCGTCGATACGCCCCGATGCGATGGTGTCGTTCGACTCCGGCCTCGTCCTCGTCGATGGTGCAGGTTCGAAGATGATGGGACTCGCCACCGACGGTACGGTGCGCTGGTCCTATGCGACCAACACCGATTCTTCAGCCGGGGATAGAGGTTCGCTCGCAGTCGACCCATCCGGTTCGACCTACCGGGTGAAGTACCCGAACGAAGTGCTGAAGCTGAGCCCGACCGGACAAACGCTGTGGACCGCCACCCTCAGCTCGCCAATCGCACGAATCTTCGGAACAGTAGTGCAGGGAACGTGGCGTGTTGTAGTCGTCACTTCAACATCGACCCGAGTGCTTTCGATGGCAGGCGCTGACGTTGGCTCAGCACCCGTCAGCGGACGCAGCTCTACACCGACCGGGGACGGCGGACTGTTGGTCAGCGACGGTACGTACGTCCGAAAGTACCGTCCATCATTCGTCCCTCAATCGGTGTTCGGGTCCCCATACAAGGACAACGACCCCATGCCTGAAGGGGCTCCGTTGCACTTCTACCAGCAAGGTGACGCGGTCGAGCTGCTTGACGGCCGAATCCTCGTGGGCGACGGAGGTTGGGGAGTTTGGTTGGTGGACAGCCGAGGGCTCGTTCTCGGTCTCGTGCCCACCGCCGAGCTCGGTGGACTGACGGAACAGCCGAAACTCGTCATCATCGGAAGCGAGCTTTACTACACGGCGGGCGCCAAGTTCACAAACGATCAAAAGGTGCTGGCGCTGCCGATCAGCGACCTTGTTGCCCGCGCCGTCCAAAATGGTGGAGGCGCCCGACTGGGTTTCGGAGCTGGGCTCGTTACCTCGGTCGCAGGAAACTACTTCGCACCTGGATCGCCTGCGACGGTAGAGCTCGAGCTCGACGCATGGTGGGGGAGCATCGGCGCCGCAAGCCTCCAGTACACCGTTCGTCGATCTTCCGAAGTGGCGGCCGACGCTCCCGCGATCACGCAATCCATGGCAATCGCGCCAGGAGCTCGGCAAGCGTTAGCGCTTCCACCGCCCGTTCCGGGAGCATACGAAGTGGATGCTCGTTTGCTCGTCGACGGAACACCGGTTGGAGCTACCTGCCTCCACTACGCGATCGGTGCACCGGGACATTCACTGAACATGGCAACGCTTCCGCCCGGCGCAGATGCCGGTGGACCGAGTGGTCCCCGGGGTGTCGCTTTGGCTGATGAGCTCGGAACTGGCTCGCACCGGATTACGTTGCATTGGAACCGGTTGCTCGACCCCGCCGGCCTCACGACATTTGACAACTATGACGCCGAGATCAAGGCCGCCGCAGCCGAGTCGGCAAGGCGGGGAGTGCCATTTAGCGTTCAGCTGGGTGAGGGCGGCGTTGAACGAGCATTCGTCGACAACGGCACATGGGAGAACCGGACCCGCGAGGTCGTGGCTCATTGGGCGCCGTACGTCGACTATTGGGAGGCCTGGAACGAACCGAACATCACCTTCGGGTCAGCCGCGGCGTATGTGGATCAAGTTCTCGTACCCTTTCGGCGAGCTGTTCGAGCAGCAGATCCCGGGGCAAGAGTGATCGGCGGCTCTCCGGTCGGCATGTCGATTCAGTATTTTCGCGAGATTGGCCAGGCTGGCGGTTTCAATTCGATGGATATCGTGGCCATCCATCCATACACCGGGCACAATAGATCCTGGGAAGAGGAGGGCGTGCCGGGTCGGATCCAAGAGCTCAAGGCGATTCTGACAAGTAACGGCAAGAGTGCGATGCCGATCTGGATAACCGAGTTTGCATTTTGGTCGAATGGTCCGGCCAACTGGTTCGCCCAAGCAGATAAGAGTGCGCGTGTTGTCATCTGGAACAAAGCACTGGCCAGCGGCGTGTGGCAGTATTTCCTCCCCGAAGGTAGTTGGGGAAATGATGGTGTGACGTTTTCGGCAATCGAGACCGGTGGCCCGGTGAAGCCAGCCGCTCTTGCGCTCATGGAGACGAAGAACCAATTGACTGGACGCACCTTCTCCGGGTGGATTACGACGAACACTCCGCACACCTATGCTGCCCGCTTCGGTCCGGCGCCCGGCGGGAACGATCAGTTGGTTGTGCTCTGGGCGGACGACCAATCGTTGGATGGCACGCTGAGCACCGATCGAGCGCTCGACGCAACGCTCATCGACCAGTACGGAGCGAGCGGACCCCTCGCCCTATCGGAAACGGAAACGAAGCTTACGTTCCGGTCATCGGTGCAGTATGTGCGACTTCCCGCCGACGCCGATCTGAGTATCAGCGCGGGGTCCGCATGGGGCAAGAACCTGGCCGCAACCGAGGCGGGCGGCGTGGCGGTCGCCTCGAGTAGCAGCCCTTGGAACCCGCCGTCGGCCGCCATCGACGGCATCGCTGACGCTCGCGGCGTTGGAGAATTCCCTGGTTCACCCGCGTGGGCGTCGGCGGTTGGCGATCCGCTGCCAACGTTGACGGTCACGTTGTCACCATCGGCTTCTGTGAACACGGTGTTGTTCTCGACTGCCGGTTTGGGGAGCGTGCTTTCCGGTGTGCGCGACATCGATGTTGAGGTCCAAGCGTCTGACGGCACGTGGGCGTATGTCGGCGGTGTGCGCGATCTGTTCTTCGAGCGCGCCTCTGCCATCACATTCCCAGCGAGAACCGCCAAGGCCGTGCGTCTCAAAGTCTTGCGGGTGAACTTCAGTGGTTATGCGGGAGGCGCAAAGCCTTGGTTCTGGCCGCCGCCGGGCAGCCCGGATCTCGAACTTCCGGGATACGCGCTCTATGGCCCGGCGATCATCCGAGAGCTCGAGGTGTATGCCGCGACAGCTACAGGCCCGGCGCCTGCGACGACCACGTCATCAAGCTCTACGACTACGACCTTCGGAACATCGACCACGACGTCGCTGATCCCGCCGAGCACCACGAGCAGCACTGTGGCCCCTGCACCTTCTACGAGCGTGCTCACGGTTCCGGGTGTGGTGAGCACGATCGGACCGACGAGCTCTGTGGCGCCGTCAGTCACGCCGTCATCCATACCCTCGACAACGTCCACTTCGCTCACGCCGAGCAGTTCCACGTCAGCTCCACCGACCACGACCACTGCACCGAGCTCGTCGACCACGACCACACCACCGACCACCACCACTGCACCGAGCACCACCACTGCACCGACCACGACCACACCGACCACGACCACTCCACCGACCACGACCACTCCACCGACCACCAGCGCACCGACCACGACCACTCCGCCGGCCACGAGCGCACCGGCCCTGACAGTCCCGGTGTACGTGTACACGCCGCCCCCGGGACAGACGTCACTGAGGCTGCCGCCACTTTCGCCTCCCGAGCCCGTCGGGAATCCTGCTCCGCCATCCTCGACCAGTACGCCAACGACGATCACGAGCATTCCCGAGCCTCTGGTCTTTGCCACGGGCCGTACCGATGTGATTGTGACAAACACCTTAAATGCCGCGGGAGTGACTTCGGCGGTGCCGACCTCCACCAGCGCCAAGCGAAGGACATCCACGACGATTCCGTCGTTGCTCCCCCTGGTTCCGGCGCGCAAGGAATCCGCAAGCAAAACTCTTCCTCGCAAAGCGAGCCCGACAACGACGGCCCCGAAGGCCAAGAGGAAGGCCGCAGCGACCTCATCGCGCGCTGCGTCCCGCAAAGCCGTTCGCCAGACGACCCGGACCACGTCTCGTTCAACAACACGCGTCTCCACTCCGAATCGCTGACGATCCACCAGCCGAGTTCGAAGGCAACTACTATGCACACCTACGGACTGGAATCAACCTGCCAACCCTAAACACCTAGATGTCTCATGTTCGCGCCTCGAGCAGTCTCTCGATTTGCCTCATAATCTCCGTCCACTCGTACGGTGCGGCTGCTTGAGGTGCCTTCGACGACCACGCTGCGAGGGTGTCGCCACTCAGTGCGTCGCCGAGCAGCAGCGCCAATTCATCTACATCGTCGGGGTTTTGTTGGAGCAGTCCCGCACCAGAACCGGCGATCGCTGAAGCCGCTCCTGCAAGGCTGGTCGTTATCACTGGTATCCCCATGGCGAGTGCTTCGACGATCACGATGCCGAACGGCTCGTACTGGGTCGGGAGTAGAAAGAGATCGGCAGCGGCGAAGGACTTCCCGACGTCGTTGGTCGGGCCGTGCCAACGCACGCGGCCCTCGAGGCCGAGCTGCTGGATAAGCCGGGCGTAGTCGGAGATGTCGGCCTTGCCCACCACGTGGACCTCGACGCGTTGATCGGCGGTGAGTGCGACCGCCCGCAAGAGCACCCCGAAACCCTTTCGGTGAAGTTCGTTGCCGACGAAGAGCACTGCGATGGCTTCGTCGGCGATGCCCATGGCTGCCCGGGAGGACGCACGTTCGCTGACGCGTCGCTCGGCCGAGAACTCGGAAGCACTGAATCCGTTGGGTATCACCACGATCGCTGATGGATCGACCCCGTAGTGCGCGATCAGGTCCGCCTTCACCTGTTCGCCGACGACCACGACCTTTCGAGACCCAGAGGCCCTGAAGTAGATCCGCTCGAGGCGCAGAAGGGTTCGGTGGCGAGGCATCAAGAATCGAACCCATGCGGGTATCGACAGTCCTTTGACCGGGATAGGTCGGCCTGCCCGGAGCCACGCTCGGTGCACGCTTCCGACCATCAACAAATCACCGGGGGGGCAGTTCGCACCGAGAGTCACCACGCGATCGACCCCGATCGTGCGCAACGCCTCGGCGGCAAGATTGCGGAACTTCGCCGGGCGTTGAGCATCGGCGCGCTCAATCTCGATATGGCGGATTCCGGCCGGCAGGAGTTCGGGCGACTCCAGTTCCCCTCCGACGAACCACGTGGTGTGTCGTTCGCCGAGATGCCGCAACAACTCCCAGGCGACGCGTTCGACCCCGCCCCGTCGGTGGGCGCCACTGAACACCACGGCGACCTTCACGCGCAGACCGACCGATAGAGCGCGGCGAGCTTGTCCGCGTGCGTCTCAATCGAGTAGCGCTCGCGCTGAACTGCCTGGAGCCGGGCACCCAGTTGGGGCCGGTCCGGGCGCTCGGCCGTGTGGCGCAGCGCAGCCCCCAACGCGTCGGGATCACCTGCCGGGTAGAGCAGTTCGGGGAAATCCCGAAGTATCTCCCGGTGGCCTCCACCGTCGGCGGCCAGCACCACAAGACCGTCGGCCATCGATTCGGCGACGCTGAGCCCAAATGGTTCGTCTGATCGGGGGGCGAGTTGAAACGCCGATGCCGCCCGGATCGGACAAAGGTCGGTCTGAGCTCCAACGAACTGAACCGAACCTTTCACTCCCAAGGTGCCGGCCAGTCGTTCCAGCGATGGGCGCTCTGCTCCATCGCCGGCGATGACCAGTCGCCAACCTTCGCTCCCGAGCTGGGAGCGCGCCCATCCACGGATCGCTTCATCGGTTCGCTTCTCGCGTTCGAGGCGCTGCGCAACCAGCACCTGTCTTCCGGCGTTCGGGACGAGTTCGGCGCTCGCAACGCCGTTTGGGATGACGATTGTGGTTCCCGGGACCCGTTGAGCCACATAGTCGCTGATTGCGATCTGCGCAGACAGCCGTGACGAAATGAAACGATCGGCGGAGCGGGGAATTCCGCGTGACTGAGCAAAGTGAAGTGTCGCAACCACCCGTGATCGCCGCAGTGCGCTCACTCCCACGGCAACCATCTCTGCTGCGGTCATGTGGGCGTGGATGACATCCGCCCGACCGCTTCGCAGCAGCGCGTACGCAACTGCTGGGGAACTCGTCGCCTCCCGGTGTTTGACGCTCTGGGGCAGTGCTGAACGCATGCGGACGGGATCTCCCCCGATCACTTCCACGGCGAACCCGCGTGCGACCAGTGCCGGGGCCACCATCGTTATGTACCGTTCGACACCGGCAAATGCGTCGGATCGCACGACGTGGACTACTCGCATGGACGGATGCTTCTCATCCCCGTCGTCGTCGTCTGCCCGGCCCTGCCACGTTCGCACGCTATCGGGGCTTCGGTATTCGTCGGACAACACCGGCTAGTGACGGATCGCCGACTTGGTCGTAGCCAAGGTCGATAGCCACGCCAGGTGCAGCAACATCGAGGTGTTGGCGTGCGGCTCGGATTCGGTTGACCAGTGAGTCTTCAACCACGACGCGTCGATGCCTTCGGGGAGTCCGGTGCCGTCCCAGCCACGTGCGAACTCGCGAACAGCCGGCCCAAACATCGCGCGGGTGAGGTGGGATTTCGTTTCCCGGCGGAGCAGTGCCGGCGGGAGCCGATCTCGGAAAGCAGTTTCTATGAGTCTTCGGCGTCCGGAGTGCCGATAGGGCGGTAGAACGAAAGCCGCCTCCTTGACGATATCCGGGTCCATGAGAGGACTTCTCACCTTGAGTCCACACCACTCCCCGAACGCACCCATGTTGTGACGGATCGTCTGGACACTTGGTCTGCCGAGGTAATACGTGACCCAGCTACGAGCCGAGAGGGGCTCTCTCGCCGCCTCAATCGAGCCCTTCTGTATCGCCTCAGACAGCAACTCTTCGCTGAGCCAAGGAAGATCCCATCCGAATCGATTCTGACGTTCGATCATCCTCGCCCGTAGGGAAACTGGCGCAACCATGAAGGCAAGATCTCGTGGCACCGAGCGAAGGTCCCAAGCGAAAATCTTCGCCTTCATCTCCGGCAGAGCCCCTAGCCGCCGAGGACCAAAGACTTCATCGCCACCTTCGCCCGTAAGCAGAACACCCGGCGCTAGTGAGCGCCAAATGTCAGCCCTGGTCAGTAGCCCTGGCGGCCAAACTGCGCCAAGGTCACGAAGCGCTTGTTGTGGTCCCGGCCCGAGCAGATCCAGATCCGGGTTCGTCCGAACGATCGCATCGGTGATCCCGAGAAAACCCAGGACCAATTCCTGGTAGCGCGTCTCGTGCGTTTCCGTCAGGTCGGGAAAACGGAAGGTGACCGGAACCGGAGGATCATGGGAGGAGGAGCGGCAAGCTTCGGCTGCGGCAGCGAGCACAACGGACGAGTCGCAGCCGCCGGAGAACTCGACGTATAGCGGTTGGTCGGTGAGTTCACGAGCGACGCGCTCGACCAAGCACGCCCAAAGATCGCCACACCGCTCTTCGCCCGCCGGCGGGAAGGCAACGCCACCGGCCCAAGAGAACGGGTAGTTGAAGAGCTGTTGGTCACGGTCAGGCGACAGAACCGAGACCACTGCGACGGACTCGTGGCGTGAACGTCAGGCGCTACGACGCAAATTGAAACCCGCCAACACCATTGGGAAGATCTCCTGGCTGCAAGGGTCCGCCCTGGACCGAGTAGAAACCGTCGGATTTCGGGAAGAGCGGAGACTGCGCCAGCGTGAGGTCCTGCACAGACCCGAGGGTCTGGATCGCGGGAGCTTCGTAGGGCAGCTTGCTAGAGGAGTTGTTCATATACCCAGTCTACCGAGCAGGGGACCATGACCGGCATGCCCGGTGTCCCCTAGGGGATTGCGCTATCCACTAGGCCGAGGAGCCGGGCCTAGGGTGCTCCAGGTGGAGCTCGTCGAGACCCTTTCCGCGTTGTGCCGAACCTGTGGCTCGTGCTGCGATGGCTCACTGTTCGAGCTCGTAGTGCCGTCGGAGGGGGACCTCTTCGAGGTTCGCCAGCCGTGCGAATTCCTTGCGGACCTGACGTGTCAACGGTACCTCGAGCGCCCTCGGTCGTGCCGGAA
The DNA here is from genome assembly GCA_031406385.1 of Acidimicrobiia bacterium. Lineage (GTDB taxonomy): Bacteria > Actinomycetota > Acidimicrobiia > Acidimicrobiales > JANYDT01 > JANLQX01. The sequence goes on from JANOHI010000012.1 coordinate 21,494, forward strand.
GTTCCACTGCGGCGTTCTCGGCAGATTCGCAGATGGGAGCAGTTCCGCAGACGAGGCTGGAGATGCGATCCGGAAGTTTCGTGAGGTCGTTTCCGACTTGTCCGCTCGCCTTCCGGGCGATCCCGGGAAGGCATTGGCTCGCCGTATCTATGAGTCCGAGCCAGAGTTGATGCTGAGGGCGCGAAACGGTGAGTCCGTTGCCGTCGATACGCTGTTTCTCGTCGCCGGCTACCGCGAACTCAGGCTGCGATTCATTGGTTCCTCTGACTGGAACGGATGATCCCGCCGGACGGTGAACCGCTCACGATGTTCGCCACTGCCTCGAACAGCTCCGCGTTGCGCTCTCGATCGTAAGCATCAGCCCACGGCACGTCCATCACGGCGACCGGCAACCGTGCGGACAGCGCAGTCGCCGCTTGGAACTCCTGCATTTGATAGGTCGGTCCGCTCCACCCGATGAGACGAGACGACGGGAGCAACCAACGAAGTGCCTCGAGGGGGTCGGCAATCCGCAAGGTCACTTCAGAGGCGTCTCGGGACGCCCGAGGGATCACAATGCCAGCGAGCTCACCCGAACCGTTGTCGATCGCCTCTGGTCTAACGGCGATCCGGCCATCGGCGGTACGGCGCACGACCCCGCGTATGTGATCCGCCAGGTAGCCTGCCCTTTCGCGGAGGCGAAGTTCGACGAGACCGGTCGACACGGTGAGCGAGCCGATGCCTTGGATGTTCTGAACGCAGGAAACATCGTCGGCGACCAGTTTCGCACCTTCGGATATCAGGGTTGCGGCCACCGTGCTCTTGCCGACCCCCGAAGGACCGGCGATGGCCACTCGAAATCCGTTGATCGCGACCGTCGTTGCGTGGAGGCAGTACGCACCCCTCAGGGTGGTGAGCGCGGCGAAGACCGCCCCCTGGAGTAGCACTGCGGCGAAGTCCGCATCATCGCCTGGCGTGAGCACCACCCGGACGGAGCGCAATTGCTCGTCCACCCAGAAGTCCGCATGGCCCGCATAGCGCATGCAGTATCCGCTCGTCGGTGTGCGAGTGATCGTGAGTGGCCAGTGCAGCGGCGAGTCGAACAACTGCTCGCCGACGGGCGGGTCCTCCGGTACTTCGGCCCATTCGATCGGCCCTACCGAAACGTCCGCTGGGCCCGACGTCTCCAGCGCGGAGATGCGAAGGCTTGATGTAACGGCCAAACCGTGCAACGAATACGTCGACGGTTCGTCCGAGAGGTCAGTTCTCACGTAGCGACGTCTGAGCGGCGGGAACGAAGTTCCACCCTGGGTTCGTGCCGATCGGCGCAGTCAACCGCGGGACGCTTTCCACTCTGTCATCTTTGCTCACTCCGTCGCGGGCCGGGGCATCAACAAGCCGGTCCACAGGAAATGGCAATTCCCCGAGTGGGCCCCTAGGAATTCTGATTTTCGCGATTCGGCTGGCACTTGGCGTCCGCGACCTGCGACTTCGCATAAACTGCCCCTGAGACAAGAGGCATTTCCCTCTCCAGTTTCGCGATCGCGCGGTCGACATCAAGGTAGGCAAGCGCCGATGGAGTCATTGTGGAACGCACGTATCAACTGAGGAAGGCCGAACTCACCTGGCGCGAAGTCGGCGACGCCATCGTGATCTTGGATCTGTCCGATTCTTCGTACCTGTCGGTCAGCGGAGCGGGACGCGTGATTTGGGACCGCCTCGACAGCGGCGCAACGCTCGCCGAACTGGTGGCCGCCGTGGTGGAAGTGTTCGACGTGAGCGAAGCGTTGGCCGCCTCGGACACGTCGTCGTTCCTCGATGCGCTGGAGGATCGCAAACTCCTTGTTGCCCGGGCCTAGTTCTTCGCCTTGGCGTCAGGCTCGGCCAAGAGTCCGAGCTCGTGCGCCCGTGCCATCGCTTGGGCCCGGTTGCGCACGTCGATCTTGCGGAACAACAACCGTTGGGTGTTCTCGACCGTCTTGATGGCGATACCCAGCGTCCGAGCCGTCTGCTTGACCGATTCGCCCCTTTCGATGGAACGGAGCAGGTCGAGCTCACGCCCCGAGATCGAGATCGGTGAGATCGGTTCTGGATTGCCGCTCCGCAGCGCACCGCACAGCGAATCGACCTGCAACTCGGTCAGCACGGCCCGACCATCCGCAGCAGTGTGAACCGCCCGAATCAGCGCCTCGACGGTTTCGTCGTCTGCGACCACTGCGAGGGCGCCGGAGCGAACGGCTCGGAGGAGTTCGGCACCATCCGGTGCGGACCGAACAGCGAGGACGGCCTTCGGGGAACGCGGAGTCAACCCGGCGAGAAGATCAGTGCCTTCAGTGCCTGTCACGACCACGACATCAGCTGCGTCGGCATCGGCCAGGACCACGTGCTCATCCAACACGCGCGCCAGCAGTGCGACCAGCAGAGGTTGGTTGCCAACGACTGCCGCCGATGGCCGCGCCGGCCTCGTCACGAAGCAACCTCGGTCTGGGTGAGCAGCCCGAGCCGAATTGCTGTGGCGACAGCCTGTGACTGACTCTGAACCCCGAGGCGTCGGAATACGCGCTGCTTGTGGTTCTCGATGGTTCGGTGACTTACCCCGAGCGCTTCGGCCATGTGCCTGGAGGTGTGCCCCCGGGCCAGCAGGTGCAATACCTCGAGCTCCCGGGCGGTGAGCGGGACAGGGCCGAGACGGGGCGCCTCCCATCGGCGCAGCGTGCGCTGAGCCGGATCGATCACTGCCCTCACTAGGACAGCTTCCCCGGAGGCCTCGTCGACGAAGGAGTCGAAACCATCAGACAGCGCGCTCGCCAGTTCGGCGACGGACAGGCTGGCGTGCACGCCGACGATACGTGCGGCCGGCGCGGCGGACCGAACCGCCCGGGCTGCAGCTCGCCACTGCGCCTCCGATCCAGTTCGCTGCCCGCCTTGATGGATCACCACGATGTCGGGTTCGAGAGCTGCGAGATCGGCCATGGACGTCGGCTCGGTGGCGGCGACGACCTGCAGCCCGGCCGCAACGTCGAAGAGCAACTCGAGGCCTCGCCGCCACCAGTGAGAAGGGTCGACGATTGCGAGACGGAGGGGAGGCGCCACCGATGACTCTTTCATCCGAGCATCATTCCATGCGTGGTCGACGGGACGCCCAGCGCGAGGAATTCAGCCGACGGCGTAGAGCGGCGAGTCCTGAGTGGTCCCGCGCATCGGAGCCACCAGAACCAGGTCGATGACTGGGGGCGGTTGGGCCTGCCCAGACTTCCGGAGCCTGCTCAGGTTCAGGCTGCGTGCGCGCGAAGGGCAGCTGAATGAAGTGTCTCAAATCAGCCGGCTTCAGCCAGTTGTTCTACGACGCCTCGCTGATTCCGAGATCCTTCACGATCTCTTGGAACGACGCTTCGCCTCCGGGCGACAAAAACCAGGTCACGACGGAACTCCAACGGCTTGGCTTCGGCGAGACGACTCACTCTCTCGCGTGAAGACAACGTCTCCACTCGTTGGGTTCACCTAAAACCTGGGCGGGCCCACCCCGCCTAGCTCGAATCGCCACGATGCTCGAAACGGTAGGCGTCCCTTGTGGTGTTGGGGTTTCAGGGGGTTCGGAGGATCCACCCGCGGGCGAGCCATCGGCGTGATCCTCGGTGTGTTCCTGCAAGAACGCACTCCAAGGCGAACGACCGGTGGCTCTTCCGGAGTCTGCCCTGTCCGAGCTCTTCGACGCGTTTCGCACTGGTGGTGACGGTGTCGCCCTGACACGAGACGCGGTGCGTCTCGTGATGCAGGAGTTGATCGAGTCCGAAGCGACCGGCGTGATCGGCGCCGAAGCCCATGAACGCGCGGCCACACGCACGAACGAACGTAACGGGCACCGTGACCGGCTGCTGTCGACCAAGGCCGGTGAAGTGGAGCTGCGCATCCCGAAATTACGCCGTGGCTCGTTCTTCCCGAGCATCTTGGAACCCCGCCGCCGTATCGACCAGGCCCCGTACGCGGTAGTCATGACCGCTTACGTGAACGGTGTATCGACTCGCGCCGTCGACGACCTGGTCGCCGCGTTGGGCGTCGATACGGGCATCTCCAAGTCGGAGGTGTCCCGGATCTGCAAACGCCTCGACGAACATGTCGACGCGTTCCGGAACCGGCCCGTGGGCCACACTTCCTTCCCGTACGTCTACCTCGTTGCCACCAACGTCAACGTCCGCGACACCGCCCTCGGCCAGGTCGTGTCCAAGGCCATCGTGATCGCCACCGGCATCACTGCCGGCGGTGACCGTCAAATCCTCGGCCCCGCCGTCGGTGACTCGGAATCCGAAGCGTGCTGGGGCGAGTGCTGCCGGTCGTTGCGCCGCCGCAAGCTGGACGGGGTGCGGCTCGTCATCTACGACGCCCACGAAGGCCTCAAAGCGGCGATCCGCAAACACTTCACCGGCGCGTCATGGCAACGCTGCCGGGTGCATCTCGCCCGCAACCTGCTGCCGCGCGTCCCGAAAGGCCCACCAGGACACGGTCGCCGCAGCGTTCCGGATGGTGTTCATGCATCCCGACCCGGCCGCCGTCACCGCGGCGTGGGCGACACCACCAAACTCCTCACGAAACAGTTCCCCCGCGTCGCGGAACTCATGACCTCGGCCAAGACCGACGTCCTCGCATTCTGTCCGTTCCCGCCCGAACACTGGCGCAAGATCTGGTCAAACAACCCGCTCGAGCGACTCAACAAGGAAGTGAAACGACGCTCGAACGTCGTGCAGATCTTCCCCGACGAAGCCTCCGTGATCCGACTCGTCGGCGCCATACTCGCCGAACAACACAACGAATGGACCACCGCCCGCCACTACCTCTCCGAAGGCTCAATGGCGAAACTCAACCTCGAGCGCGAAACTCCATCCCTGTCAGTCGGCGAACTCATCAACGGCCAACCGTAACGAGGACCACACCTCGAAGCCCACCAGCCCCGGGGACGGAATCGGCAGCCCCAAGGGTCCGCAGGAAGGTCAAGAGAAGCAACGTGAACTGGACGCACCGGTTGCACCAATCGAAGACCTTTCGAACTGCCCTCGGCGCGTGGGGACCCGCCGTACGAACCCTCGACCCACAGATCCGTCGTCGGCTACGTACGGATCGGGCCCAGTCCCGAACCGCAGCGAGGATCTATCGCTTCGGCGATGCGGAGCGGGTGAGGCGACCTGATCAGGCGACTCTGCCCTCTAACTGGCCGAGATCGTCTGGCTACTCCCTCCCTCAACCGTTCGTGATGGTTCATCGGGACGTCTGGCTCGTCGGAGAACACGCGACGCCGGTCACATCGACCGGAGAGATCCTTCTCGGTCCGTACCGAAACCTCCCATGGTCATACGCCGCGGAACCTCATCCGGACGTCGACGATTTCATCCGCCGCGGCGACTACGGATCACAAGCAGAACAGGCCCACGATGGGCCAGTCTTCAGCACAGTTGGGCGCTTCGACCGGAACTACTTCCACTGGCTGACCGAAACCTGTGCCCAGCTCGAAGCACTCGAGGCACTGCGCTCAGTCAGCTCACTGGAGCCGGAGCTACTCACGAGGGCAAGCCCGCTGCCCTTCCAACAGCAGTCACTGAACCTCTTCGCGCCGTCGGCTCGCACGTTTGCTTGGAATCCGGCAGACGGACCCCTCCGAGTGACCGAACTGATTGTTCCCTGGCAACCAGGAGTTCCCTCCGGTTGCAGCCCTCGAAGCCTCAGATGGCTGCAGCGGGCCGCGGATTCAGAAATCAGTTCAACGCGCCGGACTCGGCGGCTCCACATCCAACGCAGCGTCCAAGGGTGGCGGTCTATCGCGAACCATGCGGATTTGAACGCGGCCCTCGACAAGTTCGGATTCGAATCGATCGATCCTGCATCGCTGACGCTCCGGCAGCAGATCCGGCTGTTCTCCGAGGCGAACTGGATTCTCGGGCAACACGGCGCGGGCCTGACAAACATGATCTGGGCCGACCGACCTCAGGTCATCGAGATCAAGGGCACGTATGGTGCTGCGGAGTTCGTCAACCTCTGCGCGTGCGTGGGCGCGATGCACCACGGCGTCGCTGCAAGCGAACAAGTCGAGGACTCTCTGTATGTTCACCCGAAGGCGGCGGTCGACATACTCACTCGGCTTTCCACGGCCGAGCGGCGACAGAATCAGCGTGGCGATTGACCAACCAGGCGGTGCCTGAACAGGGTGAAGAATCGCCCGGCGGTGTTCTCAGCAGGCCGAACGGCCGGGCCGCTTTCGTCAAGCACTACGCTTCATTCGGTGGTTCTTGCTGACGATCGCTCGGCTCGTGGAAGCGGAAGGGGCGGCTCGATGACCCAGGAGCGGGTGTTCCGGTGGATCGGCGTGCTGCGCCGCCACGTGTGGTGGCTGATGATCCCGGCCGTGATCATCGCCAGCGCCGCATTGTTTGCCGCATCCCGGGATGGTGCAACGACGTACCAAGCGAAGACCATCCTCTACGCCCAGTCGCAACTTCCGTCAGCCTCGTCAAACCTCCAGAACCAAACTGAGGACTGGGGACCGTTCCTTCGAGCGCAGGCGCAACTTGCGAAGAGCAGCGGCGTCCTGACAAAAGCCGCGGCTGCGGCCGGCAACACCAGCGGCTCGGATCTGCGGGGCAGCATTTCGACATCCACCGACGGTGCGAGCAACACCCTCACGCTCAGCGCCGTCAGTGCGAGCCCGGGACGAGCCATCTCTGTTGCCAATACCGTTGCCCAAACGTTGTCGGAGACGGGCCTGCAGGAACTCGCTGCCCGCCTCAAGGTCCGATCCGCTGACCTTCAACGCCAAATCGACCGCCTCGACCAGACCGTGCAGAAACTCAATGCCGATCTGTTGGCGGCCCGTTCCTCCCTGCAGGACACCACAACGATCGAAGCTCGTCGGAACACTGCCACCAACCAGTACGGCTCCCTCGTGTCGAGCCAACAGGAACTCCTGAACGAGGTTGCACTCCAGCGCGCGCCCCTCGCCATCCTCGAGCCGGCGTCAAAAGCCGAGCGGACCGCTCGGCCATCGCTACCGCTTCGCGGCGTGCTCGGGGCGCTCATCGGACTCGTTCTCGGCGCCGCAGCGCTGTGGATTCGTCAACTGCTCGACGACACGGTTCGACGGGTCGAACAGGTCGAAGAGCTCATCGACGCGCCACTGCTTGCCGAGCTTCCGAGCGAGAAGCTCCGCCGGGGCTCCACCCTTCCGACGCTCGATCACCCGAGCGGAGGTCTCGCCGAAAGTTTCCGCGGACTACGAACGGCGCTGAAGTTCGTCGACCACGGGGAACGGCTACGGAGTTTCGCGATCGTGAGCTCCGAACCGCGCGACGGCAAGACGTTCACCGCAGCGAACCTGGCAATCAGCTTTGCGCAAGCGGGAGCGGAGGTATGTGTTGTGTCAGCCGACCTCCGCAACCCCGCCCTCGACAGTGTGTTCGGAGTGGCCGACTTGCCGGGACTCGCCGAGCTGCTCGGCGAACCGACCAGTCGTGACGAGGTACCCGTCATCGAGATCACCCGCTACATCCGTTCCACCCAGGTCGAAGGGCTCTCGGTGCTCCCTGCCGGGAAGGTTCCGTCGAACCCGTCGGAGCTCCTTGCCGGTTTTCGCGCCACCTTGGTGATGGCTGAACTGCATCAGAGCTTCGATGTGGTGATCGTGGACTCACCTCCTTTACTTGTCGCTGACCCCGAGATCATCGGTGATCTCGTCGATGGCCTCGTGCTCGTGGTGTCGGTCAACAGCACGAGGATCCGTCGCCTTCGCCGAGCGGCCGAACGGCTCGCCGACAGCCCGCTCCGACTCGCCGGCGTCGTCGTGAACCGGACCGAGCCAAGCAAGGGTTACTACGGTCCGTACGGATCGGCGTACTCGCCGTATACCAAGGGAAGCGGACGAGGTGGCCGGACCAAATCCGAGAGCACCGCCGCAACTGACCCGGTGGCGGCCGGGAACACGTGATGGACCGGCCGGTCGGTCGACGCCGCATCCTCATCGGTGTCGGGAGCCAACTCGGCAACGGCGCGGTGGCCACCGTGCTCTAGACGCTCGTGCTCCTCATCGACTGCGGTCGAATCACCGTCGCATTGGTTCGATGTTGGAGAGCGCGCCGTTCCTCTTCGCTGACCTGCGCTCGCTCTGCGTTGGATAAGCCGTGCTGGTGATCTCCCACCGATTCAGCACCGTGTCGAGCGCCGACCGGATCTACGTGCTCGACGCCGGCCGAATCATCGAGCACGGCACCCACGCTGACCTACTGGCAGCCGACGGATCGTATGCACGCTTGTTCAAGCTGCAAGCCGCTGCCTACACCTGATTCGTTCGAAATCTCTAGCGGACAAGGCGGGTCGCAGGAGAGAAGGGGAACGGTCAAGGACGAAGCGCGGACCGATACTGCTCGATGTAGACGTCGGCGATAGCCGACCAGTCGAAGGCTTCCGCTCGCGTTCGACCAGCAGCGCCGAGCGCCAATCGAAGCGCAGGGTCGTTCGCGAGGTGACGAAGCGCACCGGCAAGAGCGCCGACATCATCTGCAGTGACGAGAATGCCCGTCACTCCGTCGAGCACGATCTCCGGAACACCACCGACGCGCGACGCGATCACGGGACGTCCTGATGCCATCGCTTCGAGGTTCACGATCCCCATCGGTTCATGGCGAGAGGGTAGGACGAAGATGTCGCAGCCTCGGAACAGTTCGGCGGTTCGCCTCCGATCCGTTCTGCCCACGAGAGAGACCGAATCATCAAGGCCGAGTTCGGCCGCAAGGGCAGCGAGTTCTGATCGTGCCGGGCCATCGCCGGCGAGAACCAACTCCCGTGTGTCGGCCAACCCCGACTCGGCGAAGGCACGAAGCAGAACATCGAAGCCTTTGTTATTGACGTGACGTCCGATTGCCAGGAGATAGGGGCGTGACCGCCGTTCCGGAGCAGCGCTGTCGAACTCGGACAGCGTGATCCCGTTGTAGACGACGTGTCCGCGATCACCGAGATCGACTCCGCCGAACGAGGTGCCCTCCGCGAGGGTTTGTGCGCTGCAACCGGTCACGACGTCGGCATGTCGCAGCAGGTGGCGCAGGAGCTTGGGCAGGAAAGGCGTCCGCTGATACACGCCGGTCGCATCCATCGTGAGCTCACCCTGCATCGACACGACCAATGGCAGCCGCAACAGTCGGGCGGCGATGAGAGCATAGAGTCCGTTGTTCGACACGCACTGCACGTGGACGATTTCGCTCTGATGCTCACGAAGCGAGCGCACGATGCTGATCACATCGGGAACGAGATGGACGACGAATCGGACTGTCGTCTTCCACGATCCGATAGGTGGAAGGAAGCGCCAGCGGCGCACCTCGATGCCGTCGAGGATCTCTCGGCCGGGGAGGCTTTTTGGATAGCGCGTGGTGGCAACAACGACGTTCGAACCGCGATTGGTCAACTCGATGGCGAGGCGTCTCGTGAGCTCCTCCACCCCGCCAAGGTGCGGATGGAAGGCACTCGAAAAGATCGCGACGTTCGGGACGGGCGAGCCAACGTGGGGTTCAGCCATCATGACTGCTTGATCGGCGTCGATGTCGACTGTCCGACGAACATCCCAGGTGCAAAGTCCATGAGGGCCCCAGAGGCCGCGGCAATCGTGACGCCGTCATCGAGCTCACGTCGAGCGACCAAATGGATCGTGCCGCCGCGATCGATTTGGATGCGGTACCAACGACCAACTTGCACTCCACCCGGTGCTGACCAACCCGGCTGGGTCGCATGCAGTGTTTGAGCGAACACGCGAGCGATCAACCGCTTCGCCCATGAGCGGTGCAATCGAAGGTTCATTGCCCCATGTTTTCCGCCGCGCCGCGACGAAGTGGCCCTGTTGGAACGGTTACACGGCGGTAGATCGCTTCGACCTGTGCGGCAATCCGCTCCGGAGCGAACTCAGCCGCGGTCACTCGCCCACCATCGCCCAGTCGCCGACGACGGCCCGGGTCTGCCTCGAGCATTCGCAACGTCCGTGCCAGCGCGCCCACGTTGCCAGGTTCGACCAGGATCCCATCGACACCTTCGGTAATGATCTCGGCCGGACCGCCAGCGTTGGAGGCGACCACGGCGATCCCCGCAGCCATACCCTCGACCACGACCTGACCGAATGGCTCCGGGATGACCGACGCATGCACCAACACGTCGAACTCACCTAGGAGCGTTGCCACGTCGTCGACGAAGCCGCGGAAGCTGACGCGATCCGTGATGCCAAGCTCTTCGGCAAGCGGGGCGAGCGTGTTCGCGAAATCATCCTCTCCGAACATGGCCGAGCCGGCGATGACTGCCCGGGCCGGGCCATTCGGGAAGGCCTCAGCAAAGGCACGCAGGAATATGTCCTGACCCTTCCACGGGGCGAGACGTCCGACCATCCCCACCGTGAACGGTCGATTCTCGGAGGCACGCGGTTGGAATGATCCAGGGACAGCGTCGAACACCACTGTGCTGGGCGCCACGTAGCGGGTCCGCCCTGCCGCCCCCATCGTTCGCATCGTTGCCGTGGAATTGGCGATGATCGCATCGGGCACGAAGCGGGACATGGCGCGAATGGCGACGACCGCGACGCGGGGCAGATAGTCGTCGGCAATCCGGTCACGGACATGCCAGATCAGCTTTGACCGAAGGCCGATGCTGACGATCGACCCGTACACCATCGCTTTGAGCGAGTTCGTGTGGATGATATCGGGATCGAGCTCTCGCACGCGGCGACGCAGAACCCGGCAGTAGCGAAGGGTTCCGAAGATGGCGCCAAAGGGCAGTCGTCCCGGCACGACGGCGGCTCGGTGCAGATCGTTCGTCCGAGGATCGAGTGGAATCACCTCGACCGGGACGCCGGCCTCGCGGAGAAGTCCAACGAAGTCGCCGTCCTCGGCGAGCAGCACGGTCGGCGAAACCGATGTGAACCCCGAAAGTAGCCGAAGCAACGCGAGCTCACCGCCCGAACGTTTGGCGCAGTGGTCCAGGTAGACGACACGGAACGTGTCGACCGCATCGGTGTCGATCGTCGCATCTCTCGCCTCTTCAAGCACGGCAGCAAACTCCGTTGCCCGTCCGCGCCATGACGGCGCTTCGCGATCGGTTCGCGGTGGCGGATTTTCCAGCGTGCGCGCGACTGCATCGGCGAACGACGATCTATCGGCAATGGTCACGTGTTCGGCGATTTCACGGAATCCGGCGACCGGAGTCGCCACACACGGGCGGCCGACGGCCAGCACCTCGTAGGCCTTGATCGGATCGAGGCTCTCGGTGAACGGGCTCACGACATGCGGAATGATGATCACGTCGGCGTGCTGCAGGTATGCCGGGACATCGTCATAGGGTCGCGGACCAAGGAGAGCAACGTTCCTCACAGTCGCCAGCAATGCTCGGTCCTGTCGTCGAAGCGAGTCCGGTCCGACAAACACGAATGACACGGCCGGTAGTTCGCGAGCTGCGTTCACCACCAGCTCGACATCGACTCGTTCTCGATGCAGAGAACCGACATAGACCGCTGTCTGCATCCCGCTCGGAGGGAGATCCGTTGGGCGCGGACGAGGCCGCTGGAAGTGCTGAGTATCTACTGCGTTCGGAATCAAGACAACGGAGCGGCTGGACCCTCGGCGCGCTGCGAGTTCGGGAGAGCAGACAACCACGCGGTTCGCTCGCCGGAGCAAGATCGATTCATACGTCCGGAGTCGATCGAGGTTCCGATCGGTGCCTCCGAAGTCGAGCCAATCGTCGGTGATGTCGTAAACGACTGGCCACACGGTCTCGTCGGTCAACGGAGTGAGGGACGAATCGTTCAGCCACAAGACCGGATCGACGAAGCCGAGCTGATTGGCAACTCTCCGAACCTGGCGGGAGAGACCTCGATCCGTCCACGGCCAAACTCGTCGTGGGAGGAGCTTCGTTGGCTGGAACAGCGTGACCTGCTGGTAACCCTCGGGAGATGCGAGGCGGCCACGAGGGCGCGAACGACGAAACCCTGACCGAACCGCGTGGAGAGCATCGTGCGCCGGTTCCACCCAGAGGACACGAGTAGCGGGATCGGCTTGCGTCAGTTCGCGGACGAGGAACTGGTTGCGGCGCCACACGTCGTCCCACGGCTCGAGGCTGGCGAGGATGATCTCGTTTCCTCTCTTGATGTCGGGAACGTGGACGAGAGTCGGATGGTGCCGTAAGGCATGCGCCGAGCGTCGGAGGTTGGCGCGGTCGACGTCACCCGTCGGTCCACGTCGGACGATGGAACGCAACCCATGGCGAACGACGGCTCCCAGCCGATAGCTCACCAGGCCAGCGGTCCCGTGGTGCTTGAACACGAAGCGTTCGGAGCCGCGCACGAAGTGCTCGAACGTGGCCTCCCCGAGTGCCTTTCCACTGACACCGCCAATGTGGTCGACGGCCGCAGCCTCGACCAGTTGCGCGCGGTACCCGAGATCAAACGCGCGACGGCAGAAATCCGCCTCCTCGCCGTAGAGCCAGAAACTCTCGTCGAGTCCGCCCAACTTGTCCCAGAGCGAGCGAGTGGTGAGAAGACAAGCGCCGACGACGAAACCGGGGCCATCTCGGCGCGAACGTGGACCGGGAGCGAGAGCCGTGCGCCATTGGCGACGCGGCGACGGGAACGGCCAGAACGGCCGCTGCTCAGAACCGTCGGGCATGATCAGACGAGGACCGGCGATCCCAACGCCGTCCTCCTTGAGCGCTTCGACCAGCAACGTGAGGTTTGCCTCGTCGACGACGGCGTCCGGGTTGAGAAGGAGCACGAGTTCCCCATCACCGAGCGCGACACCTTGGTTGGCTGCGACAGCGAACCCACGGTTGGTGGTGTTGCGCACAACTGTTGCCCCAAAGCGATCGGCCACCGATGCGGACTCGTCGTTCGAGGCGTTGTCGACGACGATCACCCGCACCCAACCCGGCAACGAACGCAGGCACGCCGGAAGATCGACAGCGCTTTCGTAGGTAACGATGACGACGTCACAGGATCGTGTCTTGACGCGAGCACTGTCTCGTAGAACTCGAGTTGGCGGCGAGCGATCTCCGACCATCGGTACTGGCCTGCGTGAGCAATCCCGTCATCGCGCATCTTCTCCCGGCGAGCGGGGTCTGCGGCCACGGCGTTCATTGCGTCAACCCACGCGTCGACCGATCCGGGCGTCACAAGGAGCCCCGCAGCTCCGACCACGTCGGGCAGTGCTCCGCTGTTCGATGCAATCACCGGCACGCCGCAGGCCATGGCTTCGACGGCGACGCGCCCGAACTGTTCCACCCAGGACGGGGTGTCGAGCGAGGGGACAACGAGAACGTCGAACGAGCGGTAGACCTCGGCGACCTCATCGGGTGGACAGAACCCGTGCACCGTGACTCGGGCCTCAAGACCGAGACGAACGATTTGGTCCTGGAGCGAAGGCGTCATGGGACCGTCGCCGACGATCGTGAGTTGTGCATCCTCGAGACGAGACATCGCCTCTATCACGATGTGCACACCCTTGTGCTGTTCGAGCCTGCCGACGTAGCCGAACATGATCGATGAGCCAGAGGACCGCCCGCGCGTCGACGGGTGAAACCGGTCGACGTCGACACCGAGGCCGAGCAGACAGACTTCGCCGCGAAGACCGCGTTTGACGAACAACTCGCCGGCACGCACATTGCACACATGGACACCATCGGCTCGACGCAAGGCCAAGCTCTCGATCCAGCGGAACGGCATCGGAAACCTCTTGTCCAAATTCTGTGCCCCGTAAAACACCAGCTTCGCCTTCGACCGTGTGACTGCCATTAACATCATGATTTCGAGGGCGGCAAGGCTGGCCGGCTCTTCGTGGACATCGACGAGATCGGGATGCCGACGCAACTCGCGCAGAAGCGGCAGCGGGTTGTACACAAAGACATAGGGGTGACGGCCGACAGTTCGAGCCGGAACAACGAACACCGCATCCTCTTTGGCCTCGAGCGCCACGTCGCGTCCGCCTTCGTTCCACCGGCGCGGCGCAATGGTGTTCAGATCAATACCGCGGCCGCGCAACTGGCGGTCACGTTCCCGCCAGGCTCCGACCACTGCGGAGTGGTAGATCCGCAGCACTCGAGTGGCGCGATCCGTCGAAGCATTCGTCACAGCGCAGGCAAATGACGGTTGTGTTCTCATGAAAAGACCTGTGGCGTTGCCAGTCGATGAGTCGAGGACGCAAGAATCAGCCTCGGCTTCTCCCTGCCCGAGTGACGGACCCCCTTCGCTACAGTAGTGGCGTGCTCGCTGGTGCCCTATCCGGATGGAACCGGACCAACCAGTGGCGCATTCGTCGGGCAGGCACACTCGCCGCAGCGATTGTGGCGCTGCAAGTCACGGTCGGTTGGTTGCTCTCCAACGACATGAATGCGGCGATCGCCGCTTCGGTTCTCATTCCCGCAGTTGCCGTGCTCGTCATTCGTCCGCAGTGGTTGTGGATTACTGCCTTCCCGGCGAACTTTCTTTACTGGCGTGTCGGCCCGACACGCATCGACCTCAGCCTTGCGGACGTTACCCTCGTCCTGGCCGCTATCGCCGCGCTCCCGTCCGTCCCCTGGCGGTCCCCGATGTTGCACCGGATCGAACGGCTCTACGCCGCGTACCTGGGGATCATGTCGATCGCGTTCTTCGCTGTGCCGGAGCGCGAGACCCTAATTTCGTTGATGCAGCGAAGCTCAATTTTTCTGGGTGCGGTTCTCATCGGGGCCGCAGTTGGCAACCGCGGCAAGGCGAAGGCCGCGCTGGCCGCGCTGCTCCTCGGTTCGAGTGCTGTCGCAATCGAAGCAGTACGCCGCTCCGTTCAGTCTGATTTCGAGCCCGCCTATCCGTTCGGAATCCAAAAGAACGCGGCCGGCGCCATAATTGGTATGAGCATTATCGTGTCGTTGGCGGCATTCACCATCTTCCGTCGCACAGCGACCAACCGAGTAGCCATCGGACTCTGCCAATTGCTTCTGATCTGCGGGCTCCTCGCTACAGGAGCACGAGGTGCCGCCGTCGCCCTTCTGGCAACGCTCCTCGTCGCCGTGTTGCGCAATGAGCCAGGCGCTCGTCGGCCGATCGCTATTGCAGTCCTCGGATGTGTCACCGTCGTGGCCATGGCAACCATAAGATCGGTGGACTCGGAAAAGACGAACGATCGCTTCTCCAGTGGCAATAGCCGCTTGATCACGTACGAAGCGGCAATCAAGCTGTGGCAACAGGAGAAGCTCACCGGTATCGGGATCAAGTACTGGCGAAATCCGGCATATGCCGACAACACGGGCTTCGGCGAGCCCCACAACGTCTTCGTCTCATCGCTGACCGAGACTGGCGTGGTCGGACTCGTTGCGATCCTCCTGCTGATGGGCGGCACGCTCTTGATCGCGATGCGTCCACGAACCCCGCTCCATCGAATGGCATTCTTGCTCATCGTGTACCGACTTGTTGAGAGTCAGTTCGGGATCCTCTGGGTTGCCGTCGGAGGGTCCCTTCCCTGGCTTGTTCTCGGTGCGGCGATCGGCGCAGCGTATGCCGATACCGATCGACAACGCCTCGCGGCGGAGTCGGAAACAGTTTCAACAAACGTGCTGCGCCCGCGAATCTACCGACCGCGCACCCTGCCAACTGCGGCGAGATAAGCCTCTCGAAAGGCAGACGAACCTCCGTGGGGTTGGGGAGCGGGGAGAGCGATCAGTTCGGTGGTCGAAGGAAACCGTCGCCGCCATGGGTGCCCCGAATCCGTTCGGAACACACCGACTTCCGTCTTCACGCGACCGACAAGTTGTCGAACGGATTCACGGGAGTTTGCTCTGGTCGCGCCACAGAGCAAGTGACCGGTGAGCGAACCGCCATGCCAACGCTCGGGCGGACGGACTCGGTCGAGGCCGGCAACGACATCTGGCCAACGCCCCCGACCGCACATCGACGCTTCCAGGCGCTGGTCCCACGGCACCACGCCGAGAGCCCGGCGGACCTTGCCGAGCATGACGCCGACGGGTAATCCGATTCGTTGTTGGTGCGCCCGCCGCACAACCTCGTCGAAGTCCATCGCCGGAATCGCACCGGCGAGGCTGAGGTCGCGCATCCACGAAAGCTTTTGCCCGCCGGCAAGACATGCATGGAGCGCGAGGTGGAGGAAGGTATCGACCGGGTCGAGCGTCGGCACATCAATCCGGGGGAGGAGATGAGCCCTGACTCGACGCTCCAGTGCCGCACCATCGCTGAACGCGAATTGCGAACGAAGGGTCGAGTCGTAGAGAAGGCTCCAGTGAAGGTCGACAACGACGCGCGTTGAGAGAGCGAAGTTGAGCTCACCCTTCAACTCGTGCAGGACAAGCTCCCAATCCGTTTCCAGCCCAGAACCGCCGAGGTTCTCGATCGCCTCTACCGCGGTAGTGAAATCAGCACGTTCGACAAGGACGTCGAGATCGGCGTAGCTACGCAAGTCGTTGCGTCGGTAGAGACGCTCGGACAGCACAGGGCCCTTCAGCGTCAGCCATCGAACCCCGGCGCCATCGAGCACCTTCGCAAGTCGAGCCAACTCGAGGATCATCACGAGGTGGTGCATCTTCCAGAACTCGTAGATCGACCGGAGCTGTTCTCGTAACGACTCCGGAATGTCCGCGTCGACGAGGCCCAGGTGCACGGCCATCGAGATGCCGTGATGGCTGGCCGCTTCAGCCACGTGTTGCAGACTGCCCCGTGCGTCGTCAACCAGTTCGGAGGGGACGGGCTCGCCATCGCTCATCGTGCACGCGACGAGCAGACGGCCGAGGGCGCGTGCTTCACCCATGCGAAGCCAACTCCGACTCGATCAGCGCGACGTAGGAATTGGCGACCGTGGCGAAGTCGTATCGCTCGATTTGTCTCAGGCCGTGCGTCTCGAGAGTCGCTCGGAGGTCATCGTCGACAAGCAGTTCGACCAATGCCCGACCGAGCTCCTTGTCGGATGCAAGCCGTCCGAGGCGGCCGTCTTCGAGGACTTCACGTGACCCTTGGTTCGGCGTGGCGACGACGGCTGTGCCGCTGAGAAGCGCCTCGATGTAGGGAACGCCGAAACCCTCGTACGTGCTCGGCAGACAGAACACCCACGCGCGTCGGTACCGATCCGCGAGCTCAGCATCGTCGATCCGCCCGAGTACCGAGACCCCTGGCGATTCCGGAGCGTCGGTGCACACCATCCACAGCTGGGCGTCGGGGACACGAGGACGCACGTAGTTCGTGAACGTCTCCACCAGAAGCCGCCCACGTTTGCGGCTGTCGTAGGTTCCGACGAACAGAATCGTCGGAACCGCTTCCTTCTCCTGCGGCCGATCGCCAGCACCACCGACGCCGAACAGCGAGGTGTCAACGCCGTTGGGGATCACCCGATGAAGCCAGGGGTAGAACCGTATCGAGTTCTTCGAAACCCCGACGACGATGGGCGTGCGAACCGACGAGACGGCCTCGGTGACGCCGAGCGCAAACATGCGCAGCCGACCGAGCCACGTTGACTGGTACCGGGCCTCGTCAAAGCACGAGCCGTGCATCGTCCGAATGTGCACCGGAACGGCATGGCGCCGCACGAAGTGGTCGTCACCTTGCGCAATGAGGGCGTCGAACCCGCTGAGGTCGATACGTCGCATCGCGAGCCCCCACCGGAAGCTCCGCATCCGGCCGTGCTGCTCGAGCTGCCGATGTTCGTACAACGCGTCAACAGTCTTCGCCGCCGGGCTGAACATCGTGACGTCATGGCCGGCGGACAGAAGGGCGTTCGCCAGCCGGTGGGCCATCCACCCGACGCCGATCTTGCTGCTCGATGGGAGGTAGAGCGAGGTCATCGCGATCTTCATCGGTCGTGTGCCGTCACTGCGTGGTCAGAGCGGCGCTCTCCGTCGCCGGGTCGCCACCTGGTTCCGACTTCGATGCATCCGGGCGAACCATCGAGGTCGCTGCAGGATGGCGAGAGGGTGCGCGTGCGACGCCTCGCACGGGTTGCTTCTCGCTCTCGCATCGAGTGACAACGACGCCGATTGGTGAAGCACCGGCGAGGCGGAGTTGTTTGACCGCTCGCTCGGCGTCCGCCGCTCGCGTCACGTTTCGAGACAGCACAACAAGCGTTGCGTCGGCGAGCGACGCAACGACCGCGCCATCGGCCGTCGACATCGGGGCACAGTCGAACACCACGATGTCGGCCATCGAGGCCAGTTGCGAGACCAGTGAAACGGCATCGGGCGAGGAGAGGCGCTCCGCGCTGGCCACCGCTGTTCGAGACGCCGGGAGAAGGCGCAATCGGGCGACTGTCGGCGAGCGGAGGAGGTAGGAACCGACCACGTCCTCCGCGTCGTCCTCAGGCGTCGCATCCTCGCCAAGCTCGAGGAGGTTCCGAACTCGAAGACTCTTCGCCGCCGAACCCAGTTCGAGAACGTCCGCCCGCTCGCTGAACTGCTCGCGGCGCTTGAGCTCGGTCCAGTCGCCCAGCAACTCATGGAGCCCTGGCTGATCAACGATGCTGAACCAGCGGCCGAGGTCCGAGCCGCGGATGTCGGCCGACACCAGGATGGTCCGAAGACCCGAGCCGGCGAATGCCGCCGCCAGATTGGCGGCAACCGCGGTCTTATCGCCGCCGGCATCGGGGCTCGTGATCGCCAGTGTCGCCAACCGGTGATCGGCACGCTGAAACAGGACCGCAGTACGGAGCTTGCGAAAGGCTTCTGCTCCCGCACCAGTGGGATCGTGGAGAACGAGGAGGCGACGCTGGTGGGCGCGGCGGCGACGCCGATCACTTCGTCGAAGACGGCTCCGCGGCGTCAGGCGCGGAAGCTCACCGAGGACCGGCAAACCGATGAGCTCCTCGGCCTGTTCAACGCTGCGCAGCCGACCATCGAGCAACGTCCGAAGGGCAACGAGTCCGGCGCCTAGCACGAATCCGATCGACGCCCCGAGCAGCCCACGGCGCACCGGCGACGGGCTCGCATCGCGCGTCACGGTGCCCGCATCGAGGATCACCATCGGCCGACGCTGCACGGCAATCTGGTTCAGCAGCCGCTGCTGACTGGCGAACAGTGCGGTGTATTGCGCCAACGCCGTGGACTGCTGCGCAGTAAACAGCGACGTGTCTCGGCCGTTGGTGGTGGCGTCGAGGAGGCGCTGATTGATCTTCTCGAGCCGCGTTTCGAGGCTGGTGATCTGCGTGTCGAGCTCGACCGAGCGTTCCCGAAGGCTTCGGGAAATGTCGTTGTACTTCGAACCCTCGAACACCGAGGCCACGGTGGTCACGCGGGCGAACGCCTGTTGGGGGTTGACGCTTTGCGAACGGAGATTGATCAGTCCGCTCCGAACATCGACGGAAGCCCTGACCGATCTCCGCAGACCGTCGACCGTCTCGCCGGGCAGCTCCTTGACCACCGTCGAGAGGAATTCACTCCCTCCGAGCACCAGGGTCTGGCGCCGCAGGAACGGCTCGGTCAGTCCAGAGGTCGGGTCGGCGACGCTTGGATCAGCGGTCGTGCTGCGGACGTCGTACACCAGCGAAGCCGTGGCGACATACGGAGGATCGGGAGCGCGGGACGCGAAATATGCCGCAGCTACAGCGACGGTGAGCACGGACTGCACGAGGATCCATCCGTGGCGTCGGAGGACGGCGAGCAGCTTGAGTAACTGTTCTTGATCCATCAGCGACGTGCTTCCTCGACGAGCGGAGAGGGGAGAGTCACGGACTCCCACCGTTGGAACAGGTTAGGTGGTGACGGTCGCTCCTGATTCGCCTCGCCGATCCCGATGGCCAGCCAGCTGATCGCGCCGAGTTGAATGGCGAGGACCTGGAGAGGGAAATCGATCAGTGCGTGCACGCCTACGACGCCGAGCGCGACCTGCGAGGCGATGAGAAGGAGTGATGGTCGACCGCTCGACGATCGAAGGGCCCGAACGGCGCAGAACAAGGCGAACCCGGCGAACACTGCGCCCGGCAGACCCCATTCGAGGAGGAACTGGAGTGGGTCGTTGTGGGCGTTCATCCACATTCCCGTCGGATTTCCGGGTCTCCATGGGGTCACGATCCAGCGGCGAAAGACGCCGGGGTCGCGGTATCCGATCTCGGTCGGGAAGACGATCTTGAAGCCTCCCGGTCCCACGCCACCAGAAGCGTCTCGCCAGATCGAGGCAGCGACGCGCCACACGGCGAACCGAGCTGACACGCCGTCCGGTTCCGCGGCTGCAGCCCGCCACCGTTCCAGGTTGGCCAGAAACGCCGCAAACCCAATGAGCGCGATGGCGAGGACGCCGGCACGGTCAGTCGTCCTCGTCGGCACCGGGCCAGCCCTTCGGCGGAGCCTCGCCCCGAAAACGATGGCGAGAAGGGCGCTCAGCACGATGCCCGCCTTCGAAACGTGGAAGACGCAACCGAAGGTCGTCGCCGCAACCAGACCCATGGCAACCCGTCGCTTCACCCCGGTCGAGGAAAGCGCGAGCACGATGCCCGCCGGCAGACAGAGGTTGAGGTACGCCGCAGCGTTGGCGTGGTAGGCGAACGGGCCGAAATGAGAACCCTCGCCCGGTAGCTGAGGGAAGGCGACCGGGCCGACGCCGAATCGGTCCAGGGTCCCGAAAAGGCCCAGCACGGCACCGTTGGCCGCCAACACCAAGACGAGGGCCCGGCGGAACTCGACGCGTTGGGAAAGATCGATCAGCACGGCGGCCCCCAGAGCGAGGAGTGTCAACGTCCGCAGAACCGCCACACTCGCGTTGCGGTCGACACTGCCGGGCCATTCGGCGAGCAGTGGTTGCCGCTCGATGAGTCGCAGGGTCACCGGGTCATAGACGGTCCGAGCGTTCAGAGCGAGAAACCAACCCCACGCCAGGGCGAGGGTGACCCCGACAAAGACGCCGAATGGCCCGCGAGGCCATCGTTGCCTGAGGAGAAGTGCGAGGACCCACAGCCCGAGGCTCACGCCCAGCCCGATCTCGATGAGTTTCGTCCGCGTTGGGGTGATGGGCGTCTGCAACCAGGGTGCCGTTGCGACCGTCGCGGCGAGGGCCGCGAACGACGCACCTTCGACCCAGCCCGCAACCCGAACACGAGCCGCCACGTCGGCAGACAGGTTCATGTCAGCCGAGCAGGGGCTGATCGAACGCGTGGAGCTGCGCCACGTGCTGGGGGTCTTCGTTGATGTCGGTTCCGGCCACCCGGACCCACGCATGTGCACCGAGACCTTCCTGCGTCGGGTCGACGCCGAGCAGCACCTGGGCGTCGACGCCTCGGCGACGCAGAAGCGTCCAGAGGGTGAGTGATCGGGGCAGACAGACTACGTTTGCCGGAGCGAGCCGGGTGGCGAGGAGCACGCCCGTTCCGATCCTTCGGGCGCGGTGAACGTCGTAGCGGTCCGACGGGTGGATCCTCCCGCGTCCGCCCAGCCGGACGGCGAGTTGACGTGCTGGGATCGTCCCTCGCCGGTGAAGCACGCGTTCGAACAGCGGGTTGAGGGCGAGGGCGGCGAGGAACGCGAGCTGGCTCCCCCGGGGCAGCGCGACGAAGCGACGGAGGCGTGAACGCATCCTGGTCTGAGGGACCGAAGGGTCGGTCGACCCGACGTTTCTCATGCCCGGGCAACGGTAGTCGCCGGAATTCCGCCGGTACGATGGGCCGAGCATGAGTTCCCCTCAACGCATCGGGTACTCGCCGGTAGGAACCGAACCGCCTGTTCCTCGGCCGACCCCCCGCCGATGACCGAGGGGCAACGATGACCGAGGGGCAACGACACCGAGCCATCGTGGTGTCGACCGCGGTTGGCGGAGCTCTCGGCGCAGCGACCCGAGGGATGGCTCCGACCGGTTCGCCGGTCATCGACACCATCGAGGCCGCTGCCCTCGGCGCGTTCGTGGCCGTTGCCGCAGTCTCGTGCCCTTGGTTGCTGCTCGTCGCGGCGGCGATGATCGGCACGCTCGTTGCGCCGACCGGGGTGGTCGCGGCCGTGGTTGTCGTCGGTGGTCTCGCCGCGTTGGCGTCGGCGACCCGACGAGCGGTCGGGTGGCCGGCGGTGTCGGTCGGTCTTCGGGGAGTGGCCGGCGCCGCGCTCGTGTTCGCCTTCTGCCGGATTCGCATCTCCGTGTTTCATGGTGCTTCGGCGCTCGTCGCCGGCGCGGTGTTCGTCTTGATCAGTTGTTTCGCGGTCGCTCGTGGTCGGCGTTGGCGACGTGCGTCGGTGGCGGCCGCGCTCTCCGGCCTGGCCGCCGGACTTGCCGTTGCACTGTTTCTCCTCGGGGGGCTCGCCACCCGAGACGACCTCAACGGGGCAAAGGTCGCCGCCGAGCGAGCCCTCGACGAAGTCCGCTCCGGCGATTTCCCGCGAGCAAAGTCGTCGCTTGCCGTCGCCACAGCTTCGTTCCGTCGCGCCGATCGCCGGCTCCGGCACTGGTCCGTGGCGCCGGCCGCCGCCGTTCCCTTCGTCGGCCGGTACCGCGCTGCCTTGGTCGACCTCACCCGGGCCGGTCGACGACTCGGTGATGACGTCGGGCGAACTCTCGGGGAAGCGGATCTCGATCGGCTCAAACCCCGAGGTGGGCGCGTCGATCTGGCCGAGCTGCGGCGGATCACCCCGGCCCTCGATGCCAGTGACCGGGCGATCAGTGATCTCGACCGCCTGCTGGTGCGGACCATGGCCGACCCGTGGATGGTTCCACCGGTCCGGCAACGCCTGGGTCCGCTGGCTGAGCGCGCCGCGAAGGCACGCTACGACTCGGCCACTGCGGCAATGGCGGTGCGATCCGGCCGGGCCCTTCTCGGCGGCGACGGATTGCGGCGCTACCTGGTGCTGTTTACGACACCGGCGGAGGCGAGAGGCTTGGGTGGCTTCGCCGGAAACTTCGCCGAGCTCACGGCGGAGAACGGCCAGCTGACCATCACCCGCTTCGGTCGCAGCGAGGAACTGTTCCCTCCGGTCGGTGGCCCGGCGTTGACCATCACGGGTCCCCCTGGATGGGCGGCTTCGTGGGCGAGATTCGGCGGAATCAGCCCGGAGAACGGGAAGATGCTGCGGGACTACTGGCTTGCCATCACCATGCCTCCGAGTCTCTCTGACGTCGGCGAACTGGCGGCGGAGATCTACCCGCAGGTCGGCGGCTCGCCTATCGACGGAGTGATCGCCGTGGATCCGTTCGGCTTGAGTGCGCTCCTGGCACTGACCGGGCCGATCAACGTGCCGAGCATCGGGACGAACCTCGACTCGTCGTCCGTGGTCGAATACCTCGTGCGGACGCAGTACCGCGACTTCGATACCAACGAGACCCGTGTTGACGGCCTGGAAGCGGTGGCACTGGCAACCACCGAAGCGCTTCTCGGCACCGGTTCCTCGCTTCCCTCTCCCCCGGACATTGCGAAGATTCTGAGTCCGGCAGCGCGGGCGAACCATCTCACGATGTGGTCGCGCCGAAGGGACGAGGAGGCGCTCCTTGGACGCATCGGGGCCGACAACGCTCTTCCACCGGTCAACGGGGATTCGCTTGCCGTCGTGTTTCAGAGCATCTCGTCGTCGAAGCTCGACGCCTTCACGAGGCGCTCCATCGACTACGAAGCGACGGTGGACCCGAAGACCGGGGCGGCAAGAGGCGACATCACGGTCACCATCCGCAACGATGCCACCGAGACTGGTCTGCCCCCGTATGTCTACGGATTCAAGCCGGCGACCGGCGAGACCTCCTACGGCGAGCATATGCTCTATGTGACGGTGTACACGGCGTATCCCGTCGTCACCGCAACTGTGAACGGGGCGACCACGAACGTGTGGCGGTGGACTGAGCACGGACGCAATGCCACGACCGCGTTCATCCGGATTCCGGCTGGGCGGACGGAGGAGGTCCGGTTTTCGCTCCGGGGCTACCTGCCGCCGAACAGCACGTATCGCCTCGCCGTTCGTGCCCAAACCTCGGGGACCACCCCGGACCGGTACCGGATCCGGGTCAACGCCGGGGGGGCGGATGCTCTCGCCGTTGACGAGGAAATCGAGGGTGTACGGCGGTTCAAAGAAGGGGTACGATGACCACTGTGAGCATTTTGGACGGGAAGGTGAACAAAGGCTTCGGGCCACTGACCAGCGCGAAACGATTGGCCACCCGGTGTGTGGCTGTCGGTCTGTTCGCTCTTGCATCGGCCGGACCTGCTTCCGCCCAGAGCGCGACAAGCCAGTTACCGATCCCACCGGTCGTTCCGCCGTCGCTCGTCCCCGTCCCCGCCTCCGCAGCCCCAGCGGCCGCCGGTCCGACGATCAGCGTGCAAGGGGCAACCCTGGTGTCAAGCACGACGCCGACGACGACGCCCACGACATTGGCGATCAAACCATCAGTCCTCGGCGAGGCCCTGGTTGCCCCTCAAGTCAGTCCCGCAGTCGCATTCACCGGCTCCGACGTCGCTGGGCCGCTTCGGCTCGCGTTCACCTTGGGGTTGGCCGGTGCCGGGCTCGTCCTGGTTACCCGCCGACGCCGCTCGGCCTGATCGGGCGCCGAACCGCCCGATTTGGGGCGCCCTACATCCAGACCGGGGCGTCGGTCCGGCCCAAGTCCTTGCGTGCTCCCGGCCCGGCCGGCTCGCCCGGCTGGTCGACGACCGTCCCGCAGGTCGGGCACCACGGACGCCATGACAGCGACGACCCGCACACGTCGTGGGTTCGGTGCTCGGGGAGGCCGTGCATGCGAGCGCCCCACGAGGAGAGCGCGCCGAGCACCGTGGCCAGTTCCCGGCCTGTCGTCGTGAGCTCGTAGGCCAGCCGTCGGGGCCGTTCCTGATACGGGCTCGACGTCAGCAGCCTCTCCGTTTCGAGGTGCCGGAGCCGGGCGGCCAACACGTTCGGAGCGATGCCGGGCACATCGCCGGCGAGTTCGTTGTAGCGACGCGGCCCGCTGAGCAGGGCCCGGACAACGAGGAGCGACCAACGGTCACCGACCTGATCGAGGGCCAGCGCGAGAGCTTGATCGTGCACAACGAAGAGTCTTGCAGTTGGGTGCCGAGATGATGTAACTTGCAATCTGCAAGTTACTAGTCGCGAACACCACCCCGCCAACACCAACCCCGCCCACACCTTCGAAGGACAACCCCATGGCTTCCCCACTGCACGAACTCAACACCGCACTCGCCACCGTCTCCGCCAAAGCGGCAGCCGCAACCGTCGCCATAGGTCGCGACGGCCGAGGCTCCGGAGTGGTCATCGCCGAAGGGGTCGTCATCACGAACGCCCACTCGCTGCGCGCCCGCACCACCCAGGTCCGCTTCGCCGACGGCCGCATCGAGCAGGCCGAGGTGCGCGGCTCGGACACCGACGGGGACCTCATCGCCCTCACCGTCGACACCGGTTCCGTGAAACCCCTCGAGGCCGCGGAAGCAGCACCGCAACCCGGCCACTTCGTCGTGGCCGCCCACGGCGACGGCTCCGTCGGGGTTGGCACGGTGGCCGCCGTGAACCGCACGTTCCCCGGTCCGCGTGGACGCTCGATCGACAACGCCATCGAGCACACCGCCGCCTTGGCACGCGGTGCATCAGGCGGACCGCTAGTCGATGTCGACGGCAACCTCATCGGCATCAATACCAATCGGTCCGACGTCGGATACCAAGCGATTGCCTATGCCGGGGCGACACGCGCCCGCATCGACGCGCTTATCACCGGAACATCGTTCCATCGACGCCAACTCGGCGTGGCCCTCGCACCGGCAGCGGCAACTGCAGCAGTGCGTCGTGCCGCAGGACTGCCCGAGATCACCGGGCTGCTGGTCCGTGGGGTGGCTGAGGACTCTCCGGCCCATCGCGCCGGCCTGGCCCAGGGGGATGTGATCGTGTCGGCCGGACCGGTGGCGATCGACAGCCTCGATGCGCTCGCTCGCGCCCTCGACACGAACGAGGACACCATCGTGCTCACCGTGGTCCGGGGTGTCGATGAGCGCACCGTCTCGGTGAGTTTCGCCGCGCCGGCGGAGCCGACTACGACCGCCGACGCCGCAACCGCCTGAACCCCGAAGACCCTGTGGCGGCGAGCCGCGCGTTGCGTCAGGAGGGGACGTCGAGGATGTGGTCGAGCCAGTCGTGGTAGTGCTGCACGCGGGACTCGTCAGCCGACAGAAGCGCGGTGCTGAACCCGCGTGAGCGCATCCCCCGCTGCACGTCACGGATGAGATGGATGTCCTGATCGATGGTGATGGTCATCGTCTTCCGCCCGGCGATCACGTCGTCCTGGGTGAACTCGTCGTGCTCCGGTCGAGACGGTTGTTCGAAGAGCGTCGACGGATGCGGCGTGAACGCAACGCCGGCACGGTCGGCGACCGCTTCGCTCGGAGCGAGTCGGAATGTGAACTTGTCCCACAGACATCGACCCGGATCGGTCGGGTGCGGCCGTGCCCGCATGACCAACGCGCTGTCGGGCTGGACGGTCAGCATCATGTTCGGGAAGACGTTGTATTGCTCCACGTCGCTGAGCCGATCGTCGGACAGCGCGTCGAAGTCGAAGCCGAGCTGTGGGGCGCGCTCGCGTCGGAGCTTCTGGATGTCGTGACGGATGTCGAGCACCCGCCCGACGTAGTCCTCGGGGTCGAGTCCCCACACCTTCAGTTGCTGCGTGAGGAACGGCGTCGGCTCGTCGGGAATCGGCAGACGGGTGTTCACGGTGTGCCCGTCGATGGTCACACTGGAATGCCCGTTGCCGAACAGGTCGACCTGCGCGGTGGGACAGTCGAACAGGGTCTTGTGCTGCGGATGGATGTGCTCGACGTGGTACAGCTCTCCGAAGTTGTCGAACACGGCCTTCCAGTTGCAGTCGAGATGCACGGTCTGATCGCCGATGAGCGTCATCTCCTCGAGCCGGTACGGATCAACGAGCTCGGCGACACCGGCGAGGTAGTCGCGCAGCGGCACCGCATCCGGATCCATGCACACCCACACGAGGCCGGCCCAGGTGTCGACGCGCAGCGGTTGCAGCGATCGCGTCGACCGGTCGACTCCCCCGTCGAATCGGGCATTGTCGGGAACGACGATCAGTCGCCCATCGTTGCGGTACGTCCAACCGTGATAGCCGCACTCGAAGCTCTTCGCACATCCCCGTTCACCGGTCACGAGGCGCATGCCGCGGTGCTGGCACACGTTGTACATCGCCGCGAGTTCACCGGCGTCGGTGCGCACGATCAGGATCGACTCGTCGGCGATGTCGAACCTTGCGAACTCCCCCGGCGTGGCAACGTCGCGCTCCAAGCACGCGAAGATCCAGACGCGGTCCCAGAGCGACTCCGCCTCGCGTGACATCCACACCGGCGACACATACCGGTCGGCCGAGATCGTCACGGGCCCCCGGGGCGCGGCCTGGTGGACGATCGTTGGTCGGGCCTGCACTCTCTCCACGCGCTTCCTCTCGCTTCGGTTCGGCTTACGGCTTACGGCAGCGTCGCCCTCACGAGATCGTGGCCGGATCGACCCCGCACCCGCAAACTACAGCAGCGTTGCTCTGCTCGATCATCACCGGACCGACGCCGCGCCAGCGAGCAACAGCAGCGCGGCTCTGCTCGATCATCACCGGATCGACGCCGCGCCGCGAGCTACAGCAGCGTTGCCTCGAAACCCTCGGCGCGGAGGGTGTCGATCACGTTGTTGCGATGCTCGGGGTTGCGGGTCTCGAGGACCATGAGGACCTCGACCTGATCGACACCGATCTGCACGCCGGTGCGGTGGTGCTCCACGTCGAGGACGTTGAGTCCGAGGCGGGCGATGACCGCGGTCAACGCGGCGAGCGAGCCGGGGCGGTCACGGAAGACGATCCGCAGGCGTAGATACCGGCCCGCGGCCGACAGTCCGCGCGTGACGATCGAGGTGAGCAGCATCGGATCGACGTTGCCGCCCGACAGCACCACCACCGCCGGGTGGGCACCGCTGATCCTGCCGGCCAGCAGAGCCGCCAGGCCGACCGCACCGGAAGGCTCGACAACGGCCTTGGCCCGCTCCATGAGGAACAGCACAGCCTCGGCGATCTCGTCCTCCGTCACGGTGATCACGTCGTCGACGAGCGTTCGGGTCATTTCGAAGGTGATGTCGCCGGGCGCACGCAGCGCAATGCCGTCGGCCATCGTCGACGTGGAATCGAGGGTCACCACATGACCGGCGTCGAGCGACAGCCGCATCGACTTCGCCCCTTCCGCCTCCACCCCGACGATGGTCGCGTTCGGCATCGCATGCCGCAGCGCGAAGGCCGAGCCGGCGACCAACCCGCCACCACCGACGGGGATCAGGATCACCGGATGGTCCGAGGCGTTGGCGGTTTCGGCATACTCCTCGGCCACTTCGACGCCGACCGTTGCTTGGCCGGCGATGATCAGCGGATCGTTGAAGGGCGGCACGAACACCGCGCCGTGTTCCGCGGCATATGCACGCGCCAGACCGAGGCAGTCGTCGAGGCTCGGCCCGCCGATGATCACCTCAGCGCCATAGCCCTCCGTGGCCTTGAGCTTGGGCAGCGACACCGACTCGGGCATGAAGATCACCGAGCGACGGCCCGTCAGCGACGAGGCGAGAGCGACACCCTGGGCATGGTTTCCCGCTGACGCGGCCACCACGTCGACACCCGGGTCGAGTCGGCTGATCCGGTTGTAGGCACCACGGATCTTGAACGATCCAGCCCGCTGAAGATGCTCGGGCTTCAGGTAGACCGGCCGCCCGAGGGCCCGCGACACCGCGTCGGCGAGACGTGTCGGTGTCTTGCGGATCACCCCGTCGAGTCGACGGCGCGCGTCGATGACATCGTCGTGGGTGATCGGTGAGGGGTCGTTCATGGTGAGCGAAGCGCTTCAGCCGAGGACAACGCCGGGAGGAAGGTCGGCGAGCAGAGCGTCGCTGATCCACATCTCGGTGAGGTGCAACGTCGAGCGGATCCGGACGACGCGTTTCGGTTCGTGGACCGGTCGGCCGCACATCGAAAGCGCAGCTTTGATCGCGTCTTCCCCGGTGGGCAGCGCCATCGGCATGCGCGAACGACGAACGCCCGCGGGGCCGGCGGTGAAGCAATTGATGTAGGTCTTGTGCCAATCGACCTTGGCGGCGACCTCGGTGGTGATGAAGTCGGCGAGACCAATACCCAACGCGTTGCCGTGGCCCCCGTCGGTGAGGCCGAGCGCCACGATGGTCGCCGTTGTCGACTGACCATCGAGCCCGTTGACCCAGTAGCGGCCCGTGACGTTCGGGTCCATCATCACGCCGCTGATGTCCTTGCCGATCTCGTTGATGATGAGCACATCGATCGGTTCGAACGCCAAGCGAGTCACGTGCGTCTTGGCAAGATCGGTGAGGGCGATCTCGCGCGCCGCGCCGATCTCCGATCCGAGCAGGGCCTCGGCCACGACAACGTCACCGGCGGCGTTCTCGATACTGGCGAATCCACCGAGGAGTCGACCGGTGGTCCGATGCGCGACGATACCGTCGATGATCATCTGACGCATCACCTCGGGGCCGGACGCATGGATCTGAGCAGCGCCGGGCTGCTTGCCGAATCCGACCACGCACATCTTCGACAGTCCGCTCTCCAGCGGACCGGTGAAGCACGTGTGCGGCTTGATCCGATTGACCGGAAAGAAGTGGTCGGCACCGGCGGCATGGCGGTCGAGGAACATCGGAACACCGCCGGGCGTGCGGGCCACTTCGACGGTCTCCATCGTCGCCCGGATGGGTGCGCCCACGGCGTCCTCGGTGATCCCGTAGCCGGTCAGCACTTCGAGCTGTCCCTCGGCCGTCCCACCGCCATGGCTGCCCATCGCTGGGACGATGAACGGATCGGCGCCTACGGAGCGAAGCCCCTCGATCACGCCGGCGAGCATCTCGACGCGGGCCGTGAGACCACGACTGCCGGCACCCACCGCCACGGTTGCTCCGGGGCGGACCACGCCGTCGAAGCGAGCCTTGACGGACGCGGCGGCAGCGGATCGCACGTCGTCGATCGGCACGCCGAAAGCAGCCGGGAGCACGACCCGGTGGAGTTCGGGGATCGTCAGGTCAGGGTGGAACGGGAGCTTCACACCGCGAAGCATCGCGGCGAAGTTCGCAGGATCACTCGGCGTTGTGGGCACCTTCGCAGCGTATGCCGCTTTCGCGCTGACGACGAGGGCGAGCCGTCGGTGGCGGCTTAGCTCTCGAGGATGTCGGCGTTGCGCGTCCGGTTGGCGCCACGTTGTCGAGTTGACGACACGCTCAACCAGCCACGCAAGTCGCCAACCAACCACACAATCCGACAGTCCGAACGCCAACCCGGGCGCGAACGGCTTGGCGGAAGAACTAACCACCCGATTAGATTTCGCTCACACAACACCACCGATGGAGGACACCATGGCCCGGATCGACGTACCGGAGGGCGAAGGACTCGAAGCAACCCGCATGTGGATGCTCGCTCCGCACATCGGAGCGGGGGTGGGTGCGCTCGGCAAGGCCACCTATGTGGAGAGCAGCCTGCCGATCCGCGAGCGCGAAGTCGCCCGCATGCGGATCGCTCAGCTCAACCAATGCGTTGTTTGACTGAATACTCGAGCCGCATCGGCGATGCGGCAGGGACTCTCCGATGAGCTGTACAACGCTGTCGCCGACTACCGGACCGACGAGCGATTCACCCCCCGCGAAAAGCTGGCCATCGAGTTCGCCGAATGGTTCGCCATCGACCACACCGCCATCGACGACGCGTTCTTCGTCCGGCTGCGCGAACTGTTCTCCGACCCCGAGGTGTTGGAGTTGACGATCACCATCGGTTACTGCGTCGGGATCGGCCGGGCATTTCACGTGCTCGACGTCGCCCGCGACTTCGAGGTGCTGTGGAGCAAGGAACCGAAGCCGGTCGAAGCAGCGGAGCCCAGCGCGTGAGCGATACCACGATCACCGAGCGAAACAACGGCGTCTCATACGACCCGTTCGCACCGGAGACTCTGGCCGACCCCATGGCTGCGTACGCCGAGCTGCGCGAGAAGTGCCCCGTCCACCGGTTCGAAGACTTCACCCCCTCGTTCGCCACGATCACGCGCTACGACGATGTCGTCGCCGTGCTCAAGGACACGGCGCAGTGGAGCAGCCGCTACGGACAGACGCCGCAGTTCACCCGCGGCACCGGGCTGAACCAGGACCCGCCCGACCACACGGAGTTCCGCAAGCTCTTCCAGAAGGGCTTCACGCCGCGCATGATCGGTCGCCTCGACGATGAGGTGCACGAGCTGGCCGTCGCTCTGGTCGACGACATGGCGGCCGTTGCGAAGCGTCGCGGCGATCTTCACGATCTCCTCGCCTGCCCGCTCCCGGTGATCGTTATCGCCAAACTGCTCGGTGTCCCGCCGACCGAGCTCGTGCAGTTCAAGCAGTGGTCCGACGATCTCGTCGCGTGCTTCAACAATCCCGATCCACGCGCGCCCGACAAGATCCGGGCCGAGCTCAACGCCTACTTCCAAGGGTTCATCGACGATCGACGCGCCCTGCTGGCAGCGGCCGGCGTCGACGAGCCGGACGAATCACACCTCGGCACGGTCGTGCCGAACGACCTCATCGGCGGCTTCGTGGTCGCGACCTATCAAGGCCGACGGCTCAGCGACCCGGAACTCCATCAGGTGCTCATCCAGCTCCTCGCCGGCGGCAACGAGACCACCACCTCGCTCATCACGAACTGCGTCCTCCGCCTGTTGGAGGACCGCACTCGCTGGGAGGCGCTTTGCGCCGACCCATCGCTGGTCGACACGGCGCTCGAGGAGAGCCTCCGCTTCGACCCACCGGTTCTGGGCTTGTTCCGCACGAACAACGAAGCGGTGGAGATGCACGGCGTGTGCCTTGGCGAGAAGACCAAGGTCATGGTCACCTACGCCTCGGCGAACCGTGATGCGTCGGTGTTCTCCGACCCCGACACGTTCCGCCTCGATCGTCCCGCGGAAGAACTGCGCCGTCACCTGTCCTTCGGTCTCGGTCACCACTACTGCCCGGGCGCGTCGCTGTCGCGGCTCGAAGCACGCACTGCACTGCGTCTACTTGTCGAACGCTTCCCCGACCTCCGGCTCGATGGTGCACCGGTGCGCATTGCCCCGTTCAACCTGTGGGGACGTCGCTCGCTCCCCGTGGCATGGTGATCCCCATGGAACAACTCACTCCTCTCGAAACCGTCCGGGCCTTCATCGCCGCCATCGAGCGACGAGACATCGAAGCCGCCCTCGTCTTTGTCGACGAGCACTGCGAATACGACAACGTGCCCATGGGCAAGAACTTCGGCCGCGAATCGATCGGCAAGGTGCTCGGCCCGTTCATCACTGGTTGTTCCGAGGTCGAGTGGGTCACCCATCGTGAGGCGGCCACAGGGCCGATCGTGTGCAACGAACGGACCGACCGGTTCCGTCTCCCCCACGGCTGGGTGGAGATGCCAGTGACGGGAGTCTGGGAGGTACACGATGGCCTCATCACCTTGTGGCGCGACTACTTCGATGCCGCAACGTTCACGTCGCAGATGCCGGGGCGGTCGTGACGGCTGTTGCTGCTGCGCTGTACGCCGAACGACTCGGCCATGCTCCCGACGTCGCCGCCACACTCGACGCAGCCTGGGATGCGGCCTGGTCGTCGGTCGACCCGTGCCTGCTCGAGCTCTGCCGACTCGAGATCGCCACGATTCTGCGCAACCCCGCAGAGTTCGAGTCGCGCACACCGGCGGCGATCGCCGCCGGTTTCGACGACCGCAAGGTCGCCGCACTCGCATCGTGGATGCGCTCTCCGATGATCACCGCGGCGGAGCAGGCATGCCTGGCCTTCACCGACGCCTTCGTCATCGACGTTGCGTCGCTGCCGGATGAGACCGCGGCCGCCGTTCGCGAACACCTGGGTGACGCCGGACTCGTCGACTTCGCATCTGCGCTGCTCGTGCTCGAACAGCGCCAGCGGCTCGCCCTCGTGTGGACATCGTTGTTCGCGCGGGCGTCATGAGCCGGGCACGCCGAGTAGCTCCGGGCACGCCGACCGCGCCGGCGCTGCGCCGATCGCTCGGTGACCTGGCGGCGGCGACGGTCCGCATGGACGCCATGGATCCGGTCATCACCGAACTCGTCCGCATGCAATGTGCCCGACACCACGATTGCGGCACTTGACTGTCCGTTCGCCTGGCAGTTGCCAGGGATCAAGGACTCGATGAAGCAACCATCGCCAAAGGTGACCCGCGATCACGGGCGGAGCTCGCACCGGCGCAGCGTGCCGCCCTCGACCTCGCGGATGCACTGATGACGATGCCTGCGCTGGTTCCGGCCGAGCTGATCGAACGTATGCACACACACTTCTCGCCGGAACAGATCGTCGAGCTCACCCTCGACGTGATGAAGTGGAACGCTCAGAAGGTCCCCGTGGCCCTCGGCATCGACGACTGGGTCCGCCCGGGCGAGCTATCCGACCTCGTCTTCGACACCGACGGCCGATGGGTCCGTGGCTGACCGAAGCCGCCGCTGCTTGCGCGCTCTGCTAACGGTAGGGAGAACACGCTGCTGTTGGTAGCGTAAACCTGCTGCGAATGGTAGCGTGAATGATCGGCGTTTGGTAGCGTAAAGGCATGTCCTATCAACGTCGGATCATCGACGATGAGCTCGATGCCCTGTTTCCGCACCTCGCCGCCATCGCGCTTGAAGGTCCGAAGGGTGTTGGAAAAACAGCTACCGGCCTAGAGCGGGCGCGCTCGACGCTTCACCTCGATGACCCGTTGCAGCAGTCTCTCTTGGGCGCCGACCCGGCTCGCCTTGACCGGCTGGAAACGCCCGTGTTGTTGGACGAATGGCAGCGCTACCCCCGGTCATGGGACCTGGTGCGTCGATCGGTCGATGCCGACTCGACAGGGGGACGATTCCTCCTCGCCGGGAGCGCCACACCGCCAGAGCTTCCGATGCACTCGGGCGCAGGTCGAATCGTTCGGCTGAAGATGCGCCCGCTCAGCTTGGTTGAACGCAACATCGCCGAACCTTCGGTCAGCCTCGCGGCGTTCCTGACCCAAGGTGTCAATGCCGTTGGTGGCGATTCACCGGTGCGCCTCGTTGACTACGTCGACGAGATCGTCGCATCGGGAATGCCGGCAATTCGAGGCCTCCCGCCTCAGCCACGGGCCAAGCAACTCGACAGCTACCTCGAGCGCATTGCCGACGTCGAGTTCGCGGAGCAAGGTGTGCGCGTGAACCGCCCGGCGTCACTCCGAGCTTGGATGATGGCGTACGCGGCAGCAACCGCATCGACTGCGTCGTACGCAACGATCCTCGACGCCGCGACACCGGGCGAGTCGGACAAGCCGGCAAAGACCACTGCAATGCGCTACCGCGACGTGCTGTCTCGACTGTGGATTCTTGATCCCATTCCCGGTTGGTACCCGGCCGGGAACCTGCTGACTCGACTCGCCCAAGCACCCAAACATCACCTGGTCGATCCTGGCTTTGCCGCCAGGCTGGTTGGGGCAACGGCGTCGTCGCTGTTGAGCGGTCAAGTTCTTCGAGGTGCCAAGAACACCGACGAAGGATTTGTAGGTGCACTGTTTGAGTCGCTTGTCGCTCAGTCGGTCCGTGTCTATGCCCAGCGCGCGTCGGCAACGGTCCACCACCTCCGAACTCGCAACGGGGACCACGAGGTGGACCTGATTGTCGAAGGCGAAGACCGACGCATCGTGGCGATCGAAGTCAAGCTCGCACCCGACATTTCGGATCGAGACGTCAGGCATCTCCACTGGGTGCAATCACAGCTCGGCGACCGCGTCGCGGCAGCGGTGATTGTGACAACTGGTCAGTATGCATACCGACGGAGCGATGGCATCTTTGTTGTTCCAGCAGCGCTCCTCGGTCCGTAGCGCTGTTCAAAATGGCTGCAGTGGGTCCGAGTTCGAGCGGGTCAAAGGCTGAAGCAACGGCGCCCGAAGGGTGCCGACACACACCAAGATGGGTCGATGAGTGATCCATCGACTGCGACTGCCGGGCCTATCGCACTTGTCGGGAGTGGCGAGTTCCTGCCGCAGATGGTCGACGTGGATCGGTGGCTCCTCACGGGGCGACGTCCGCGTGCTGCGTTCCTCCCGACCGCGGCCGGGGAAGAAGGGGCCGCATCGGTGAACCGATGGCTGAAGCTCGGCACCGACCACTACACGGCGATGGGTATCGAACCGGTTGCTGTCCCGGTACTCAACGCCGAGGACGCCAACCGGGAAGACCTGGCGGCGTTGATCGACGACGTCGGTCTGATCTACCTGTCCGGCGGGAATCCCGGCCACATCGCCCGGTCGCTGCGCAACTCACTGGTGTGGGACGCGATCGTCCGGGCGTGGCAGAAGGGCGCCGCTCTAGCCGGATGCAGTGCAGGTGCGATCGCGCTCACCGCAAGCGCCATCGACGTGCGCCGCGGAGGGCGAACCAGCGAGCCGGCCACGAATCTGATCGAACACGTCACCGTGATCCCACACTTCGACCGAATGGCGCACTGGTTCCCGAACATGGTGGAACAGGCACTGGCCCAGCTCCAGCCCGGCTTCCATCTCGTCGGGGTCGACGAGGACACCGCACTCGTCGGTGGTATGACCGAGTGGACCGTGATGGGTCGTCAGCGGGTCACTGTGTTCGGGCCCGGTGGTCCGATCGAGTTCACCCACGGGCAACGGCTCAGCCTGCCCCGCTGACCAACGAATGCGGGGCACCACGCCCGTGAACCGATCGGCGGGATCGATGAGTTGGGTGGGCCTCCGCTGGCGTCCGGAAACGTTCGCAACGACATTCGGCGCAGGCTCCGATGAACGTTCACCTCACAAGTGCGTTGACCTACCGTCGGGCGAGAGCGACGGGGAGATTCGAAATCGGTGATGCGGGTCTGTACGTATGTATGATACGTACGTGCCGAACAAAACGATCAGTGTTCCCGACGACGTCGTGCCGATCATCGAAAGCCTCGGCGTACCGTTCTCCACCTGGGTTGCCAATCAGCTGCGACATCACGCGGCCACACACTCCGAGCTCGGCCTCTCCGAGCAATTGCTGGCTGACGGCGAGCTCGCTGGGATCAAACCGCCGACTGCAGCGGAGTCGTTGCAGTCGTTGAAACGTATGGAGCGTTCAGCGCCATGGTAGCGAGGGGCTCGGTGTATTGGATCGGGCTCGACAAACGCAGACCCTGTGTGGTGGTGTCCTCCGAGGAGGTACTCCGGGTGAATGTCTGGCAGACCCACGTCGTGCCCGTCACCTCGAACGTCGCCCGAGCGGGTATCGCCGGCAATGTCTTGCTCCCTGCCAGAGCGAGCGGGCTACCCCAAGATTCCGTAGCGGTTCCCCTCGGTCTCGAACTCATCGACCGATCGCTACTCGGCGAACAAGCCGGCCGCCTGCCCAAGGTCTTGGTTGACGATATCGACGAGGGACTCCGAGCCATCCTCGGGATCTGAGTTCTTGCGTCCGTTGATGCCAATCCACGCGCTGGACGCTCGTCACATCGTGCGCATTCACCGAGGGCTGGGAACTGGGAGAGAGGCCGATGCGCGAACCAACGCGTTTCGGCCGTGCTGGAGTCCGACGGGCCCACCTACGGACTTCTCCCGGGTGCCGATTCGGACAGACGGTAGGCTTCACCTCCTCAGTTCGAGACAGTAAGCACACGTTCCATGGAGATGCGGACGGCTCGGGCTCGTTCGACCGGGTCGGGGAACGCGGTCCGGAGCGACTCCGAGCGGAGCTCGAGCGAGATAGGAACTTGGGGGACCACGGCAAGAAGCTCGCTGATCGGAAGCGAACCATCGCCCGGCAGCAGACGACCGTGGAGTGCTTCGTGGAGCAGCGTCGGAATCGTGGTGTCGGCCGGCGCGCCCGGCGCGTCGCACACCTGGATGTAAGGGAGCAGATGTGCATCGACCGCGGCGAGGTCGCTGGGTTGGTGCCCGGCGCGAGACAGATGGAGGCTATCGATGAGAACGCCGAGACACCGATGATCGGCGGCGCGCACAATCGACAACGCCTGGGGAAGCGTGCGCACGGCCATGATCGGAAGAAACTCGAGCGCGAGTCGGATGTCGGATCCTTCGAGACGTTGTGCGAGAACACGGAGACGCGCAGCCACTCGGCCGTCGTCGGGGTCTCGACTGGCCACGAGGATGTTGCGGGCGCCGATCCGCAGCGCGGCGTCGACGATCGCCTCTCCGTTGTCCGAGCCTGAGCTTCCCTCCGGCACCATGATGATCGGCTCGATGTCGAGAAGGATCATTCCGCGGCGAGTCGCCCGTTCGCGGACATCGTCGGCAACGGCATCGGTCCACGTTGCCGGATCGAACCAAATCCCGACGGCGAGGAATCCCGCATCGGCCGCAACGTCAACAGCGTCCGCCGGGCCAACGTCGAGGATGGTGCCGGCAGCAAGTGAGATCATCCGCATGGATACTGACGCTATCGGCTGTCTTGCGCCGATGTTCGGCACCACGGCCGCCGTTGGAACGGTGCCGAGGATGACGACGACCAATCAATCCCAGACCGAGGGAAAGGGCATGCCACAGTGACCAACCCCGACGAAAAATGACCGAGTCCAGGGCTATCCGGGATGCCGAGACGGGCGGTGTGGGATGCCTCGTGAACAGGAACGAGCGTTACCCGGCGATCCGTCACCAGCGGACGGGGAGAGCCCAACAGGTGTGAACCTCGCCCACGCGCAAAGCCCGGCGCACGGGGACGACGCCACCGGCCAGTGCGATGCCCGGACACTCGTCGAGAAGCACCCGCGAAACCGTGATGGCGAGGTCACGGGTCAGCGCGTATGCCGATCTCGGACGATCCTCCGGCACCGCGGGATGCTTCGACGGGGCACCCGTACCGAAGGAGACGCCACTCGCCAGACCATCGGCACGGTACGTCCCGCGCGGTTCGCGCTGGCAGACGTCCTTACGGAGGAGATCGAACCTGTCGGGATCTTCAAAGATCCTCGGGTCGCGGTTGGCCGCGGCGGCTGAACACCGAAGGAGCGCGCCGTCGGGAAGCAATCGCCCGAAGCGCTCGACCTCGTGCCGTGCGAATCGATCGGCCGACAGGATCGGCGGGCTGTGCCGGAGCGTTTCCGCCCATGCCGACTTGACGAGGCGGGGGTTGCGGCGAACCTCATCGAACTGGTCGGGGTTGGTGAGCAGCAGGCTCCACATGTTGGCGAGACCGCCGTGGAGCGTCTCGTGGTCGGCTTCGAGAAGGGTGGCCACGACATCATCGACAGTCCCGCCGAGACCGGCGATCACCGCCGCCAACCCCTCACCCTGATCCGTAGGTGCGCGTAGGAGTTCACGAAGTTCATCGATAGCTCTACGAGCGGCCTGTCGCGCTTGGGGCTCCCAACCGACGCCCCGCTGCATGGTGAGAAACGCCGCGACGAAGCGCTCCTCTTCTGCGTCGTCGACACCCAGAGTGCGGGCGAGCAGACGGATCGGGAATCGAGCGCAGAGCTCGATCGAAAGGTCGCGGGTCGTCCCTTCGACCATCTCGCTGACGAGTTCGCGGGCGACCCGCTCACCGTGCTCGTCGGCATAGGCGGTGACGAACGATCGGACCGCGAGGTCGCTGCCGAAGTCGTTGGCCCAGCGATCGAGGCCGCTGCGCCAACGACGGGTTCGTGTCTCGTAGTTGGCCTCGTCGACGAACACCGACGTGACATCGTCGTAGCGGGTGACCCAGAACGCGTTGCCCGGCCAGTCGCGGTAGCAGGGATAGTTCTCGCGAAGGATGCCGACGAGCGTGAACGGGTCGTCGAGATAGGCCGACGACGAGAGTTGACGCGGTTTGATCAGCGGAGTTGTTTCTCGAACCCGCATGCGCTGGTACACCTCATACGAGCGGAAACCGGTCTTTGCTCCGCGCGGTGCGCTGACCGCAGGCTCATCGACGGCGTAGCCGTCGGTCACGGTCATCTCAGGTGCTCCGACGAAGGTGCAGCCACAGCGAACGGATCGCCCCGAGCCCGATCGGGGCGAGTGAGACGCCGTCGATGTCTTTGGGCATGCGGTCCACGTCGATGCGCATCTCGTAGCCCCGTCGGGCCATCGTCTCGGAGAGAACCTTCGAACCGACCACCGTCTCCTGCTGGGAGATCCACGCGCCGGGACACAGGTGCGGGCCGACACCGAACGCCATATGACTGGCGCGGCCGTCCTTGCGGTACCCGCTGCGCAGGATCTTGCCGGTGTAGAGATCGCGTCGGCTGATGTCGAATCGCTCCGGTTCAGCGAATACGCGATCGTCGTGGTTGGCGGAGAAGTCGACCATCTGCATCAGTGAGCCGGCCGGGACCCGCACGCCGTGCATCTCGAGATCGAAGCTGTTGTGACGGGGTTGGCCTCCGATCGACGACGAGTGTCGAAGCATCTCGTGGAACGCCGCGTCCCACAGAGATTCGTCAGCGCGCAGACCTTCGTATTGATCGAGATTGGTGAGCAGGAGATACCACAGGTTCATGATCGCACCCCGGGTCGTCTCCCCACCGCCACCGACGATGAGCGCGATGTTGGACGTGATCTCCTCGGTTGACAGCAGATCTCCGTCGACCCGGCTGGCACAGAGCTCGGAGATGATGTCGGGGCCGATCGGGTCGCCGTTGTCGTCGAGAAGCATCGTCGGACGCGCCCGACGTTCGGCGACAAGGCTCTCGACGAAGTCCTCAAGGTCTTGACGGGCCTCGATACCGCGGTGCGCCGACTCGGAGCCGCCGAGGCCGTTCATCATCGACGAGTACCAGTAGAAGAACTGCGAACGTGCCTCGTCCGGAAAGCCGAGCACCTGGCAGACAACGCGGATCGGGAACTCGTTGGCAAAACCGGCGCCCAGCTCGACGGAGAACTCGCGCGTCGAGTCGTTGGGGTCGGCCGGCACGACCGCTCCATCGGGCGCCGTGCCGGAGGTCCAGGTGTCGATCATCTCAGCGGCCAGGCGTTCGATGACGCCAAGTCGGCGGTCCAGTGCTTTGCCGATGAGGTGGCGTCCATAGAGGTTGCGGCGACGGCGATGCTCGATCCCCGAGAGCTCCAACTGCGTGTTCCCGAGCACACCCGAAGACATGCCCTTCGGAATCGTGTTGAACCCTTCCTCGTCCATGTAGCACGCCGTGATGTCGTCGTAGCGGGTGACCCAGTAGGCGTTGTGCAGGGGATCGTGGAAGACCGGATAGTGATCGCGCAAGATCCGGTAGTACGGGTACGGGTTGCGCTGGAACTCCGCGGAGTCGAAGATCCGGGGATCAACGAGTGGGACGCCGTTCGCATCGGTGCCCATGTCACACGGCTGCCCCAGGGGCATGAGGGGGAACTGCACGCGGGTGTCGGAAAACGCGTCGTCGAGGCCGAGGGCGTCGTCGAGGACGTTGCGGAACGGGCATGCACTCATCGTTGTCTCCTTGGTCGATCTCGCTTATGCGCTCGGGGTCGCCGCCCAGCAGGGCGGGCGGGACACCGGCCGGGCCCGGTTCACGAGGTCGCCTGAACGGTCCAGTAGTTCTGGCGCCGCAACAGGCCAAGACGGTTCATGAGCTCGCCTCGACGGTCCAGTAGGGCGCTCGCAATGCTCGCTTGTTGACCTTGCCCATGGTCGTACGGCCGATGTCGTCGACGAACTCGACACTGCGCGGACACTTGAACGTGGAGAGGCGCTCGCGGCAGAACGCCACGAGCTCCGATGCCGGCGGCGGGTTGGCCGGATCGCGCAGCACCACCAACGCCTTGAGCTCCTCGCCCATCTCGTGGTGCGGCACACCGATGCAGGCGACGTCGAGCACGGCCGGATGTTCGGCCAGAACGTGCTCGGCTTCGGCGGGATAGATGTTCACCCCACCGGAGACGACCATGTCGCTGAAACGATCGGTGATGTAGACAAACCCGTCGGGGTCGACGTAGCCGATCTCGCCGAGCGTGAACACACCGGGTTCGATGTGAGCGGCAGCGCTCTTGGCTGGATCGTTCGGGTACACCACGCCGCGTCCGGTGGCGTCGGCGAAGAACAGCCGCCCTTCGGTGTTCGGAGGGAGGAGCTTGCCGTCGTCGTCATACACCCGGGCACTGAACGGCGGGATGCACCTTCCGACGGAACCCGGGTGTATGAGCCACTCGGTGCTGGAGATCGAACAGGTCGTGCCGACTTCGGTTGCGCCGTATGCGTCGGTGAAGACGGGTCCCCACCACTCGATCATCGAACGCTTCACGTCGATCGGACACTTCGCTCCGGTGTGGGCGACGCTCTTCATCGACGACACGTCGTAGCGTGCCTTCACGTCGTCGGGCAGCGCGAGCAGGCGGACGAAATGCGTCGGCACCATCACCGCGCTCTCGGTCTGGTAGGTGTCGATGACGCGGAGTGTTTCTTCGGCGTCGAACTTCGCCAGGATGACCGAGGGGATGCCAGCGACGAGCAACCGCATGCCGCTCAGAGGACCGGTGTGATACATCGGCCCGACGACCAGATGCGTGCCGAACTGGGCGAAGCGATTGGCGCGAAGTCCGTCGAGGTGCTCGGCCATCGTGGCACCGCCGGCGAACATCGTGGGCGGCAGTTCGGTGCCCTTGGGGAGCCCCGTGGTGCCCGACGTGTAGAGCAGGTTCGGGCGCGGTGCGATGTCGAGCGACGGTGCGCCCGTCGGGGAAGCGGCGAGCCACTCGTCCCAGTCGAGTACGCCGGCGACACCACCGCAGCGCCAGCCGATGATCGTCTCCACCCCGGCCTGCGCGGCAGCCGCCACGCCGCGCTCCACCGTTTCCGGTCCGACGAAAAGCACCTTCGTCTGGGAGTCCGCCAAGATGTAGGCCGCCTCGTCGGCGGTGAGATGAAAGTTGACGGGGACGGTCGATGCTCCGCCGAGCAGCGCGCCGAGATGAGCGAGTGCAGTTTGGGCAGCGTTCTCAGCGAACACGGACACCCGTTTGGCCGGGCCCAGGTCGATCCGCGCGAGGCCGTTGGCCACGCGGTCCAAGGCGTCGTCGACATCGGCCCACGTCATCGCCACGAGGGGATCCCGGAGCGCGATCTCGTCGGGGCGTTCCTCAGCCAGGCGTTGGGCAAACAGCGGCATTGGGGCGTGGTCCCTGGTTCTCGTAGTGCTTACGCCGACGGGGCCGCGGGCGCGGCGGTATTGAGGAACCGGGCGGAGAGGTCCGGTGGTCCCTGGTAGTGCGGGAACAATTGACGGCTGGTGAACAGCCAGTCTCCGTCGACGCACGCATAGGTGTCCTGGTAATGCGCCAGCAGGATCCCCGGCGTTCCGTCGGCCCGGAGGAAGTGTTCGCCGATGTACCAGCGGCCGGTCGCGGTGAGGCCGTGGACTTTGACTTCGCCGTTGTAGACGTTCTGCACGACCGCCGTCATTCCGGTCATGGCTTTGGTCCACAAGCTGACGATTGCGTCTCGACCGACCACGTCGCGGTCGGCGGACAGGATCCACCGTGACTCGAGGGCCCAGCAGTTCCCCCACTGCTCACCGTCGCGGTGCACCACTGCGTCGGCGTAGCGATGGACCAATTCGGCGATGGCTTCTCTTGTTGTGGGCTCACTCATGATCCAACCCCAAACAAAACCGGCGAAACATCAACAAGCACTGTGGGCTCACTCATGATCCGGCCCCCAAACAAATCGGCGAAACATCAACAAGCACGGTGGGCTCACTCATGGTGGGTTCTCCTGTCGGAATCTGCTGAACGGTGCGATCGTAGGAGACGGGCGCAGGAATTGATCAATCGGTAGATTCCGTGTCCTATCGCCTGCCGAGGTCGTTCCGCGCCCTTGAACCGACCACCCGAGGAGCCCCATGTCCATCCCCCTCCAATCCACCGATATCGCTCCCGGATGGCTCAACGAGGTGCTCGCCGGACGTGACGATGTCGGGACGATCGCTGGCGTCCGCGTCGAGAACCTCGGCGAAGGCGTCGGCATCCTTGGCGAGGTCGCCCGGATCCACCTCACCTACGATCCCGGCCAGACCGGCCCCGCCACCATGGTGGCGAAGTGCCAATCGCTCTTTCCGGCCAACGTGTTCGTGAGCCAGATGATGGGCTTCTATGTGCGCGAAGTGAACTTCTACAACGATCTTGCGCCTTCGCTCTCGCTGCGGGTCCCCCATTGCTTCCATGCATCAGCGGACCCCTCGGGCGCCCCGTTCGTGATCCTGATGGAAGAGGTCACTGGCGCACGGATGATCGACCAGATCGTCGGCGCGACGCTCGACGATTGCGAGCGCATCGTCGACATCGGTGCCACCCTGCACGCCACGTTCTGGGAGAAGCCCGAGCTCTACGCCATGGAGTGGCTTCCACCGTGGAACAACCCGGCGTACAAGGGCGCCAAGGAGTTGGTCGAGTCGAAGATCGGTGCGTTCGAAGACCGGTGGGCAGCCAAGCTGCCGGCCGAAACGATGGCTTGGGCGAACGAGCTCACGGCGCGCTATCCCGACATGCTTGATTGGTGGGTCGAGCGGGGCAACGTCACCCTGACCCACACCGATTTCCGGGCCGACAACTTCCTGTTCGGCGGTTCGGCCGGCGACGGTGTCGTGACGATGCTCGACTTCCAGATCATGACCCGCCATGTCGGCGTGTGGGACGTCGCCAACTTCCTCGGGATGTCGGTCACCCCGGAGCATCGCCGCGAGTGGCAGGACGGCCTGCTGCAGCGGTATCACGCGGCGCTCGTCACCCAGGGGGTCACCGGGTATTCGTTGGAGCGTTGCGTCGAGGACTACCGCTTCTGCACGCTGCAGCAGGCCTGGGCCCAGATCGCCATCAGTGACGCCGACCCGGGGAACGAACGCGGTCGGACCCTGCTCGACGCCATGATCACCCGATCGTTCGAAAGCGCTCAGGACAACGCTGCCGGCGAGCTCTTCGACCACCTGTAGAGCGACCCCCACAACGCCTCGCCGCCGCTCTCGGCGTCGACATCGGCTGAAACCCGCCCCCATTTCGCTCGGTTATGTAAGACGGGTGGGTTAACATGTACTACATGCCCGACAAGACGGTCACTCGGTCCGTGCGCCTCGATGAGCAGACGAACAACAGTCTCGAAGCGCTGGCTGCCGGCGCCGAGATGACGGTATCGGAATACATCCGCTGGGCCATCACCGAGCTCGCGCTGCGAGAGCCCCGAGTGACCGGCCGTCGACGTGCGCTCGCCGCGCTCGCGCTGCTCCCAACGCCGGATGACCCTGATGCCGAGCGCGAGCAGATGTGGGGACACGGTTCGCGTGTTCCTCGTTGACACCTCGGTCTTCACACGGATTCGGAGGCCGACGATTTCCGCGGCGCTCGAACCGCTTCTGTCGTTCGACATTCGCTATTCGGCACTCACCGCATTGGAAGTTCGGCATTCGGCGAGCAGCAGCGACGAATGGCATGCGTTCGCAGACGCGCTGGCCGAGTT
Source organism: Acidimicrobiia bacterium (assembly GCA_031406385.1). Classification (GTDB taxonomy): domain Bacteria; phylum Actinomycetota; class Acidimicrobiia; order Acidimicrobiales; family JANYDT01; genus JANLQX01. Next base: position 65,821 of record JANOHI010000012.1, read on the forward strand.
CACCCGTGAGCCTCCCGCAGCCGAGGACTTCGACCGAGCCGACGATGTGCAGCGGATGCTGGCCGGTGCCGGTCTGAAGGGCCGCAAGCCCGTCGATCTCATCATCGCCGCGCAGGCCGAACGGCTCCGTTTGGTAGTCGTCCACTACGACCACGACTTCGAGCTCATCGCCAGGGTCACCGGCCAGGTCCACGAGTGGATCGTCCCGCGCGGAACCGTCGACTGATCGACCCACCGCCGAGCTCGACGTCCGCACGTGGATCGTCCGCTCGACCTTCGGTATCTCGGTTGCTCTCCCAGCGACCGAGACTCCGAGACCTACCTCGGTGCGACCGGTCGATGCGTCAGGTCGGGAGTACGGGTCACGAAGCCTCCATCAGTAGCGTGCCCCTCGTGTCTGTGACAACACCCCTCGGCGGTCCTCGCAAGTTCTTCTACGGATGGGTGATCGTCGGCGCGGTGTTCGTGCAGCTGATGTTCGCCGCCGGCCTCACGTTCTACGGGCTGCCGCTGTTTCTCAACACGCTCACCAAACAGCGCGGGTTCTCGGTGTTCGAGGTTTCGCTGGCAACATCGGCCTTTTGGGTCGCGTCCGGTTTCACCGGTGTGGTGGTCGCCCGGCTGCTCGCCCGTTTCGATCCGCGGCTGTTCGTCGTTGTCGGCGCCGCCGTTGCGTCCATCTGCATGGTGCTCATCGGCCACCTCACGAAGCTGTGGCAGCTCTATCCCGTCTATGCGCTCTTCGGCGCGGGCTTCACGTGTACCGCCGTGCTCGTTGCCAACACCGTGATCACCCGCTGGTTCCATCGACGCCGCTCGGTTGCGCTGTCGATCGCCACGACGGGCCTATCCGTCGGCGGCATCGCCCTCACCCCGATCGCCGCCCGCCTGCTCAAGGACCACAGCCTTCCATCGGCAATGACAACCATCGCGGTCGTGTTCTTCCTCGGCGTCGTAGTGATCCCCGTGCTCGCGCTCCGGCCGGACCCGGCCCGGATGGGTCTTGCTCCCGACGGTGATCCGGTCGTCGTATCGACGACGGCCACCGTCGCTCCCGGATTCCCATTTGGTGACGCGATTCGGTCTCTCGCCTTCACCGCCATTACCGGTTCGTTCGCTCTCGGTCTTCTCGGACAGGTCGGCGGGATCTCCCAACTCGTGAAGTTGGCGAACGAGCGGGCGGGCGAGTCGACCGGCACCAAGGTCGTGAGCCTTCTGGCCGCGTGCAGCGTCATCGGTCGCCTCGCCGGTGGAGCGATCGTGACCCGCTTCTCCAGCTATCGCTTTGCCATATGCGCGCTGTCGATTCAATCGTCAGGCCTCGCCGCGCTCGCCTTCGCCCAATCGTCAACGAGCATTTACCTCGGCGCAGTGCTCTTCGGGCTCGGCGTCGGGAATGTGCTGCTCCTCCATCCGCTGCTCCTCGCCGAGGTCTTCGGCGTACGCGACTATGCACGGATCTATGGCCGCTCGGCGATCTTCATCGCCGCTGGCAACGCCATCGGCCCCCTCTCCATGGGGTGGCTCCGCGACAACGGCGGCGGGTACCGCACCGCGTACCTGATGGCCGCCGGACTCAACCTCGTCGGCCTGGCGATCTACGCCACCCGCGGCGCATCAGCCCCGGAGGTTCTGCGACAACGCGTCGCGTGATCTAGGTCCATCTTCGCAAAAGTTCCTCTCACGTCGACATGCTCCGATTCCTTGTGCTTCGTGCACTGTACGAAGGATCGAAGGGAAAGGAACTTCCGACTCAGTGCACTAGGGCCGCATGTCGGGCCGGCGCCGAAATCCACTGCGCAGGTTCTACGCCACGTGGGCGCGTCCTTCGAAGGTCCAGCCGAAGGGCTTGGGTTCTTTCGGGTGCTGGAACGTCGACATGGTGTCGATCACGAAACCGGCGTCCGTGATGAGGGCGGGAATGTCACGAGTGAGATGGCATCCGCCGAAGAGGACCTTGCTCACGGGTTCGATGCGACCCTGACGCCGCAGCACCTTTGGATCAGGAGAGAGCCCGTGCTCGACGAAGTGCAAGACGCCGTCGGGCTTGAGGATCCGACGGATCTCGGCGAGCGCGGCAGCGACGTCTGGGATCGAGCAGAGCGTCCAGGTAGACAGGACAGCGTCGGCCGAGCTACCTGGGAGATCGATGCGTTCGCCGTTGAGACCGGCGTGATGGACGTTCGCATGGCCAGACTCGATGCGGTCCGCCGCTTTGGCGACGGAGCGGGCGAGTGGCTCGACGGCATGGACGGTATGCACGCCGGCCGGGTAGTGCGGGACGTTCAGGCCTGATCCGAACCCGATCTCGACGACCGTACCTTCGAGGTCGGCACACACACGGGTTCGGATCTCGCGGTTCTCTTCGGAGCTCATGGCGGCGTTCATGATGTGCGGGAGGATTCGGGAGCGGTAGATGCCCATGCTGGCAGTTTGCGCCGATGCGAGGTCCAGCGCAACCGGAGCATCCCGAGAACTTCCGAATGCACCGGCCGAACACGACCAGCCAACCCAGATGAGACGGCATCCGCCGAAGATCCTGGGACTTTCGACAAAACCGCGCGGCGAAAATGAACTGTCTGGGATGGCGATCGGGGCGGTCTGGGATGCCTGGTCCCCCTGCGGTGCGACCGGAGGGGCGCAGTAGTTGCGGGGTCGGACGGGGGGTTGCTACTGGCGCGGCGGCCACCACTCGGCAATATGGGCGGCGAAGCGCTGGGCGTACTTGGCCGTGAGCTCGTCGGCATCGGCCGGCACATCCTGCGACGCGGTGGGCGGCAGGGTCGACGCGCCCTGGATCGGGTCGACCCATTCGAGGCGCATGGCCTCGATGCACCCACCGAGTGCCGGTGACGCTATCTCGTGGTGGTCACTTGTCTGGTGGTTGATGAAGTCGAGGAAGCTGTCGAAGGCGAGGACCGTGTAGTACGTGCGAGGTTCGCTTCCGCGCCAGTATCCGTAGGCGCGCAGATGAGGTTCGGTGGCGTGCGACGCCGCATGAAGTGTTTGCGCGATCGTTTCGAATTCGGCTTCCTTGCCGGCCCTGATGGTGATGTGGGCGAGGATCGTGGCCATGTGTTAACTCACTTTCGTTGTGCCGGGCGTGCGGGAGAAAGCACGTGCGGCGGAGCGAACGCCAGGTTGACGTGCGGGCAGGACATGAGATCCACCGTTTCCGTCAGCCCCGGCCGACGAAACCCCACTCGCCCATGATCTCTACCTCGGTGGCACTTCGAGCGGCAAGGAGTGCTGCACCGCGATCCGCAAGTTCGCCGTGACCACCGCCCAACGCCGCTTCGATCGCACACGAGAATGCTTCGCCAGCAAGGCTGTAGACCTTGGCGACATCATCGAGGTGGAGGCTCTGATGCGGACCCGCTTCGAGAGCGGCGAGGGCAGCGCTGATCGCCGACGTGCCGGGAGCGGCGGCGAGTGTGTCCCGGGCGAACGTTTCCATCGAGATCGTTTCCCCGCGCATCCATGCGATCTCGTGCGCCGCGCGGGTGGCGACGTTGCGGAGGATGTTCTCCAACATCTGCACGCTTACTTTCCCGGCATCTGACTGCACCTCAGGACCGATGACCTCAAGTAGCTCGCGTCGGCAGTCGAGGATGATCTGGGCAGTGGTGGGAAGAGCGATCACGGGTTGACTCCCGGGGTGGCGAGATGACCGGTGTTGCGAGCAGTGAAGCGAAGCGAAGCAGCGCAGCGCAATCGGCTTTCCATCACTGCGCACCTCCCGCTGAGGACGCGAGCTGTTCGTGCATGGCCCGCAACGCGTCAATCGGTTCGGCCAGCGCACTACAGGCGGCAAGGAAGTTCATGTGCCCGACGGTCGCCGCGTTGATGTTGTACGTCGTCAGCACACCTCCCGTCTTCCCCTCCGCCATTGTCGACATGGCCTGCACGATCTGGCTGAACACCTTCACCGCCGAGACCACCGAGAAGTAGCCGACGGTCGCCTGGTTGACGTGGAGTTCTGACGTTCCGGTCTTCTCCCGGTATCGGGCGAGGAAGCCCTCCGGATCAGCACCGTAGAGCTGCGGGCCGGAAGCGGCCGAGTAGGTCACGTACCAGCCGAGGTCTTCGCGGGGGTCGCCGATGTGGGCGTACTCCCAGTCGATGAGGCGGTGGCCGCCGTCGGACGGGTCGATCAGGATGTTGGCTGGTTGCAGGTCGCCGTGCTGAAGCACGAGAGGCATCGGCGGCGGGCGGTGTGCGTCGAGCCATGCGGCCAGGTACCGCATTGTCGGGTTCGACTCGGCAAGGAGCCTCTCGTTGTCCGCCCACGAGCGGTTCACGCTCGACATGTAGGCATCCCAATCCGCCGGACGCTCGAGTACGGACGGGAGTGCGTCGAGATCGACCTTCGGCACCGTGGCAATGGTGTCGACGAATGCGTCGCGGATCGCCGTGAACCGAGCGTCGTCGGGTGCCGCCCCTTCGGCGACGAGCGCGTTGAGCTCGGCTTGCAGCGAGGGGCCGGCACAGAACTCGAGCACGATGGCCTTGGTGCCGAGGTGCTCACCCGTGCCGTCGTAGTGCAGTGCAGCGGGCATCGGGATCGACGGCTGACTGGAGAGGCTTTGCAGAACAGCCCACTCGGTGTCGCGGTCGGTGACCAGCATGGTCTTGTCGGGCGGCGGGTCGCCGCGAAGGACCAGCGTTTGCACAACGCCGTCGCTCCACTCGACTTCGGCGCGCGCCATGATCCGGCTATAGCCACCGGTCATCAACGCATAAGAACGCACCGTTGCCGTCCGTCCAGTCCGTTGGGCGTTGAGGAACGCCGATACCCGGGCGGGCATGGCTTCGAGATCATGCATGCGGTGTTCCGTTCATGCGCTCGCTTGAGCCAGAGCTGAAAGTGCCGACCTCAAGCGAGCGCACCGCCGGCGAACCACCGCTGGAACATCGGCTCGATTGCACTCCACACGAGCTCGACGATCAGCCCACTCGGGGGTACGACATAGGTGAACGCACCGAAACCGTCTTCGGGTGCTTTGCCGGCAGCAGCCAGTGTCCAGCCCTTGGCCAGCAGAGACCGTGTTTCTCCGGCCACGTCGTCGACCCACACCCCGGTGTGGTGGATGCCCGGGTTGATGCGTCCGTCCCAGATCGATCCGCTCGCCCCTTCGAGGAGCTCGAGATGCTGAGGTCCCTCGGCCGAGTACGTGAACCGCAACGGCACCTTGATCGCGCCGGTCGAAGGGGTCCAAACATCTTGTTCACGCTCTTGGAGCGAGCACCAGGTGAGCCCGAGGTTCGCTCCCAACTCGCTCATGGCGATCTGGATATCGGGGACGCGAACTCCGATATGGTAAGCGCGCGTAAAGTCAACGCTCACGAGCGTGCTACCGGCTCAAGATGGTGACACCCGAGATCCCGGGAGCCCCGTAGACGTGGGTGTAGGCGGTCTTCGGGTTGTTCGGAACCTGCCGGGCACCTGCGTCGCCGCGGAGCTGCAGCACGTTCTCGTAGACCTGGCGAAGACCCGACGCACCGATCGGCTCGCCGTTGGCCAGGCATCCGCCGTCGGTGTTCACCGGCAGGCGGCCGCCGATCTCGGTCTCGCCGTTGGCCAGCATCGCCTCCTGCTCACCGTGCTCACAGAAGCCGTTCTCGGCCATATGCATGATCTCGGCGCCGGCCTCGGTGTCCTGCAACTGGGCGAGGTCGATGTCCTTCGGTCCCATACCCGCCATTTCGAACGCCGCCTTGGATGCGTCGACGGTCGGACCGGCGTTGTGCTCGAGGGCGATCGACGGAGCGAGCACTTCGAAGCTCCCGAAGCGGCGCGACTTCACGACGGCAGCTTTCAAGAAGACCGGTCGGTCTGTGTACTTGTGCGCAAGGTCACCACGGCACAGCACCAAAGCGACGCCGCCTTCGCCAGGATTGCAGAACATGTATTGCGTGAGCGGGTAACTCAGCATCGGCGAAGCAAGCACTTCTTCTTCCGACAGCGGCTTGCGGCGCCATGCCATGGGGTTCATCGACCCATTCCGGAACGCTTTGGCCGACACTCGGGCGAGGCTTTGGTCGGTAATGC
>JANOHI010000066.1:0-19978 GCA_031406385.1 Acidimicrobiia bacterium
TGCGTCGGCCCCACATCCAGCCCAGGAGGGCGTCGATGGGGAGGGGCCGACTGAGGATGTAGCCCTGCCCGACCGCCACACCGAGCTCGTGCAGGCGTTGCCATGTGGCGTCGTCCTCGACGCCCTCAGCGACGGTGCGAAGGCCGAGCTGGTCGGCGAGCGTGACCACCGCAGTGACGATCGCCGCTGCGTCGTCGTCGACGGCGACATCTTTCACCAGGGCCCGGTCCAGCTTGAGCTCATCGGCGATCAACCGGCGAAGGTATCCCAGTGACGAATAGCCGGCACCAAAATCGTCGATCGAGAGCCCCACGCCGAGAGCGTTGAGACCGGCGAGGGCAAAGCCGATCTCCGGGTCGTCGTCGACGTACTCACGCTCCGTCAGCTCGAACACCAGCCCACTCGGGGCAACACCGGTTTCCTCCAACATCGCCGCCACCCACGTGAGGAGGTCCGGGCGCTTCAGAGTCCGGACGGACACGTTCACACCGACGGACGCTTCAAGACCGCGATCGCGCCACGATCGGCAGTCGATCAACGACGTTCGCAACACGAACTCGGTGAGAGGTTCGATAAGGCCTGACTGCTCCGCCAGGCCGATGAACTCGTCCGGGGCGATGTGGCCGAGCAGCGGGTGATGCCATCGAACAAGTGCCTCGACGCCTTGGACGACGCCGGTGCCGAGATGGGCCTTCGGCTGATAGTTCACCGTCAGCAAACCGGCGCTGAGCGCAGCCCGGAGCTCGCGAAGCAACTCGACGCGTCGGTGGCTCTGGGCCTCCATCTCCGGAGCGAAGACCCGTGGGGAGGTTTCTCGTTTGGCCTTTGCCTCGAACATGGCGAGATCAGCGCGGCGCATGATGATGGCGTGGCTACGTCCATGCTCGGGGACGAGCGCGACACCAAGAGCAGCGTCGAGCGACACCGTGGCGGCGTCAAGCGCTGCGGCAGAACGCACGGCCAAGAGCACGCGCTCGGCGATGACCAGTGCGACCGTTTCGTCGACGTCGGGGATCAGCACGGCAAACTCGTCTCCGCCGAGCCGGGCGACGGTCGCCGCTCGTGGGAGCACGGCGAGGATCCGTTCGGCCAGCAACACGAGAACGTCATCGCCCAACTCGTGTCCAAAGGTCGAGTTGATCTCCTTGAACCCGTTCAGGTCGAGCGAGAGGAGCGCGCCTCGGCGATGCGATCCGAACTCGTCGATTGCGGTGTTGAGCCCGTGACGGCTGACCAGCGAGGTGAGCGGATCCACGAACGCCGCTCGTGCCTTCTCGCGAAGTTCTTCCTGCACGCGCTCCTGGAGCCGGCTGGCGCGCACTGCGACTGCCGTCTGGTCCGCCATCGTGGCGAACAGCTGACAGTCCGACGGCGAGAAGGTCGGCAACTCGTCGGAACGGTTTCGCACGGCGAGTATGCCGAGCACGTCATCGCCGTGCATGAGCGGCGCCGCCAGAATGTCGCGGGCGCCGACCATCGAGCGATACGCCTGGGCATCCTCGCCGGCGGTCGACTCGTTGATCACCACGGCCCGCTTCGATGCAACGATGCGCTCCCACAGCCAGTCCCCAGGCGAAGGGACACCCACGCCGCGGTGTTGGGCGCCGGCAATGGCGCGCACGGCGATCTCGCCCCGCGAAAGCGTGATCTCACCGGTTTCGGCGTTCAGCAGCAGACGGACCTGCTCGGCCGCTCGTTCGCTGATCAACTGGTGATCCACCACGCTGCGGGCAAGCGCTGCCGTGTATTCCTGGAGCAGACGCAGCCGCGAGAACCTCTCACGAAGAACGACATAGGAGCGGTAGGCAAGAAGCGGCAGCAGGCAGACGACCACGACGAGGAGCATGGCCAATCGGCTCTGCGTCTGGACCATCGCCGCGATGAGCCCAAGAGAGGTGAAGCATGCACACGCCGCCATGCTTACGAGGGTCGTCGCAATGAGACCACGCATGGTCTCGTGCTCGTTGCTCAGCACACGCACCAGATGGACGATGCCGAGGCGGACGAATCGCACCGCGAGCACCGTGAGAAGGACTGCGCCCCACGTTCCGGTGCGAAGCACGAACGGATCCGGGTCGATGCGACCCACGATCTCGAGGACGGTGGCGATCTCGGCGATCGACAATGCTGCGCTGCGAAACCGCTCACTGCGCTGGCCGTGACGAGCGGTGATGGCGCTCGCCGCGAGCCCGGCGACCCCGCACGCCAGGACATGGATGGGTCGCGCCGCGAACAACGCCACCACCAGCGGCAGTTCGGTCGCCGCCACGACGTGGACGGTCCCACCGATGCGTTCACGAAGGCAATACCGACCGGCCAGGAAGAACGCCACAACCATGAGGACGAGCGGCACTCGGACTCCGCTTGCCGGAGCAGCCAGGGAAGAGAATTCCAGCGCGAACGCCGTGACCACGGCGGCCGACCCGCTGAAGAGCAGCGCGGCCGCCAGCCCGAACTGCGGCTCCGCTGTCATGGCGTCCGGCGGTTCCCCGAAGAACTCCCCGTTCGGGAGGTCGGTACCGTCGATCGGGTCGACTCCGAGGTCGAGATCCACACGTGCGTCAGTTCTTCGTGGCGTGGGCGAACCAGAGGTGGCGACATCGCGGCCCGCAGGACGGGTCGAAGGAGGAGTGGCGCTAAGCACGGCACACCAAGTCTTACCCATTGCGGTATTTCGGCGGCGCATCCAACGCGTCGTGGCGAAGAATCGCGTTTGTCGGTGCCCGAGCAGCGCCTCACGCGCCAACAGCGATCGGGGGTGGGTTCAAAGAAGAACGGAAGCTGCGTTCCAGATGATGGTCGCGGCGACGCGGGCGAGGGCTTGGCGAATGGCGGGATCGAACCTGTTCCCGAACTCGCTGACGGCAGCTACCGCATGGACCACTCCAGGCTCCGTGCCCACCCATGTGGTGGCCGGCCGCGCCAGGAGGCGACGCATCGCCGTGTTGTCGCGCTGCACATCGGCGGTGAAGCGTTCGATCCCGCTCACCGCCGCGGCAACTCCGAGTGCTTCGATGAGCACAGTCCCGACTCCCCGGCCCTGCCAGCGATCGACGAGACCGAAGGCAATATCCGCCTCCCGATGATCAGTAAGCGAACGTATGAAACGGGCAGATCCGATCGGGACCAGCAAAGGGTCGGCGGCGTCGATGGCGACCCAGGCGAAGTGGTCCACGTAGTCGACGTCGAGGAGATAGCGGATGACGGACTCCGGTGGCTTTCCGCCGGAGAAGAAGCGGCGTTGGAGCGACTCACGTGACATTGCCGCGAGCCCGGCCGTGAGAAAGGGGCCGTCGGTGGAGAGACCCGGTCGGAGCAGGACACTCAGACCGCTCGCGAGCGACACGGTGACCGGCTCGGCAAGAGCGGCAAGACGCCCGGCAACGACCCGGGCGAGGCCCTCGGCCACGCGGTGGTCGGCGAGAACACGGTGGAAATCAGCAGCGCCGCCCACGAACGCGAGCACCTCCGTCGTTGCCGTGACGGTTGCACTCCGGGGCTGGCCGGTGACGAGGGCCAACTCTCCGAGAACGGAACCGGGCTGAGCGATACCGATCCGGACGGCACCAGCCGGCGAATTGCGGGACACCTCGGCAATGCCGGACACGACGTAGGCGAACCACTCGGAGTGTTCGCCTTCGCGCATGATGACGTCACCCGGAGCGAAGCGGCGCGCGGCCAGCGACCCGACGGCAGCGTCGAGCACTTGATGCATCGCCACGTCGACCTCGACACCGGAGCGCCGCACCACCGGATCCCCTGGTGCTGCTTCAGCGCCGCTCACGCGGCCCTCAGAAGACCGGGGTATCTCGCCATCACGCTTTCGCCAGCCAGTCTCCCATGCCGTAGGGGTCGGGATCGGGCGCGCTGAAATGCTCATGCACGATCCCCCAGTCTCCGGGAGAGTGTTCGGTGATCACGTAGGTTCCTCGCAGACGCAGGGTCTTGGCCGCGCCTCCCACGGTCACGTGGAGGTCGAGGATGCCAGCGATCCATCCCATCTTCTCCTCGATCTGGGCGAACGGACCCTCGACCCAGTCATATCCGCTGATCCGAATCGGAGAGTTCAGGTACGCCGTCCATCCCGAGCCGATTGCTGCGCCCGTAAGAGTGCTCCACCTCGGCCCTTCGAGAAAGACGTAGCTGCGATCGCCCGGGTCATAGCCGGCGATCACGTCGCCAACGCGCTCGTCGATGATGGAGCGGATGAACGCATCCGCCCAGCCGGTCGGGTTGCTGCGGTCAAGTGCGGGCATGGCGGTCTCCCTCGGAGTTCGTGACGTCGGTCGACGAGCGACGCGAAAACGGTACTTCGGGCCGAGCGAGCTCGACGGTGGAGCCAACAGCGTCAAACCGCACAGAACGCCGCCTCCCCGAGCCGACGACCAAGGTCGCGCCCGAACGAGATGCACGGACCGACGAGCATGCCGGAACAGAACGAGTTCCCCATAAACGCCGCCGACCCGAGCAGCTCACCGAGTCCGTAGAGGTTCGCAATCACTGACCCGTCGCTTCGACGAACGCGCAACTCGAGGTCGACGTCGACGCCGGCAAACGTGATCAGCGTGACGCCGTGGTTGCGCATCGCGTAGAACGGTGGACGTTCGATCCGAGCCGGGAAGGTCTGGCGACCGAGCTCCGGATCGTGTCCGCTGTCGACCGCCGCGTTGTAGGTGGCGACGCTCTCGCTCAGCGCATCCGGTGGGAGACCGGCCTTCCGGGCGAGCTCTTCGATGGTGTCGGCTACGAACACGCCGGGTCGCACGCCGGCCCGCGACCGCAAGTCGGTTGCGGTCCAGCCGACAACGATGTTCGGCGACTCGTCGACGGCGCGGTCGTCGAACACCGTGTAGAAGGTCATCGTTGGCACCTTCGTAAGCGCGCGTTCCTTCAGGTCAACCGACGGTTCATCCTCGGCCACGAACCGCCGACCGTCGGGCCCGACGTAGATCTCCCAGGGCATCCGTTCTGTAGCCACGAGGAGCGGACGGTCGACCCACTGCACACGCTCCGGGTCGTCGGGCGAGGGCATGCCGCCGAACGTCGGGAGATACGTGCCGATCCCAGCGACGTGAGCTCCGTGGCGCCGTGCGATCTCGAGTCCGTCACCGGTGCTCGTTGTCGCCGCTGCGCTCACGAGGGGGCCGCCGTCGAGTTCGGCGAACAGACCGGGAGCGGCGCCGTAGCCACCCGTCGCCAGCACGACGCTGGTGGCCCGAACCACCGACTCGGTCCCGTTGGCGCGTCGGAGCACCGCACCGACACAGACACCGTCTTGGACGACAAGGTCATCGATCCCCGTGCTCAGCGCGAGGGTGAGCCGGCCTCCGGAGACGCGTGACTCGATCATTGGCGCGAACAGTTCAAGCAGCGAACGCCCCTCCTTCACGCCGTAGTACGTGCGCGGCCTGTCGTAAGGCTCGTGCCCGTACACGATGCGGGGTGTGACCGGGTCGAAGTCGAATCCCGACGATTCAAGCCAATCGACCATCTCGGGAGCGAGTTCGACGGCCCTGCGTGCGATGTCTTCACGTGCCGTTCCCTCGCTGATCCGCTGGACATCGGCATAGTGCCGCTCGATGGAGTCATCGGCGATCCCATGGGCGTGCTGGCGGTTTGTTCCGGCAGCGGAGAAGTGACCTCCGGTGAGGTGCAGCGTTCCGCCGATCCTGTCGGCTTTGTCCACCAGGAGCACACTCGCGCCGGCGTCGACCGCCGCGATGGCACATGGCAGTCCGGCAGTTCCGGCCCCGACGATCAGCACGTCGAAGAACAATGCAGACTCGCGTTCGGTGGCATCGGTCATGGGCTCACCCTCTCAGGAACGGATAGGGATGGACGAGATATCGTGCAGGCGTTTCGCTTGGCAGAAGGATGTTCCACTCCCGCACGGCCACTGTAGGCCGCCACGTTTGCAAGGAAACCCGCATGACCACGCCGCCTGGACCGTTGTTGAGGAGCCCCGACCATGCCCTCATCGGGTCCGCCGACCCCGAACGCCAGGCCGCCTTCTGGGTCGCTATGGGCTTCGAGATCACCGAACGCACCACCGTCGACGCCGCCCTTGCCCGCCTCTACGGGGTGCACGAAGGGTCCGAGCAGATTTCGCTGGCCGTTCCCGGCGCGTCGGCAGGAGGTCTCCGAATCGTTGCGACCGGGCAACCTGAGGTGGCCATGGGCCCGTGGGACCGTGGCCCGTTCGCCGTTGACCTCTACACCCGCGACATGGACCGATCACTCGAGGCCGCAGTGGCTGCGGGCGCAACGCATCGCGGGCGGATGGTCTATGAGTTCGGCACGATGCGCCTCGAAGAGGGCAAGACGACGGGACCCGACGGTGTGCGACTCGTCTTCATCGCCAACTCCACGCGACGGCCGAGTGTGCTCGACCACGACGAGTCCCGACTGCATTCCGAGGTCCATTCGATCGTGAACATCGTCGACTCCGTCGACACATTCTCCTCGGCGTGGCGCGATGGTGCGGGCCTCACCGTGCTCGGCGATGCCGTGATCGCCACGCCCGGACTCGCCGATCTCATGGAACTTCCGAAGATCGTCAGCGCGCGTATGGGTCTCTATTGTGATGCCGCGGTGACCCCGATCCGCTACGAGGCACTGGAGTTCGTCGGTCTCGATGCGACCGACAACTCGGCATTGGTTCCGCAATGGCCGCTCCGCCCGGGCCAGCCCCTCGGCGTGTTCGTAGTCGAGCATTTTGACGACATGCTGTTCGCTCTCGACACCGACGGCTTCGACATGGAGGGTGACATCACGGTCGATGGTCGACGGATCGTGATGGGCGTGGATCCGTGTGGCATCCGGTTCGAGGTCCGATCCCGCTGAGCGCGGGGTCGCCGCAACATCCTCAGGAGGGCGCGGCGACCTCAGCCCGGAAGCGTTCCCACAGGCGCTCCACATCTGCCCGCTGGGTTCCCTCCACCCCGATCGACACGCGCACCATCCACCGGCCATCGAGTTGTGACGGTGAGCAGAAGGCCTCACCCGACGCGTTGATCCGCCGGATCCAGGCGAGTGTGAACGCATCGAGGGCGTCGCCGGAGGTGCCTTCGGGCTCGTAGCGGACGCACACTGTCTGCAGTGTCACCGGGGCCAGGACGAGCCACCCCGGAGCGGCTCGCACCTCTTCGGCGAACCACTGCGCATTGGCGAGATCGCGTCGCAGGCGGATCTGGATCGCTTCGATGCCATCAAGGCGGAGTTGGAACCACAGCTTCAGCGCCCGGAACCGACGCCCAAGCGGGATCCCCCAGTCGCGGTACTGGGTGGCCGTCCGATCGGTTGCGGTAGAACGGAGATAGGACGGATCCGTCGACATCACACCCACAAGGGCCTCGACATCGCGGACGTAGTACAGCGAGCAGTCGAGGATCGTGCCCATCCACTTGTGGGGATTCCACGACAGCGAATCAGCGCGTTCAACGCCGTCGAAGAGTGGCCGACACTCCGGGAGGAGCATCGCCGAGCCCGCCATCGCTGCGTCGACGTGCAGCCAGATGTCGTGCTTTTCACAAAGATCGGCGAGCGGCTGGAGCGGATCGAATGCGGTCACGCCGGTGCTCCCGAGCGACGCCACCAATGCGGCCGGTCGACGGCCCTGCGCCACGTCTTCCTCGATCGCCCGTTCGAGCGCCGCGGGATCGATCGCATAGTTCACGGGGTCGGTGTCGACCAGTCGCAGGTTGCCCTGTCCGAACCCGGCGAGCACGACGGCCTTCATGATCGACGAGTGAGCCTGCGCGGTTGCGTAGACAACCAGAGGTTTGGCCTGTGACTGGAGTCCGCCGGCGGTGAACGAGTTCCGAGAAGCTTTCTCACGCGCGCTTATCAAAGCGACGAGAACCGCCGTGGACGCGGTGTCCTGGATGGTTCCCGACCAAGCTGGAGAGAGCCCGCAGAGCTGGCGCATCCAGTCGCACATCACCTCCTCGACCTCGGTGAGTGCCGGATTGGACTCCCAGGAGATCCCCAACCCGCCGAGCCCGCTGGAAGCGATGTCTCCCAGGACCGACGAGAGCGAGGCATTCGACGGGAACCAGCCAAAGTGAGACGGGTGCTGCACGTTCGTCATGCCCGGCACGACCACCCGTTCAAGCTCCGCGAGCAGCGGAACGATCGAGGCGTCGACTTCGGTCGGCGGGGTCGCAGGCAGCATGGACCGCACGTCGCCGGGAGCCACCGCGGGCAGGACCCTTCGATCCCTCACCGACGCACGTTCGTCGGCGATCCAGTCGATCAGTGCATGGCCGGCCGCCCGGAACTCCTCAGGTGTCACGCCGTCAAGTCTCGCTCACCGCAGTACCCGTTGCGTCTCGATCAGGTGACGCCAGCAGGGTGAATTCGCGGCACGCAACTCGCACGGGCAAGCGATGTCCGTGCCCGGTCTCGGCGCCGTCGGCGCAAGAGGGGACGCACTTCGCCTGATGAGTGGGCGGGTCGGCTGCGTGGCGTTGGTGCGCGAAATACCGGTCGTTAGCTGATTGTTCGGATGGTGATGCGCGGGCGCACGTGAGCGGCGAGCGAGCGGAGGTCTTCGGGATCGCTCGTGATGACCACCGCGCTGGTGAGCGACGCGGTGACTGCCACGTGTGCATCGACGATGTCCGAGGTTGCTGACTTCGCGAGCAGGGCACCGACCAGGTGTGCGTGGGTGGCTTCGAACGCGACGATGTCGCAGCCGCGGAGGAAGCGCCGGAGTTGCACCTGTCGGGGAGAGCGACTGGCTTGGGCCACGACTGGGGCGGTCGTCACTGGGACGACGCCGGCTTCGAGCCGTGCGCGATGGTCGGCCCAGATGTGACGGTCGTCGCGGTCGGCGGCGATCAGGACACCGGTGTCGTAGACGGTGGTCAGGCTGACCGCTTGCGTGGTGTGGCGAGTTCGCGAGCGACGCGCTGTCGAGCAGCGGCCATCTCCTCGGGTGTCAACGCTCCATTAATGCGCTCCCACTCGGCGACGGCTGCGAGTCCATCGCGTACGACGAGTGCTCGTCGTGCGGCCTCCGTCATCCATGCGGACACGCTGACACCCTCCTGGTCAGCAGCGCTTACGACGCGTGCGTGGACATCGGGATCGACGGTGATGGCCAGTTTGGGGGACGGGTTTCCGCGCGGCATGGGTCAAGTATACGACCAAGGTGGGATAGAGGAAACCGAACGCCGGGCTGCATCAGGGCAAACGCCGTCCATGTGGCGCAGACAAGTTCGGATACTTGTGCTCCCAGGGCGACAGAACGCACAAGGACGACGGACTCCCGCCGAGTGCGCCCGGCCTCGCGTCGCACCCATGTCAGTGCACCGCCCACAGCTGGGAGACCCAGACCACGCCCACTCCATCGACGCAAACGCTCGACAACGGTAGGGCGTAAGCCGCGTGACCAGGCGCGAGGGACAGCTTCGTGTCGTCCGATTCGAGGTGGACCGTTCCCTCAGTGGCCAACAACAGCGTCGGTCCGTCGGAGACGGGTACCGCCACGACACGATCAGGAACCGCGATCCGGGCTAAGCCGACCTCGGGTGACGGCGACCGGTAGAACTCGACTCCCGGATGCGCCGGGTCCACCGCCGCACGTGTCACCGGCCACGGTCCACACACGGGGACGAGCGTCTGCACGAGCTCGGGCACGTCGACGTGCTTGGGCGTGAGCCCGCCGCGCAGCACGTTGTCGGAGCTGGCCATCACCTCGACCCCGAGACCACTGAGGTAGGCGTGGAGGTTCCCGGCGGGGAGATACAGCGCCTCGCCCGGTTCGAGGGAGATGGCATTCAGCAGCAGGGCGACCGCGACCCCGGCGTCATCGGGATAGCGATCGGCGAGCTGCCCGATGACCGCCGCCACCGACGAGGGCAACGACGAGCGAGCATCGGCGATCGCTGCGACGACGCGGTACTGTCCGGCGCGATCGAGGGACAGAAGGTCTCCGACGATGCCCGGCAGGTCCTCGGGACTCCGGAGCCGTTCGGCGAACGGACGAAGCGGACCGCCCACCGCGCGCAGGAGCTCCTCGCTCTCGATCGGATCGCGAAAACCGCACAGCGCTTCCATGCTCGTAAGTGCACAGATCATCTCCGGTTTCGCCCGATCGTCACGATACGAGCGGTGCGGCGCCGCCCGATCGATGCCAAGCGCGTCTTCGCGGGCGAAACCCGACTCCGCCTGGGCAGTGGATGGATGCGCCTGCAGCGAGAGGGGTTCGCCGATACCCAGGATCTTGAGCAACATCGGCAGCCTCGCGCCGTAGCAGGCAACGACCGCCTCCCCTAGCCATCGGAGCGGGTCCGACGCCAATATCTCCGGGAGCGCGTGCCAGTGCCCGTTGACACGGATCAAGGACGGCAACGACGGGTGGTCGCCGACCCACAGCTCGGCCATTGGTTCACCGGTGACCGGCCAGCCGAATTGGTGCGCCATGAGCGTCGGCGAACCCCACGCATACGGCCGCACCCCGCACCGCAGGCTAAGTACCGTCATGACACTGTTCGTCGGTCGATTCGCTCATCGCCCTTGAGACCGGTGAGCACATCCGGGAGACGAAACCAGGTGGAACCGGTGAACGAGCCGCCGACGCTGAGCCCGATCGCAGCATCCGGCGGGCGCCAACGCGCATCGACGCCGTCGACCACGTGGCGCTCCACCTGCGAGTCGTCCATCTCGCAATGAGCGTTCAGTGTGCGGGAACGGGCGCTCATCATCTCCACACTCGCGCAATGTAGGCGCTCGGAGTGTCAGAGCGGTTTGGCGACCGCAACGAAGACGCTGATCACGAGCACGCCCCAGATCGCGAACACCGGTGGGTAGAGCGAGCGGATCATCCGGTCGAGAGCGTCGAAGTCCGACAGCGTCGCGTCACTGTGGAGCGTGGCGCCGAACACCGGCGCCGCGTTGCGCATCAGCAGGCGGATGGCCAGCCCGCACAGGATCGTGAACGCGAACAGCAGAACCTTCCACCGCAGCCACAGCGGACCGATCGGCCCATCACCCGGTCCGGCAAGGAAGCTGGCCAACGCCGACCCACCGAATGCGACAACGAGTACCGCACGGATCGCGGTGTCGAAACGGGCGAATGGCATGGCGAGGCGACCCAGCCCGTGGTGCTGGCGCACCACCAGTCCCGCCCACACCACGCACAGTACCGCGATAAGCCAACCGATCGGTGCGCCGTACGACGGCGCTACTCCCCAACCGAGGTGGGCGAGCGTGAGGCCGAGCGGGATGGTCGCCAGCATCGACACCCGCGGTCCGAGGTCGAGAAGGCCGAGGAGCTTGAGGAACTGCCCGCGTGCCTCGGCCGACAGCGACCGATTCCGGGCGAGCCAGGCGCAGGTGAACACGCCGAGGTCGACACCGAGCCACGTCGCCATCGAGAGGATGTGCACGAGTCTGATCACGTTGTAGGCGTTGAACACCTCAGCCCCCCGGCTTGATCACGGCGAGCGCGCTCATGGCGACGAGCAAGGTCCAGATCACGACGACGCACGCCTTCAAGGGCACGGCCTGCTCGGCGAGTTGGGCCTCACGCTCGGGCGTCGAGCCTCCGGTGGCGATTGCCACAATTGTCAGGCCCATCTTGGGGAGCAGGAGCCGGATGACAACACCGTCGGCCACGATGCCAGCGAAGAGGAGCACCTTCCAGGCGAGCCAATCTGCGCCAATGATGCCACGGTCGCCGCTACGCACCAGCGAGGTCACTGCGGCAATGACGAGTGCCGCAGCCACGCCGACACGCCACCAGAGGTCGACCACCTTGAACGTCGCCACGAAGCGCACCGCCCAAGAGGGACGATCGGCGCCGGGCGGGGCGTGCGCCACCCAGAACTGCATCCACACACCGGCGAACCACGCGATCCCGATCACGGCGGCGATCCAGGCCAGCACCGCTCCGGCGTTGCCACCGAAACCCCAGTCGCCCATGTGCGAGAGCGACAGACCGAGCATCAAAAGGAGCACGAGAGCCGAACGGGGCCCCTGATCGAGAAGGTCCGACAACCGACTCATCGACAGCCGGGTGGGGACGCTCAGCGAGGTGTCGAGGAGGCGATTGAAACTGGAAAAGGTTCCGATGTCGGTACCGATCCAGATGATCACGAAGAGTATGTGTACCGCCTTCAGGACATCATACGCGCGCATATCGCCTTAGGGAACAAGGAGGGTACGGCCGCTCGACGACGCGTGTGCGAATGCCGTGGCTGCTTCGCCAAGCGGATGAGTCGACGAAATGACGGGCCGAACGGTCCCGGTCGCAAGCGCGTCCAGCGCGCTCCGCGCTGCTGCCATGAACACCGGTTCGGCAATTGCGTGCTCATTGACGCCGAGAATGCGGTGCTCGGCGATCATGAGCAGCGGCAGAACGAAGGAGATCACGGCGCCGGCGGGATACCCCAGGAACACATGGCGACACCGATGCGCGCCGGCCCGGATCGCCGCAGTGAACACGTCTCCCCCAACCGGGTCGATGATGACGTTTGCGCCGAGCCCGGCCAGTTCGTCGTACCCCACCACCCGAACGCCAGCGGGGACGTCGAGCTCGCCGGGCCGACGCGACGCAGCAATCACCTGGGCGCCCGCCGCCAGAGCGAGTGAGACCGACGCACGGCCCACCCCACCGTTCGCGCCGAGCACGAGCACCTTCTCCCCCGCCATCAACGCGGCATGGTCGTGAAGCAGAAGATGCGCCGTGGTGGTGATCTCGGCGCCAGCCGCGGCTACGAACGGATCGAGTCCGTCGGGCAGCGGCAGGCACGCTGCCGCCGGGGCGAGGAACCGGTCGGCGAAACAGCCCGGACGGCCGAAACCCATCCGGTGGTGACCGCCTTGCACCGAAACGAGCGAACCGTCGCGCAACCGGCCGACCGCCGACACGCCGGGCTGATAGGGCGCTGGCCCGGCGGGCGGAAATCCCCCCGCGGCGATTTGGCGGTCGAGGGGAACGATGTCAGCGGCAACGAGCTCCACCTCGACCAGGTCCTCATCGCCGAACGAGGAGGAATCGAGAAGCGCCCGGCCGATGGACATCGTGGGCGGCTCGCCCATCTGCTCCACCACAACACGTCGGACCGTTTGTGCAGACATGGGCCCCACCCTTCCACATGCTCCACAAGCTGTTCCACTGGGCGGACTGCCGTCCCGCACACCGAAACACGCAGGCGACTCCGGATTACGCTCGACTCCTGGATGCCGGGAAACCCCCGCGTCGGCAGACCGTGCGCACCAGATGCGGAAAGGGAGGGATTCGTGGAGTTCGGCATCATGCTTCCTGATCTCGGACCCGAAGCACTTGCCGGGATCAAGGTGCTCGACCTGGCCACGCTCTTCGCCGGACCGTTGATGGCCACCATCCTGGGCGACTTCGGCGCGGAGGTTCT
Source organism: Acidimicrobiia bacterium (assembly GCA_031406385.1). GTDB lineage: Bacteria > Actinomycetota > Acidimicrobiia > Acidimicrobiales > JANYDT01 > JANLQX01. The sequence goes on from JANOHI010000066.1 coordinate 13,380, forward strand.
GAAGATCGAACACCCCCGCGGCGACCCGGCCCGAACGCACGGGCCCTCGAAGAACGGGGTTGCGCTCTGGTGGGCCCAGCTGGCTCGAAACAAACGATGTCTGTCGCTCTATCTCGGCGCTCCGGAAGGTGCCGACATCTTCAAGCGGCTCGTCGCCGACGCCGACGTCGTCGTCGAGAACTTCCGGCCGGGCACGCTCGAGAAGTGGGGCCTCGGACCCGATGTGCTCCACGCCATCAATCCCCAGCTGGTGATCGCTCGCGTCACCGGGTTCGGGCAGTTCGGCCCGATGGCCCACCGGGCCGGCTTCGGCACGCTTGCCGAAGCCATGAGCGGCTTCGCGTCGATGACCGGCGAGCCGGATGGGCCGCCGACACTGCCGCCGTTCGGGCTTGCCGATGGCATAAGCGCGCTTACCTTGACGAACGCGGTGTTGATGTGTCTCTTCGCCCGCGATCGGGAACGATCAGCTGGCGGAATAGGGAAGGGGCAGGTCATCGATCTCGCCATCATCGAGCCGATCCTCACGGTGCTCGGCGCGCAGCCGATCATCTACGACCAACTCGGCATCGTGCAGCCGCGCACGGGGAACCGGTCGGTCAACAACGCGCCACGCAACACCTATCGCACGAGTGACGACAAATGGGTGGCCGTCTCCACGAGCGCGAACACGATTGCCGAACGCGTGATGCGCCTCGTCGGCCATCCCGAGGTCATCGACGAGCCGTGGTTCTCGTCGGGCGCCGAACGGGCCAAGCGTGCCGACCTGCTTGACACCATGGTGGCCGGCTGGATCGCTCAGCGGAGCCAGGCCGACGTCATCACCGAGTTCGAGCGGGCCGAGGCCGCGATTGCGCCGATCTACGACGTGCCCGACCTGTTCGAAGACCCGCAGTTCGAGGCCCTCGACACGCTCACCACCGTGGAAGACCCAACGCTCGGTCCGGTGCGCATGCAGAACGTGCTCTTCCGGCTCTCGGCCACGCCCGGGCGGATCAAATGGACGGGTCGCCCGATCGGCGCCGACAACAACGACGTGCTCATCAACGAGTTGGGTCTCTCGCCCGACCACGTTGCTGGGCTCGCAGCGAAGGGAATCGTATGAACGGAGTCGATCCAGCTCGGTCCGGCACGTTGCCGGTCTGGGACACGCTCGCCGGCTCGAGGATCTACGACCTCGCGCAGCCATTTGAGAGCGGCATGCCCCAGTCACCGAACCACCCGACCTTCCAGATTGCGTTGGTCCGGCGTCACGGCGACGTGACCAGGCCCGACGGCGGGTCGGCGGCCAACGAGATTCTTGTGACCGGATGCCATGTGGGAACCCATATCGACGCGTTGTGCCACGTCAGCCAGGACGGTTTGCTGTATGACGACGTCCTCGCGAGCGACGTCACCACCAACAAAGGATTCAGCCGACACAGCGTCGACCAGATCCCGCCGTTCGTCGGACGCGGAGTGTTCCTCGATATCGCCAGACTCCGTGGAGTGCCGGTGCTCGCCCCCGGAGAAGCAGTCACGGCCGATGATCTCGACGCTGCGGCCGACGCGGGAGGGGTCGACGTCCGTTCCGGCGACGCCGTGCTCATCGGCACCGGATGGTCGACGCTGTGGTCGGACAAGGCTGCCTATGAGGGGCAAGCAGGTGGAGCTCCGGGTCCGGACGAATCGGCCGGGAACTGGCTCGCCGAACGGTGTGTGGCGATGGCCGGGGCAGAGACGATTGCCTTCGAGCAGATCCAGCCGGGGCAGGGACACCGAACCCTCCCCGTACATCGCGTTCTGCTCGTGGAGCACGGCATCAACATCATCGAATCGATGCGGCTTGACGAGCTCGCTGCGAACAGGGTCACGGAGTTCCTGTTCGTTCTTGCGCCATTGAAGCTCGTCGGTGCGACTGGGTCGCCTGTCCGTCCGCTGGCCGTGGTGATTTCGTAAGTGCACGGATCAATGAACCGGACGATCGGCCCATGAGCGACGCGACCCTCGTCCAACAGCTGGCGGCATTCGCAGTGAGGTCCCGCGATCACGGCGTGCCAGACCACGTGGTCGACGATGCGCAGCGTCGGCTCCTCGATGCGCTCGGGAATGCCTATGCCGCCTTCGGCACGAAGGAAGGCGACGGCCCCGAGCCATGGGAGTCCGTGCGCCGCCTCGTGCTGGGCTGGGGCGGCACGCCCGAATCATCGGCCATTGGGGTCGGGGTCCGGCTCCCGGCACCGAGCGCCGCACTCCTCAACGGCACCTTGGCCCACTCTCTCGATTTCGACGACACGCACCTTCCCTCGGTACTGCATCCAAGCGCCTCGGTCGTCCCGGCAGTGCTCGCTGCGGCCGACTCCCACGGCTCCTCGGGTCTCGACACGCTCATTGCGGTCGCCGTCGGCGACGAGATCTGTAACCGACTCGGCATGGGTTCCTACGATCCGTCTATCCGAAACTCGATCTTCTTCGAGCACGGTCTGCACGCCACGAGCATCTGTGGCACGATCGGCGGAGCAGCGGCCGTCGCGTTACTTCTCGGTCTCGACGCCGAAGGAGTGGCCAACGCCATGGCGATCGCGTGCTCCATGGGGGCAGGTCTCATCGAGGCCAACCGCACCGGTGGAACCATCAAGCGAGTCCATTGCGGATGGGCCGCCCATGCGGCAGTAATAAGCGCGCAGATGGCTGAGGCAGGAATCACCGGACCGCCCACGGTGTTCGAAGGTCGTTTTGGCTTCTACGAAGCGCTGTCTCGTTCATGGCACGACGCTGACGCTATCGTCGGCGGGCTCGGCGAGCGGTGGGAGCTGCTCCGCACATTCTATAAACCGTATCCCTCGAACCACTTCACCCACGCCGGGATCGACGCGGCGATGGCGATGCGGAACGAGCACGGTCTCGACCCCCGCGACATCACGTCTATGGAGCTGGGGTTGCCCGCTCCGGTCCTTCGTTCCATCGCCGAACCGAGGGACGACAAGATCCGGCCGAAGTCGGGCTACCACGCGAAGTTCTCCGGACCGTTCACGATCGCCACCGCTCTGCTCGGCGGAGGAGGGCTCGGCGTGTACCTCGACGACTTCACCGACGCCCACGCCGCCGATCCGGAACGGCTGCGCCTGGCGGCTGCGGTCACGTGTGTGGCCGACGATGCCTGCACGGAGATCTTCCCTCATCAGTTCCCGGCGGTCCTGCGGGCGACCACAAAGCGGGGATCGACACTCGAGGTTCGCATCAGCGTAAATCGGGGTGGTCCGGAGAATCCGTTGAGCTTCGACGAACTCGGCGTGAAGTACTCGCTCAACGCCAGTCGGGCGCTCGCCGCAGCCGACGCCAGCGCCCTCCACGACGCCGTGCGTCGTCTGTCCTCCCGACCGAGTCCGTTGGAGCTCCCGGCTACGGCGACCGAGGGTGGCTGACCCGTTGGCGGCGGTGCGCGAACGACGTTGTCATGCGCCACGGGTGCGGCAGAACACCTCCGAGCGACGTTGGGAGGCGTTTTGCCCCCATGTATGGGGGCAACCTCTCTCCCAACGCGTTTAGAGCAGCTGGGCGGCGAGGGCTGCGACCTCGCTGCGCTCACACGCCGCGAGGCGGACGCCGCCGAAGCAGCGTTGACCCCGGAAGGCATCAAGGAGCACCGCCAGACCGTTGTTGTGCTTGGAGAGGTACGGTGCGTCGATCTGGTCACGGTCGCCGCTGAACACGATCTTCGCCCCTTCACCCACACGGGTAAGGATCGTCTTGACCGTGCTCGGTTCAAGGTTCTGCGCCTCGTCGACCACGATGAAGCTGGATTGCAGGGTCCGGCCACGCAGGAAGGTCACGCTTTCCATCGTGAGCTTGCGACGCTCCAGAAGTTCGGTCATCACGACCTCGGCGGTGAGATAACTCCCGTCATCGGTCAACGCCGCAAGAGCATCCACCACAGCAGCCATCCACGGCTGCAGCTTCTCGTCGAGCGTGCCCGGAAGGAACCCGAGGTCGGCGTGGCCAACCGGCACGATCGGTCGGTAGACCGCCAATCGCTCGTAGCGGGCATGGCGCTCCACGACCTGTTCCAGACCAGCGGCGAGCGCCAGAATGGTCTTGCCGGTCCCGGCCGTGCCATCGAGGGCGACGACGGTCACATCGGGATCGAGAAGAAGGTCAAGCGCCGCCCGCTGCTCCTTGGAGCGCGGACGAAGCCCGTAGGCCTCCTGATGCGGAGGCAGCGCCCGCAGCATCTTGTCGAACGATCGAACAAGGAGCGATGAGGTCCCGGAACGGAGCACGCCAAAGGTGTTGTCGTCGAGTTCGGTCACCGCTTGGTCGTCCTCCCCCACGACAGCGAAGCTCAGGCCGCCCGCCCCCGAGTGGTGGACTTCCGTCAACAGGTCAGAAGACACTTCGAAGACCGGCCATGATCCGTATCCGGTCTCAACGACGGATCGATTGGCCCGAGTGTGCTCGGCGGCTTCGAACCCCAGCTGCGAGGCCTTGATTCGCATCGCTGTGTCGTTGGTGACGACGGTGACCGAGGCACCGTCGGCTCGCAATCCGCAGCACGCCGCAAGGATGCGGTTGTCCGCCTTCACCGGATCGAGACCGAGAATGCGGATCTCATCGAGGTGGACGCCATTGGTCTCCACCCGCAGCGTTCCACCGTTGGCCAGGTGAACGGCGGAGTTGATATTCCCGTCGTGGGCAACCCGGAGCCCCTCGATCGCTCGGAGCGCCTCGCGAGCCGCTGCGCCGACGTCGTCGCGCCGTCCCTTGTGCCCGTCGAGCTCCTCGATCACCGTCAGCGGAATCACGACGTCTCGTTCATCGAACGTGTGCAGTGCTCCTGGGTCGGCAATCAACACCGACGTATCGAGTACCACGGTCGTCCGAGATGAGGCCACGAGCTCTCCCTACTGTTCGGTGATGTCCTCGCTATCGTCGCAGAGGCTCAGCCGACTGAAGTGGCAATCCGTGTTTGCGAACGAAACGTTCATCGGGTGTTTCTATATTCGGCCCGCAGACGCCTCGGAGCAGACCGCTCCCCGTCTTTGCGAAGGAGGTGCTCGGAGTCGACCGCCTCCAGATGCCGCAGAGTACGGTGTCGGGTTGTGACCGACGGACCCGAACAGCCGCCGGAGCGAGCCGATTTCGGGGGGCCGATGAGTCCACCCCGGCCGAGTGAACGGACGCTCAATCCCGCGCACGCGATTCTCGCCGGCGCCATCCTCTCGGCCATCGTCACCCTGGTCGGCGTGGCCCTCAACATCCGGTCCTCCGAGCGGCTCTCCAGCGAACGAGAGAAGCGAGATGCCGCAGTCGCTGAAGCAAACGATCTCAAGGAGAAAGTCGGCCAGCTCGAACAGAAGCTGAACGACGCAGTGGCCAAGATCCCGTCGAGCAGCACACCCGATTCGACCATCGCCGTCACGACATTGGTGCCCCCGCCACCTCAGTCCATTGTGGTGGTGATCACCGTCCCAACGCCGGCGGGCACGCCGAGTACCGTGGCCGGTCCTGTCGCTACCACGGCGCCGACGACCCGCCCGGCGCCATCGACGACGGCCCGGGTCGCCACGTCAACCCCCGAGCAGGGCTCGACCACTACGTCGGCATCCAGCACGACATCGACATCGACATCGACGTCCACCACCACGACAACAGCGGCGTGACAACAGCGGCGTCACAACAGCGGCGTGACAACCCGAGGTTGATCCGCTAGGTTCCCGTTCCCGACGACCGCCCGGACGGATCGATCAGGCCTGAGCGGATCGCCTGCAATACCGCTTGGGTGAGGTTCTCCACACCGAGGCGCCTATACACCGAGCCCAGGTGGTTGTTGACCGTCTTCGGCGTGATCCCGAGGCGCGACGCCGCCTCCTGGACCGACAGGCCGTCGGCAACGAACTGCAGGATCTGCGCGTGGCGCGGGGTGATCGACAATCCACGTTCTTGCCCGGACATTTTGTGAAGCGAAATGAGGACGTCCTGCAGGGTCGAGGAGGCCGGGAGCCTTTCCGCACCGCGGACCTCGACGCCGTCGCCCAGGACGATCGTGATGTCGCCTCGGAGCATCTCGGCCACCCTCGCTTCGGGACTGCCTTCGGCAACCGGACCGACAATGACCGGGTGGGAATCGCCCGGACGCAAGTCGATGAGGGGTTCCAACCGTGCGGCATCCCATCCCGACGAGCGCAGTGCTGCCACCAGCGCATCCGAGAGAACCGGGTGAGAACAGAGAACGAGAACTTCCGAAGCCGACGAACTCGACACAGCTAGACATCCCGCGCAGTAGGAACACGATCGTGGCTCCGTCGGCCGCCGCGGTCACGCTACTAGTGCAAGCGCTTTCGCTACATCAACTATTGCTCAATTCCATCGCAAAAGCGAGACGCCGCCAGAAGCATCGAGTTCGAGTGTGCGCAGCGCCCCGCAGTCTGGGACGATCTCTGGCATGTCAACGCTTCTTCCCCTCTCGCCCGACGAGCTTCTCGCCACGACCCGCGCCGTGCGGAAGCGACTCGATTTCGACCGTCCTGTTCCGAGCGAGCTGATCGACGAATGCATCCACCTCGCCACCCAGGCTCCCAGCGGCTCGAACTCCCAGGGATGGCACTTCGTGGTCATCGACG
>JANOHI010000076.1:0-31308 GCA_031406385.1 Acidimicrobiia bacterium
TCCGACCCGTAGGCGTCGGCCCGCATATTCGTAAGTCCGCTGAGGAACTGTCGGAGAAGAGAGTTCTGGCCCGCATTGATCTCGACGCCGTTGCACCCCGAACCGACGGCCAATGTTGCGGCATCCGCGAACCCGCGAACAACTGCTTCGATATCAGCGAGCTCCATGATCTTAGGAACCTCACGGGAGGCGACCTCGGGTACGGGTGATGGTGCCCACATCTCCCGCTGACTCCAATGGCTCGTGCCCTGTCCCCCGCTGTGACCGAGCGCGGCGAGGACGACGGATCCCGCCCCGGCGGCGCGCACGGCTTCGACGATCGATCGCCAACCGGGACCGCAACGCGACGCCAGCGGAGCGCGTTCATATGGCCAGTCGCTGTCGTGGACGGACGCCTCTTCGGTGACGATGATTCCGGCTCCACCCGCTGCCCGCCGCAGGTAGAACGCAACGTGAGCATTCGAGAAGGTTCGGCCGTCGCCAAGGTTCGTTTCGTGTGGCCCGAACATGACCCGGTTTGGCGCTACCACGGTGTGGTCACCTGAGGCGGATCGACCGAGGGGAAGCGGTTCAAACAGTTTCATCGAGACCAGTCTCGTCGCGATGATGCTCGAACCGCATCTCGGCGCCCGTGCCCCAAGCGACGTAGGAGAACGAACCGTCGAACTATCGTCACCGGCCGTGGATCAGGAATCGGCGGCTCGCCCCGGGGTCGAAGCGCCGTGGGTCTCGTATGCCCAAAACGGTGAAGACGTGTTCCTGCGGCGTTGTTTCACTGACATCGAATGTGGCTTCTGGATCGACGTCGGCGGGTGGATGCCTCGCGAGGACTCAGTTACCTACGCCCTGTCGCAGCGCGGCTGGAGGGGGATCAACATCGAGCCGGTTCCGGCGAATCACGCGGTGTTCGTCGCGGAGCGCCCGCGTGACGTCAACCTCGGTGTGCTTGCGGGATCGGTGCCGGGTGAACGGACCCTCTACCGCGTTGCCGATACCGGTCTTTCGACCTCGATCGAAGAACATGCTGCGGCTGCGCAGAACGATGGACACGAGGTCGAACGTCTCACGGTTGCTGTCCGAACCCTCGACGACATCTGGAATGAGCACGTCCCGGCGGGCGGAGAGGTGCACGTGCTGAAGATCGACGCGGAGGGTGCGGAAGGCGACGTCCTTGCGGGTCTCGACCTACGAACGAATCGACCGTGGGTTCTATGCATCGAGGCGAACCTGCCGAACGAGCGCGAACGTGTCGACGTGTCGTGGGAACCCGATGTGCTCGCGGCCGGGTATGTCTTCGTCTTCTATGACGGTCTCAACCAGTGGTTCGTCGCCGAGGAGCATCGCGACCTCGCTCGCCATTTCTCGTCGCCGATCAACGTGTTTGACAACGTCATCGCCGCACGCGCCCAGGACCACATGGACATGCTCGAACGGGAAAGGCAGCGTCTGGAATCGGAGGTCGCCCGCCTGGAGTCCGCGGTGCAGGAGCGAACGGTCGCGGTGCGTGAGAATCCGAGACGATTTTCGGCCCTCAAAGGTTGGCTTCACCGGTAATCTCCGCATACTCATCGGCGGCCTTCGGCGAGGATTGGTTCCATGGACGTTCGTATCGGGTTTCTCCATACCGCTGAGGCTCACGTGGCCACGTTCGACCGGGTGGTCGCCCAGGCCGACGCCCCGGTCGAGACGACGCATCTCGTCGATGAGGATCTTCTCCGCAAAGCGCGTTCGCTTGGCGTGAATCACGAAGCTGTCCGAACCGCCGTTGGCGCTGCGCTGGCCCAGCTTGTCGACGACGGAGCTGGCGTCGTCGTCTGCACCTGCTCCACGATCGCCGCAATCGTCGAGTCGGCCGAAGGGATCGGGGTCCCGGTCCTGCGTGTCGATCGTCCCATGGCTGCCTCCGCGGTCGCCTCAGCCGAGCGCATCGCCGTCGTTGCGGCGCTGGAGAGCACGTTGGAGCCGACCGCTGCGCTGCTCACCGACGAGTGCGAACGCCAACACCGGTGGCCGGTCATCACGCTCTCGCCCTGTTTGTCGGCGTGGGATTTCTGGGAAGCGGGTGATGTGGACGGCTACTGCCGCGCCGTGGCGGAACATGTGAACGCGCTTGACGTTTCGTTCGACGTGGTCGTCCTGGCGCAGGCCTCGATGCTCGGTGCCGTTCAAGTGATCGGGGATCGACCGGGCCGGTCGGTTCTCGCCTCACCGTCGAGCGCCGTCACCGCCGCGCTGAGATCGGTCACTCACCTCGAACCCGCGAGCGAGGATTCTGAGTCTTCCGAGCGTCAGCGAGTAGCGCGAAGTACCGCCTCACCTCGTGGGGAAAGCTGATATCCGACCGTCAGGCTGATGGTCAGCCCGAGTTCCTTGAGCTTGCGGACCTCGGTCTTGAACACGACGGTCTCAAGGTCTTCCATCTCGGCCAGCTCCGGCGCTCGCCGACCCGGCCGCTCGGCGATCAGTCCGAGTGTCCGCAGCGTCCACGGTCCGCGGGCGCTGCGCCGATCCATGGCGTCGAGTTTGGCGACAACGGCGGCGAGTGCGTCGGCACTCACGTCGTCACGCCGCGCCGCCCGACTGTCGGCACCAGCGAAGTGCACGGTGACGCAATACGGACGGCTGGTCTCATCGGGTTTCGCCGTCCTCGCCCGGACCGACTTCGCCGAGGTCGCCTCTCCACCCGCCCGCAGCCGCACCGGCCTTGGTTGCAGAGACGCTCGAACGTCGTTTGCCGAGGCGAAGCCCGCTCGCCTCGCGTCGGCATCGGAAACCTCACTCGGCTCGATCTCCTCGACCGCATCTATGGCCAGCTCACCGAGCGCGGTGCGGAGACGTCCGCCGGCCTTCACCGTTGGCTTGCGCCACAGGCGGTAGACGAGATCTATCTCGCCGGCCACGATTCGTTGGAGTACGTCCATGCGGAGAAGCACGGCTTCACCCGGGGGACGTGAGGAGCCAATCGAAGGCGGTCGCCCGCTCTTCGATGACGCTGCGGACCATTCCGAGGGGCGGCTCGCTGCCCGAAGCTGCGGCAATTGCCTGCAGCGCGAACGCGATATCGCCGGCATCAGCGAGTTCCTTTGCGCTCCGGACCTGTGGCCGATCACCCGCGTCGACGGTGAGAACGCGCGTCATGAGTTGTTCCATCACGCGGCCGGTATCCACGCCCGCATCGGGGAAGCGGAGGTGCGCCACGAGACCGAGCGCCCACTCGAACACGAATGCCTGCTCGAACTTCCACGCGAAGTGCACGAGTTGCTCCGGCGCCGCTTCTTTCTCGAGAACGAAGTCGTGCTCTTCGACGGTCAGTTCGCCCCACACCTCATAGGCGTCGGCGAAGGCAAACACCTCGGCGAGCGACAGGCCTTGCCCTTTGAGCGCAACGAGCGATGATGCTGTGGCCCGTCCGCAGACGGCCGGAGCGGACCGGATGATCGACGGAGCACGGACAATGGGAAGCACAGTGAGGTCGGTGTCGATGCCCCACAGGCGTAGATATGCATACGTACGATCTCGACGCTTGCCGAGGTCATCGGCGATCGGTTCGTGGGTCACGAGTATGCGTCGACGGGCTTGCGCCCGAGCGAGACAGGTGTGGGCTTGGAATGTCCCGGCCCCGGCGATGGCTTGGTGGAATCGGTGGCTGCCGCGATGCGGGCGAGTTCATCGTCGGCGTTTCCCCACACGCACTCCGGGTCGGGTCCGTCGAGTGGAAGGCCGGTGAAGAACTTCGCCGCCATGCACCCTCCCTGGCACGCGTCGTAGGAGCCGCAGCTTCCGCATGCCCCCGGCGACTGCGGCTCACGTAGTGAGGTGAACAGTTCGCTCTCTCGCCACACGGACGCAAAGCCGCCCTCGTCGCGGACCGACCCGGCCTTGAACTCGTCATGGAGCACGAAGGGGCAGGCGTAGACCTCGCCGACCGGATCGATCAGGCACACGATGCGTCCGGCACCGCACAGATTCAGGCCCGGTAGCGATTCGCCGAGGGCGCTGAGGTGGAAGAACGAATCGCCGGTGAGTACCTTGGGCCGCGTGATGATCCAGTTGTAGAGCTCGCGCTGCTGTGCGTTCGTGGGGTGCAGCTGGTCCCAGCTGTCGGCGCCGCGACCGCTCGGACGCAGACGGGTGAGCCGAAGCTCGGCGCCGTATTCGGCGGCGAGCGCTTCGAAGGCATCGAGCTGGGGAATGTTGTGTCGGGTCATCACGACGCTGATCTTGAACTGGCCGAATCCGGCGTCTCGGAGGTGGTTCATGGCGGTGAGTGCCGTGTCCCACGAACCATCCCCACGAACGGCATCGTTGGTCTCCCGGTCGGCACCGTCGAGGCTGATCTGGATGTCGATGTAGTCACTGCCCGAGAGTCGCTCCGCCGCAGCTGCGACGATGCGACTGCCGTTGGTGGAGAACTTCACGCCGACGCCACTAGCGACCGCGTAGTCGACGATCTCGAAGAAGTCGGTCCGGATCGTCGGCTCGCCGCCGCCGATGTTCACATAGAACACCTGCAGCCGGGCGAGTTCGTCAATCACGGCCTTGCACTCCTCGGTGCTCAGCTCACGAGGGTCGCGCCGACCCGACGACGAAAGGCAGTGGATGCACGCGAGGTTGCACGCGTACGTCAGTTCCCAGGTGAGGCAGATCGGTGCATCGAGTCCCGACTTCAACTGGTCAACAAGCATGGGAAACCTCGGGGGGAGAGACAGGAATCAGCATGTCCGACGCCAGCAGACTGTTCAAGGCGGCAACGTAACGCTCGGTGTTCTTCGCGGCGACGCCGTTCGTCTCCAGCGCAGCCCGAACGGAAGGTGCGTCGTTCAGCGACTTCACCAGAGCAACCATCCGGGACGACTTCAGAAAGACGAGTTTGCGATTTCCGTAGTGGTACACCAGCGCCCCGAAAGGCTCCGGGCGCACCGCCACGTTCGGATGCAGCCGATACGCGGCGGCCAGGTCGATAGCTGTAACCACGGGTTCGACCGTAGCCGGGCCGCGACGGTGCATCGACGAAAGTCGTATCGACCTATCGACCAGGGGGCCCGAATCATGGACGAGGCCACCAGGAAGCTCCTGGCGGGCAAGGAGCAATCATGGATTCCACCACCCGATCGGTTCCCCGCAGCCCGAATCACCTCCGTTTCGCTGCCGTGGCCGGCCTCGCTCTCGTCCTCGGGGCTATGGCCATTGCACCCTCCGCCGAGGCCCGACGAGGTCGGCGTCGCGACGATCGCCCGACGACATCGACGACAGTGTCGAGCATCCGTCCATCCGTTTCGTCGTCGAGCGTGGTTCCGTCGAGCTCGTCGTCGAGCGTGGTCTCCTCCCGCGTGGTTCCGTCGAGCTCTTCGTCGAGCGTGATTCCGACGAGCGTTGCTACGGCACCAACCGTGACGACGATCGACGATCACGGCGGACGTGGCGACGATGACCGCGATGCCAACGATGACCGCGAGGCCAACGACGACCGAAGTGGACGTGGGCGTGGCCGCGGCTGAAGCGTCACCGCACCGCCCCTAGGCTCCGCCCGTGCCACGCCGATCCACCTCCGTGACTTCCGAAGTCACCCGGTTCGGTTTGGCCGGGCTCGCGGCGGTCGCGTTGCTCGCCGGGCTCGTGCTCGTAGCCGTCTCGCGGGTGAGCACTTCCGAGTCGCTCCGCTCAGCGCGGGACCAAGCTCGCCTCGCCGGCTACGGCATTGTCGAGCCGGTCCTTGTCGATTCCCTGACCCTGGACCACCCGGGCTCCGACACGGCGATCCAGGCGATCGATTCGCTGGTTCAGACGCGGGTGCTTCGGAACGAGTCCTCCGAGTGAAGCTGTGGACCGCCGATGGACGCATCGTCTACTCCGACGAGCCGCGCCTCATCGGGCGCCGCTTTCCGCCCAAGTCAGACCATGCCGAAGTGCTGGCCTCGGGTGGTATCCAATCGGAGATCGCCAACACCTCGAGCCCGGAGAATCGCTACGAGCGCAACGCGGGGCGACTTCTCGAGGTGTACCTCCCGCTTCGCCTTCCCGGTGGCGAGCTCGTTGTCTATGAGCAGTACGAGCGATATGACTCCGTGAGTGCGAACAGTCGTCGGTTGTTCGTCCAACTCGCGATTCCACTTGGCCTCGGGTTGGCGATGCTCTGGCTCACTCAGCTCCCACTTGCACGATCCCTGGCTCGGAAAGTTCGCACCGCAGAGGCTGATCGGCTGCACCTCGTGGAGCAGGCGGTGACGGCGTCTGAGCGTGAACGGGAGCGGATCGCTGCTGACCTCCACGACTCGGTCGTGCAGGACCTCGCCGGTCTTTCGTTCGAGCTTGCCGCAATCTCGCCATCGGCCCCAAGCGGTCCGGTACGTGATGCGGTCGAACGCGGCGCGGACATCGCCCGCACGAGCATGCAGAAGCTTCGTTCCTCGCTAGTAGACCTCTACCCGTCCAACGTCCACGGCGTAGGACTTCCAGCGGCGATGGAGACGCTGGTTGAACCGCTCCGTCTTTCTGGGACAACAGTTCACGTCAGTGTCGACGCCACTGAGCTTGATCCCGAAGTGGAGTCGCTGCTCTACCGGGTGTCGCATGAACTGCTGCGCAACGCGTTTGAGCACGCGCATGCCGACGAGGTATTCGTGGGGACCGAGGTCAAGAACGGCATCGTCCGGCTGTCCGTCTCTGATAACGGGGTCGGCTTTTCCGAGTCGGAACGCCTCAAACGTATGCGCGCTGGGCATCTTGGCCTCGACCTTCACACGTCACTCGTTCGTCGAGCCGGTGGGACGCTCGTTGTTTCTTCCGTGCCCGGGAAGGGAACGGTTGCGACCGCCGAGGTACCGACGTGATCCGGGTGGTGCTGTGCGACGACCACGGCGTCGTGCTGGCCGGGCTGGAGAGACTTCTCGGCACCTTTGACGGGATCGAGGTTGTCGCGACGGCGTCTGACGGCGCCGCGGCGATAGCTGCCGTTGCGCTTCATCGCCCCGATGTGGTGCTCATGGACCTTCAGATGCCCAACCTCGACGGTGTCGAGGCGACAAAGCGCATCATGCACGAGGCGCCGGACACACGAGTCGTGATCTTCACCTCGTTCTCCGATCGTCCGCGCATCACCAACGCGCTTGCCGCGGGCGCGATCGGCTATCAACTGAAAGACGCGACGCCAGCCGAGATCGAAAGCGCAATCCGCGCCGCGGCGCGCGGCGAGGCACCGTTGGCTCCGAAGGTTGCGCTCACGCTTGTTCGTGCACCTGCGTCCAGCGTGATTCTGAGCGATCGCGAGCAAGAAGTCCTTTCCTTGGTGGCCGCGGGAATGCCGAACAAGTCGATCGGTCGACGCTTGGGGATCGCCGAGGCAACGGTCAAGGCGCATCTCACCTCGATCTTTCGGGCGACGGGCACAGAAAACCGCACGCAGGCGGCTCGTTGGTTCGAGCGCGAGCAGGCGGGAGAGTCATGAAGGCCCCTTGCGTTCGATGCGTGCTCATCGCGCTCTTCGTGTGCGCCAGCACCTATGGCGCGGCCGGGGCCGACGGAGGAAACTCCGGTAAGGGCAGTTCGGGGTCGGGCTCAGGAAGTTCCGGTTCGTCGAAGAGCAGCACGTCAGTACCGAAGGTGGATGACGAGCCGAACTCGACCAACGTGCCGAGCTCAGCATCATCCGTGCCACCGACCGCTTCGCCGACGACATCGGCCGTCTCGATTCCATCGTCCACGCGACCACCGGTCCAACCCGTTCCGACGAACTCCGTTCCGTCGAACTCCGTTCCGACAACGGTTCAGCCGGCCAGCTCCGCATCTGTTAGCACACCGTTGTCCCCGACAACGGTCGGCGAACCCCCGAGTGGTTCACGCGAGCGACAGTTCGAGCGGGCAACGTCGTGTGGTTCGCGCACGCTGCGTGTGGTTGTGCAGTCGGACGGCACGAGCGTTCGACTTCGGACCACGATCGATCGAACGAACTTGCGATGGTCGGCCGTTGTTCTCCAAGAGCGGCGTGTCGTGTGGCGCGGCACGGCGACCAAGGGACGCGTCGATCGGCGCTTCGCTGAACTACCCGGGCCCGAACTCCTCACCGTCCGTCTCACCGACAGCTCTGGTGCCGTGTGTGCGGTCGAGCTCCGACTGATCGACAACATCCAGCCGAGCTAGTTGTTGTGTCGCACCGGGCCGGACCGCGCCGGGCCGGGCCGGGCCGGTTTCAGTTTTCAAGGAACGGATGACGACTCGGGTCCTTCGCTACGCGTAGGTGAGGGATCGTCCGGCGGCGCGGGTGAGGTCTTCGAGTCGTAGTCCGGCATCGCTGTCGGGTAGGTGGACGGTCGGCGTTGGGGGTGGCCAGGACCGGAATGGTGGGAGTGTTTCGCCGTTGACGGTCCAGGTGCCGTCGCGTTGTCGGGTCATGTCGGTGCCGGTTTCGTGGCGGTGGGGGTGGCAGTCGGTGCTGCAGAGGTGGCGGAGGTTTTCGATGTCGGTGAGGCCACCGTCGTCCCATTCGATGACGTGGTCGGCGTCGCATCGTTGCCACGGTGCGGAGCATCCAGGTTTGACGCAGAATCCGCCGTCGCGAAGTGCCAGGGCCAGTTTCTGCAGGGGTGATGCGAGCCGACGTGACCGGCCGAACTTCATGATTGCTCCGGAGGCCGCTTGGATCGCGGCGTAGAGATCGGTCCGTGGGTCGTTGGCGAGGTTGAGTGCGTCTTCGGTCGGGATGGGGCCTGCCCCGAGGATCGTGGATTCCAAGGTTTCGGCCTGGATCGTGACGATCAACGCCGTTCGAGCCGGTCCGCTGGGGGAGGTGCCGTTGATCACTGCGACGAGGGCGTCGGCGAGTCGTTGTTCACGGGGTTCGTCATCGTGGCCGTGGAGCGTTTCGGCCCGGTCGGGGTGAGCGGCGCGATGCCGAGTCGCATGCGTCGTTGAGGGTCGCTTTGATCTGTTCGCCTTCGAGGGTGGGAAGGATCACGCGCATACCGACACAGCCGTGGTCGGCTTTGAAGAACTTCACCGACCGGGCCTGACGCTGGCGCTCGGTGACCCCTTTCGCGTCACGGACGATCCGGTACTTCTCGACGGTACGGCCGAAGTCGTCAGGCGATTGGCTCGGTGCCAGCGACAACAGCTCGGCTGCTTCGTCCGGATCGGTGATGTCGGTGAGGTGACGAAGGTGTTCACCCGTCACGGACCCGTCAGCCAATGCTTCGCCGGCGCCGGGAACGCGGGCAACGACCTCGGACACCTTCACGACTTTCGACGCTTCGGCCGATGACATGCCGAAGCCCCGGACCAGTGTTGCTTTCGTGTCGCGGCCGGTCTCGGTCTTCAGAACACCGACGAGCACTGCTTCGAGCGCGGCCAACTCGCCCCGGAGTCGGCGAAGCTGTTGTAGGCCGATCTTGGCGGTGGTGGGGTCCCAGTGCACGGACGAACCGCGAGGCACGCAGAGAAGCGCAAGAGCCTCGATCTGTTGAACAGCAGTGTTCGCCATGCGACAACTGTAGAACACATGTTCGTCTCTGTCAAGCTGTTTGTTCGGAATTTCGTCGAGTGTCTTCGAACGTGCACCAGCCGATCAACCTTCACCGCTCCAACCACGTGGCCACGCGCTCTGGCCCGAGTGGACCCACGCTTGTTCGCTTGACCCGAGGTCGAGGCGCTGCACTTCGGCCGGTTATCGAGCGCCCTGAGGCGAGGGATGGCCGGGCGTTGCCGAGTGCTGCCGAACCGGCGATCTGGGGCACCTCGGTGTTGCCACCCGGACGACTACGCGTGCGACGGCGAGCCGTTCCGCCTCACCTCAGTGAAGCGCGTCGATCATCTCGACCCTAGGTACGCCGCAGTTGGCGGCCGATACCCACGAGAGGGGCGCCGAGCAAGACCAGGAACGCGACGTTGAACGCGGCGTGCGACGGCTGCCCCGCGGCCAGGGACATCCCGGTGTCGGCGACGAACCACATCACCGACGAGGTGACCACGGTCCACCAAGCCCAGCGCTCACGACGCCGCAGCGGGCCGCAGGCGATGCCGATCAGCACGATCATCCACCCGAGGATCACCGCGCCGAGCACGCCGTAGACGAACACGATGTAGTCGATCGCCTCACCGCTCAAGTCGCCGGGCCGTTCGAGGCCGAACCCAAGCGGATCGAAGACCAATCGACTGACCTGTTCGCCGGCGACCACCAGGGCGACGGCGTACGCCGCGACGCACCCGAGGACCGCTAGAAGGAGTTTGTCCCAGGCCGAGCCCGGCGCCCGATCCGCCCCACTCTCCCTGCTGCGGGACGCCGTCGAGAATGTAGTCACTGCTACATTTTGAATGGTAGGGACAGCCACAGTCAAGGGGTTGGGATACAAACACGATCGGACGACGATCCTCGCTGCCGGAGTCGAGCTCGTCCTCGACAACGGCCTCGCTGCGCTGACCATCGGCCGGATCGCAAAGCACTTGGGGCTCCCCGATCGGATGGTCGTCTACTACTTCCCCACCAAGGACTCTTCTCGGGTCTGCAGACGGACCTTCGCGCCTCCCGGGATGAGCTCTCGCAGCAGACGATGCAACCGACACATGGCCTGCACCCGCATGGCAACAAGTTCACGGCGGCGATCCAAGAGGAGCTTCAACGCCACGAGCCCGTCGTCGCTAGTGACAGGCCGCGGTGTTCGATGCCCTGTTCGGGTCCAACCCGATCACTACGTGCACTTACAGTTCTCCTTGTCTCGTGGTGGACGCCACAGTATGAAACCCTGACGCGGTCAACCCGCCGAACACGCTGGATGCCGCAGCTGCCATGTCGGGATGGAACGGCTGTGAATCGTATTGCCGAGCAAACGCCATGATCCCCTTGGCTCGGACCTCATAGGCGCCGTGCTCGAGCAACCGGCCGACTTCGTAGTCCTCGAAGTGCTTCATCACCGGATTCTCGCAGACTGAACCGGTCGTACGCAGCTTGTCGGCTGACGGGAAATGAGGAGTCCACCCTCTAACCTGACGCCATGATTGAAGACTTCAACGGTCGAGTCGCGGTGGTGACGGGGGGAGCGAGCGGAATCGGCAAAGCGATTGCGTCCGCGTCCAAAGCCGCCGGGATGACAGTGGTGATCGCCGACGTGGAGCAGTCGGCGCTCACCGCGACGTGTGAGGAGTTGGGGGTGGAAGGAACGCTGATCGACGTCACCGAACCGACGTCTGTGATGTCGTTCGCCGTGCACGTCCGCGACCGGTTCGGGACCTGCGATGTGCTTTTCAGCAACGCCGGCGTGGCACCTACCGGTCTGTTGCGTGATCTGACCCTCCATGACTGGAATTGGGCGATCGACGTGAATCTGCGAGGCGTTGTTCACGTCATCCACGAGTTTCTTCCGATGATGCTCGAGAACAAACGAGCTACCCATATCGTGAACACCGCGTCGGTCGCCGGCCTGACCCCTCATTTCATCAGCGCCGCATACACGGCGACGAAGTATGCCGTCGTCGCAATCTCGGAATCGATGCGCGATGAACTCAGCGGAACAACGGTCGGGGTGAGCGTTCTGTGCCCAGGGCTTGTCCGGACCAACCTCGGAAACGACGAACGGAACCGTCCCGCATCACTGGTCAACCCCGAGCCAGGGAAACGAAAAGCGAAGTGGTCCGTGCGATCGCCGGTCGCCCCGGTCGTGCTCGACGCCTCGGTCGTCGCCGACGCGACCTTGGCCGCGATACGAAAGGGTGACTTCTGGATCCTGACCGACCCCAGTCTTGTTGCCCTGGGCTGGTCTCGCTACGAAGAACTCCGGGCACTCGCATTTCCCGGAGGGTCCTCGCCAGACTGACACCCACACCGATTCGGGCGACACTCATGCGACACTCGAGGTCCGATGTCGTCGTGGTCTGCGTCCGCGGCGACGACGGCGCCACTGCGCTCTTCGACGACCCCGCCTTCTCCCGCTCCGGCCGCCGCTGACATCGCGAACAGCGCAGTGTCGCTCAGCCGTCTTTGCGACTCGCGAGCCAGGCGCCGCCGATGAGCACGACGCAGCCGGCGAGTTGGAGCGCGACCACCCTGTCGTTGCGGATCGCCACACCGATGCCGAGCGCGAAGATCGCCTCGAGATACGTGACCGTGGAACTGCGAGTGGCACCGACCCGGGCACCCAGGCTCGTCATCATGACGAACGCCATCGCCGTGCCGAACACGCCGAGCAGGATGACGGCGCCGACCGGCCTCCATTCGAACGAGGAACCCCGGAGGCCCCATGCGCCGAACGGTGCAGTGAGAACGAGCGAGAGCATCTGGCATCGCCAGAACACCGGCACGGGGCCGTAGGCCTGGGTGAGGGGCACGGCCAGGTTCGTGGCGATGCCGTAGGACGCGATGGCGACGATGACGAGGGCCACACCGAAGGCGCTGCTGCGTCCCTCGTTTACCGTCGGGACGCCGATCAGCACGATGCCAACAACACCGACGATCAGGCCGAGACGCTGCCACGGGCCGGGAAGGCGGCGCAGCAGGACCGTTGCCACGAGGGCGGAGAAGATCGGGATGCCGCCGTTGAGCATCCCGGCCAGGCTCGACGACACGTGCTGTTGGGCGATCGGGAACAGCGTCATCGGAAACGCCAGCCAGGTGATCGAGACGGCGGCAATGCGTGGCCATTCGTGACGGGGGATCGCCGCTCGCGCACCTGGGATCACGGCGAGGGCGAGGAACCCGAAGAGCATGCGTCCGAACGTGACGACGCCGGGCTCCAGCGTCTCCAGGCCCTCGGCGATGAAGAGGAACGAGGTGCCCCAGATCAGCGCCGGTCCGAGGAACAGCAGCCAGTCCTTCGCCGTGAACGCATCGCGGTGGACACCCTCGGCGGTGAGCCCTCGCGGTGTCAACGCGGAGCGAGTGTCGGGAGAGTTCACGGCAACACATCCTTCCAGCTCGCGGCCATCGAAACGCCCGGCATTTCTGCTCGGATTGCGACGGCGCGGCTCCGTGGCGGCGTGCTGGGTCGGGAGAGGAGCGCTGAAGCGCTCCAGCCGACCCAGCGCAACCAGCTGACCCAGAACACGCGACGGCCCCCGAGATGCTCACCTTGGGTCGGAGTAGGCGCCCCGGGTAGCGTTCACCGCATGCAGACCAAGATCGCCTCCATGCTCGGGATCGAGTTCCCAATCCTTGCCTTCTCCCACTGCCGTGACGTGGTGGCCGCCGTGAGCAAGGCCGGTGGGATGGGTGTCCTCGGCGTCACCGCCCACACGCCGAAACAACTTGAGATCGACTGCGACTGGATCGAGGAGCAGATCGGCCCGAACAAGAGCTACGGCATCGACGTGCTCATTCCCGCCAAGTACACCGGCTCCGATGAAGGCGGCCTCACCGCTGACCGCCTGGCCCCGATGATCCCGGCCGAGCACCGCATGTTCGTCAACGAGATCCTCGCCCGCTACGACGTACCGCCGCTCCCCGAGGGCGAGATCGCCCCGACCGGTGAGGGCACGTGGTCGCACAAGGGCGCGCAGCCGCTCGTCGACATTGCGCTGTCGCGTCGGATCCGCCTCATCGTGAACGCACTCGGCCCGGCCCCGGCAACACTCGTCACGCAGGCTCACGATGCCAACGTGCACGTGGCCGGACTCGTGGGGACGAAGGTCCACGCCGAGCGACAGGTGAACAACGGCGTCGACTTCGTCGTGGCCCAGGGCTACGAGGCCGGTGGGCACACCGGTGACATTGCATCCATGGTCCTCATCCCTGAAGTGGTCGACGCCATCTCACCCGTCCCGGTGGTGGCGGCCGGCGGCATCGGTCGCGGTCGCCAGATCGCAGCGGCGATGGCGCTCGGTGCGCAAGGCGTGTGGACCGGTTCGGTCTGGCTCACGACCGAGGAGGCCGAGACACATCCGGTCGTCAAACAGAAGTTCCTCACGGCCACATCGAGCGACACCGTTCGCTCCCGTGCCAGCACCGGCAAGCCGGCGCGCCAGCTCCGCACGGCGTGGACCGACGAGTGGGAGAACCCGGACAACCCGAAGCCGCTCGGCATGCCGCTCCACGGCATGCTGATTGCCGAAGCGCAACGACGAATTGGTCGCGGCGCCAACGTCCCCGGATCCGGTGCTGAGCGGCTGGTGAACTACTTCGTCGGCCAGGTTGTCGGCAACATGAACCAGATCAAGCCGGCTGGCCGGGTTGTTATGGAGATGGTCGAGGAGTACCTCGAAGTGGTTGAGGGATTGGCGGCAAGTCTTCACGTCGACGCGTGACGTTCCGCCCAGTCCTAAGCGCACTGATTATCAGTGCGATCTGCGCGTCACCGTCAGTTTCCCAAGCGCAGCCCGGTGTCGCGCTGGTTCCTCTTGCCGCCAACGTCGAACAGCCGATCTCGTCGACGGTGCGCGCCGGTGACGACACGCTCTACGTCGTGGAGAAGACCGGACGGCTGCGTGCCGTGGTCAACGACGTGTTCCGCGATCAGCCGGTTCTCGACATTCGTTCGCTCGTGTCGACGAAGAACGAGCGCGGGCTCATGCAGGCCGCGTTTCCGCCCGGTCCGCCATCGTTCGTCTACATCACCTACGCCGCGCTCGACGGGGCGTGGACGCTCGCCGAGTACGCATTCGACGGCACCGTCGCAGACCCCGCGACCGGGCGGATCGTGCTGCAGTTTCCCCACCCGAATGATGACCACTACGGCGGATCGTTGGCGTTCACCCCCGACGGTCTGCTCCTTGTCGGGCTCGGTGACGGTGGTGGCGTCGGCACGAAAGGTGGCGTCGGCGATATCTCGAACAATGCCCAACGGCTCGACCGCTGGTTCGGCAAGCTGCTCCGTATCGACCCCCGTCGTTCGCCTGATGGCGCCAAGCCCTACATCGTCCCCGATACGAACCCTTTTGCGTCAGGTCGTGTTTCCGGCTCGGGGCTCGGGGCAACGGCGAAGGCCCTGCCGGAGATCTATGCCTATGGCCTCCGAAATCCCTGGCGGATCTTCCTAGAACCCAGCGACGTGCTGTGGATCGCCGACACCGGGCAGTCGAGTCGGGAAGAGGTAAACAGGGTGACGCTCGACCAGGCCCGTGGTGCGAACTTCGGATGGAGGCTCCGCGAAGGCACCAAGGGGTACCGGGGCGGTGCGAAGCCGAAGGGTGCCATCGATCCGGTGTACGAGTTCCCCCACGACGGCCGCTGCGCAGTGATCGGCGGCGCCGTCGCGCAAGTCGGTTCGCTTGCCGGGGCATATGTGCACGGCGATCTGTGCACCGGGACGTTCTACGCCGTGCGCCCCGGCGCCTCGGGGAGGTGGGTGGGGACGAAGCTTCCGCTCCAGTTACGCGCTCCCACCTCGATCGGGCTCGACTCCCGGGGGGAGCTCATCGTGACCGCGTATTACGGAACGCTGGCGAGGCTCACGAGCTGATCCCGACGGCAAGGTTGTGCTCCTGGTCGCCCCCGGAGCGACTCGGAGCACAACCTTGGGTCACGCGACGTGACTCAGCCCCGGGCACCCATGAGGTGTTCGAGGCCGAGCTGGTTGAGCGCCACGAATGCGCAGCCGCGGGCAGCGGCATCGTCGGCATCGAAGTCTTCCCAGCTCTTGCGGTCATTGAGCAGATCGGCGTAGGTCTCGCCCACGCCGAGCGTCGGGGCGTGGATCTCGCCGACGCGGGCCTCTTCCAGAGCGGCCTGCACCTCGGGATCGGCCCGATAGGCGGCGGCACGCTCCTTGAGAAGAAGGTAGGTGCGCATATTTGCCGCGGCGGACGCCCACACGCCCTTGTCGTCCTCGGTTCTCGACGGCTTGTAGTCGAAGTGGCGTGGCCCTTCATAGTCCGAGCCCTCGAGCAGGTCCACGAGGAAGAACGCGCTGAGGAGATCACCATGGCCGAACACGAGGTCCTGGTCGAACTTGATCCCGCGCTGACCGTTGAGGTCGATGTGGAAAAGCTTGCCGTGCCACAGCGCCTGGGCGATCCCATGGACGAAGTTGAGCCCGGCCATCTGCTCATGACCGACTTCGGGGTTGAGCCCGACGATGTCACGATGCTCGAGCGAGTTGATGAATGCCAGGGCGTGGCCAATGGTCGGCAGGAGGATGTCGCCGCGAGGTTCATTCGGCTTCGGCTCAATGGCGAAGCGGATGCCGTAGTTCTTGTCCTTGACGTATTGCGCCAGCGTGTCGAGACCCTCGCGGTAGCGGTCGAGCGCCCCGCCCACATCCTTTGCGCCGTCGTACTCCGAACCTTCGCGTCCGCCCCACAACACGTAGGTCTTCGCACCGAACTCCGCCGCCAGGTCAAGGTTGCGCATGACCTTGCGGAGCGCGAACCGGCGGATGTCGCGGTCGTTGTTGGTGAAGCCGCCGTCTTTGAACACCGGGTGGGTGAACAGGTTGGTCGTCATCATCGGGA
Source organism: Acidimicrobiia bacterium (assembly GCA_031406385.1). Lineage (GTDB taxonomy): Bacteria > Actinomycetota > Acidimicrobiia > Acidimicrobiales > JANYDT01 > JANLQX01. The sequence goes on from JANOHI010000076.1 coordinate 16,366, forward strand.
CTTTCATCCCGGTCTCGGCCAACGCCGCCTTGAACCGGTCGACACCGGAGCGGCGATCAGAGTCGCTCAGCTGGAACTGGACAAGATCGTCGTCGTGAAAGGTGACGCCGTAGGCCCCGAGCTTGGCCAGCTCATGGACCGTCCGAACCGGGTCGAGCGGCTCGCGGGTGGGATCCCCGAAGGGGTCGCGCGCCTGCCAGCCAACGGTCCACAGGCCGAAGGTGAACTTGTCTGCGGGGGTGGGCATCATGATCGGACTCCCTTTGTGGAACAACGTTTGCGGCGGTCCGGCACCGGTGACGGTGCTGAGCCGGGTCGGAACGGGTCCGGCGAACTCCGAACTTAGCGGCGCATCGACTTCGCCGTGGCCAGGAGTTCGAGGAACTCCTCGTCCGACACCTCGCCGGGAACCCCCATGACCTTCGGACGCAGACGTCTGGCTATGTCGGTGGCGAGGCGGACCCGCGCCGGTTCGGGCAGCGATGCCCGTCGGGCCAGGAACGACTGGACGAGGCCGACTTCGGCTGGGGTGACACGTACCGCGTCGATCGCGCGTGCCGTAGTGACTCCGGCCTCGTCCAACGTGAGCGAGGTCGGCTGAGTCGCCCGCCACGGAGGCCCTTCGGCTCCCCACAGTTGCTGTCGGTCTTTGTGCTTCCGCTCGCGACCGGGGACGAACGACACCACCGTCCCCGCAGCGATGTCGCCGAGTCGCTGGGACGTGTTGGTTGCCAACACCGATGTCATCCCGACGAGGTATCCCGTGGGGAGGAAGTCGACGAACCGCAGAAGATTGCGGATGGCGCTCGCCCGGAAACCGATCGGGCCGCCGCGCAGGGTCACAACTCGAAGTCCGATGATCCGCTTCCCCGGCCCTCGGCCCTGGTCCAGCATGTCGAACGCAATCGGCAGAAAGAACAGCACGACGAAGCCGAGCACCGCTCCAGCCGCTGCTGACACGTTGCTCCGACCGAGCCCATAGGTCACCGCCACGATCAAGGCAATCTGTATGGCGAGGTCGATCAGCCCGGCGATCGATCGACTCCCGATCGACGCCAACGCCAACGTGGTCGGAAGTCCTTCAGGGCTCACTCCTTCGAGACGATCCGTTCCCACCATCCCAACCTACGGTCCGCCGGTGCCCACGAGTGTCCCGAATCGTAAGTAGCTCGCGGAATTCGCGAGCCAGATTCCGTTGTGGCAAGGACGCAGGAGGCAGCGCCTGCTTTGTCCAACCGCAACGACGAGGACGCCGCCACGGCGGAATCTGGCCGAGAATTCCGCAGCGGACTTGTGATTCGGGACACTACCGTCGTTGCCATGACCGACGGGCCGTCTCGCACGGAGTTCCTCGCAGTCGGCGAACCTCGCTGGGAGGAGCTCGATGCACTGATCGCCGCCGGTTCCACCCCTCGACGGAAACGGTCACTCAGCCCGGAACAGATTCGTCGCCTCGGTGTGCTCCACCGCGCCGTGAGTGCTGATCTCGCTGTCGCCCGCACATGGTTCGTGAATGACCCGGTGACCATGGTGCTCGAGAGGCGCGTGGCTCAGAGCGGACCGATGCTCTATGACCGTGCCCCCGGCGGTGTCGGACTTCGCACCTTCGTCACCCGGACCTACTGGCGTCTCGTTGCCGAACGTCCGGCGATCCTGGCGTCCGCCGCCCTGCTGATGTTCCTCCCGGCGATAGCCGTCGGCATCTGGGCGGTCATGTCGCCGGAACGGGCGAATCTCCTGCTCGGCGACCGATTCCAGGGAAGAACGAGCGCTGGCGATCTCGGCTTCAGCGTGGGTGAGCAGACGAAGTTTGCGTCGGAGATCTTCGTCAACAACATCCGCGTGAGCATCCTGGTGTTCGCACTCGGCATCACGTGCTGCCTTGGTAGCGCGTGGCTCCTGGTGTTCAACGGCGCCCTGCTCGGCGTTGTGGCCGGCACGTCGATCGCCGATGGCTACGGCGACGTCGCACTCGCCCTGATCGTCGGCCACGGCGTGCTTGAGCTGTCGATCATCGTGATCGCGGCGATGGCCGGCATGCGAATCGGGATGGCGATCATCCGACCGGGGAACGAACCCCGTCGAAGAGTGGTGATGCGCGAAGCGCAGGCCGCAGTGCTCATCGTTCTCGGGACCATGCCGTTCTTCGTGCTCGCCGGCCTGGTCGAGGGCTTCTTCACCCCGGCCGGCCTCGGCGTTGTGGTGGCCACGATCGTGGGAGTCGCGCTCGGAGCGGGCTACTGGGCTCTGGTGTGGACCCTGGGCCGTCGGCCACTCCGGCGGGAAAGATATGCGCGCGTGGCAATTGCGGCGAGCATGTGAGGAGATCCTGACACCACGATTGCCCCGGTCGCCTTGAGACCGGCGATGAGCGAGTCCCTATCGATGAGCAGATCAGTAGCGGCGATGCGCAACGACGGTTGGGGTCCGGAGCGGGCGGTGAAAACCTCGGGGTCGTCGCTCGTTGCGACGATGACATCGTGGGAGGCCTGGAGCCTGGCCACGGCGGGCACCAGCCCTCCGGCGTTCGCCTCATCGAGCAACTCCACCAGCAGGACCACGACTGATCGGCGGAGCGCGGGGAGGCGGAGGGCGACCTGGCTGTGGTCCGGTTCGACGAGCCTCGGTGCCAGACCCAACACCGCGTGGACGATGCCCTGACCACCGCGTCGCTGAGGGTGCAGGCGTACCCGCTCTTCGGCGTCGTAGGCGAGGAAGCCGACCCGGTCTCCGACCTCGTCGGCGACGAGGGCGAGGGCGATGGCGGCATCGAAAAGCGTGTCGAGTCGAGCCGTCGCAGATAGATCCGATGCGCTCTGCCGCGTGCGTTCGTCGGGGCGAAGGCCATCGCCGAGCCGATCATTCACCGCATCGTCGAGCTGTCCGGCGAACGACCCGGCGGTCAGACGTCCGGTCTCCACCGCGATGAGGAGATCGCGGTCGTCTTCCTGGCGGTACACCGTGCTCATCGCCCGCCCGGTCCGGGCCGTCGCCAACCAGTTGATCTGCCGAACGTCGTCGTCGGGCCGGTACTCGCGGACAGCCTCGAACTCCGTCCCGATACCGAGCGGTCCCCGGTTGCGCCCGTCGACCTGAAGAAGACCGCGTCGCGCCGCAAGGACCAGCCGGTGTGCCGTGGGGACGTCAGGATGGACGATGACCTTCGGCGCGCCCTTCAGCTCGTGGATCATGCTGGCCAGGCCGAGGGGACCGACCAGTCGAGCTGCCGCCGGTGCAAGTTGATGGACGCCTCGTCGGCTCGCCGTGATCAGCCCCTCGAGCACCATTCCTGACGCGACGTTGGGAGTGATCCGCAGATCAGCCCCGATTGGTTGACGAAGGGTGATCGAGCTGGCCCGACGCGTCGCGTCGCACGGCGTAAGCGCGACAGCGAAGGGGGATGGGACCAGTCGAGCCATCGGCGACACCGTGAACGTGGCGGACGGGGCGTCACGGACGAACTGCAGATCGACGATCGCAATGATCGCGAGGATGACCCAAAGCGCGCTTATTACCGAGATCGGAAGCACTACTCCGGCGGCGCCGATGAGAGCAACAAGGCCCGCGAGTCGAACGGTCGGCGCCATCTACCGCGGCACGGTCACGCTCTGCAACGCAGCAGCGACGAGATCGTCGGGTCGATACCGTTCCATCTCGGCCTCCGGTCGCAGCACAAGCCGATGACGCAGAACAGGCTTGGCCATGGCGGCGACGTCGTCGGGAGTCACGAAGCTCCTTCCCTCCAGTGCTGCGTGGGCCTTCGCCGTGGCCAGCAGTTGCACCGCCGCGCGCGGCGAGCCGCCCAAGGCGATGGCCGGTAGCGTCCGCGTAGCGCGGACGATGTCGACGACGTAGGTGAGGATCGGATCGGCGACGGCTACGGCGTCGACGTCGGCTCGAAGCGCCATCAGTTGCTCGGCGTTGCAGATCGCTTCCACGTCCTTGAGCGTCGCCGGGCGAACGCCCTCGTGTCGCAGCCGAAGCATCGCCGTCTCCTCGTCCTTCGAGGGAGCTGCCACATCGACCTTCACGGTGAAGCGGTCGAGTTGCGCCTCGGGCAACGGGTAGGTGCCCTCGTATTCGATGGGGTTCTGGGTGGCGACGACGAAGAACGGATCGGGAAGCGCGCGGGTGGTGCCGTCGACGGTGACCTGCGATTCCCCCATCGCCTCCAGCAGCGCTGCTTGCGTCTTCGGTGGGGTGCGGTTGATCTCGTCCGCCAGCAGCACGTTGGTGAACACTGGGCCGGCGCGGAAGCTCAGCTCTCCCAGCGCCCCCCCGATGAGTGTCATCGTGCCGGTGAGGTCCGTCGGCAGCAGGTCGGGCGTGAATTGCGCCCGACGGAAGCTCAGCCCGAGCGCTTGGGCGACGGCGTTCGCGAGAAGGGTCTTGGCCGTGCCGGGAGGACCTTCGAGCAGGACATGCCCGCGCACCGCAAGCGCGATGAGCATCGAGTCGACGACGCCATCCTGCCCGACGACCACCTTGCGTACTTCGGAGAGCACGCTGTTACGGAGCTGTCGCATGGTCATGCATCCTTTGGTTGAGTTGGCGTCGTTGCCCCGTCGGTGGCGGAGGCAGGGGGTCGGGTTCTCTTCTCGGATCGGTCGAGCAGCGAGGCCACGGCGGCGACGTGCTCGAAGCGGCCCGGTGGAAGCGGTCGATCGGGGAGATCAGGCCCACCGATGCGCCGCCCGATGGCAAGCATCCACATCAGAACTGCGAGGATGAAACCGAGCAACACCGTGCGTACGTTCGCGGGAATGGCCGAAAGCCCGGCGCCTGTGCCGGAGCGAAAGCCGTGCCCGGCCTCGGCGAACACAACCCGCCCATCTCCCCTCAGAAGCTCAAGCGCGAACACGGCATTGTCCGTTTTGGCCAGCGTGGCGTTGCTGAGGATCGACGGGTCGGCAAGGGCATCGAACGAACCCTGTCGGGCCAGCACCACTCGGAACTCGCTGTCCACGACGACGGGGTTGAAGCTACCGCCGAGCGCCCGCCACACGACGGGAGTCCGTGACGTCGTCAGCGTGCGAATCGGAAGGGTGCCGCCAATCGTCGTGACCTCGCCCACCGCGCCGGCCCGCACCTCGGCAGCGGCGTCACCGGATGCTTCGTCACCGTTCCACAATCGGCCGATCCACGTGCCCGATCGGCTCCCGCCGCCGAGGAGCCTGCCGCCGCCGAGGACGAACGTGGCGAGGGCTTCGGCTTCGTCGGGGGAGAGGCTCTGGTCGAGCACGACCAATCGGTCGTCGGTGGAGACCCCGCCGCTGTCGATCGCCTCGTCGATGGGTCGGGTCAGCTGCACGACCTCGACACCCAGTCGCCGCAGCAGCGCGTCGAGGGCTGCGAGGCCGGCCGGGGATGTTGCGTAGCTGGACGCGGCAGGCCCGCGGGCGCCCCGGCTTTGTTGGGAGAGCTCACGCATCACCGCCAGGGCCAACACGCCGACGACCACGATGATCGCTATGCGGCGTCCTCGACCCGTGAGCGCCGCGGACATGATCGGTGCGTCCTCGGCGCTGACCGTGCCTGCCGGGGCGGGCGCTGACGCGACCTGCGGTGTCGGCGCGCTCATGGGCGTTTCCTTCGCCATCGGCGCTTCTTTGCCGCCGGTGCGAGTACTCCCTGCCGCTGCGTGACCTTGGTGACCCCCGCCGCGATGACCTTGGGCCATCGATCCTTCGCAGTGAGGACGTCCGAGGTCGAGCCCGGGCTTGATGCGTACGCGATCTCGTCGAAGCGTGCCGCAAGTGCGGAGAACGACGCGTCGTCGAGCTGTCGAACGAGGTCGCCGTTCGGACGTTGCTCCGGGATTCTCAACGCGTGGTGCTCGGCAAGCCGGCGCAGTCCGGCGCGGAAGCGGAGACGGACGGCATCGCCATAGCGACCCGACTGCTCTGCTTCGTCGGCCTGGCGTTCGAGCTCGGCTGCCGTGCGGTTCTCGCCGCGTGCGGTCTCCACCTTCTTGGCCTCCGCCGATCGTGTCCGGGCGAAGCGGAGCACGAGTGCTGTTGCGATCAGCAACAGTACGAGGACAACGGCGACCCACACGACACTCCCGCCGCCCGGAAGGATCTTGTTGAGCTGGCGAAGGATCCATCCGAAGGGCCGCCCGAGAGGACGGACGCGATCACCCAGCCAGGTGAGCACCCCGCGGAGGGGCTGCGGTGATTTCTCTGTCTGGAACCGGCGTTCGCGCAGGATCTCGGTGGCGGCGCGGCGGGCGTCATCGGCCGTGAGCGTGTCGGCTGCGACGAGCTTCACCTGTGCTGGTCCGGGGAGCGGGAGAGACCCGTGGCCGGGTTTCGTCGTGGGCTCGACGTCAGTCCGACAGCGACGATGCCAGCACCTCGAGGTCGAAGCCTTCTTTGCGGACGCGAAGTTCGAGATAGATCAGCACCGCCATCGCCGCCGACACCGGGGTGGTCACCGCGGTGGCGACCGTGCCGGCGATCGCCAGCCACACGAACTCGAACGCCTTGTTGTCTCCACCGAGGGCCCCGAGGATGCCGGTGATCACGGTCTGGATCAGCTGGGCCACGATGCCCGTCAGGATGCTCGTTACGATGAGGTTGCCGAACACCTTCCACCAGAACCCTTTCGTGAGCCCGAACGAGCGCTTCACGGAGCCGATCGGACCGAGCCGCTCGACGATGATCGCCGGGACTGCCGCCGATACCCGGATGAAGAACCAGAAGAACGCAATGACCATCAGGATCGCACCGACGATCGCGAGGATCGCGATGCCGGCTATCGCGGCGATGACAGCGAGCGCGATGGCGGGCAGGGATGCACCGAGCGCTCCGATGGCGGAAACGAAGTAACTGCCGATCGACGCCGGTGCCCGGCGCAGGGCGTAGGACAGCGATTCGCCGGCTTTGGGACTTCGGCCGAGGTGGTACTCGGCGATGAACCACGTGAGCGCGCCGGTGACCACTGCGGTGGCGATGAGGCCGAGAACGACGGTGGCGACGATCGCCCCGATCTGGCCCGACGTGATCTCGGGAAGCTCCCCGGCCTCGGCGGAGCCGATGTCGTCGATGATCGAGATCGACGTGAGAGCGATGAGCACCTGGAACGGCAGCACCATCAGCGCCGCCATTGGGAAGAGCACCCGGAAGTTGGCGGACACGATCTTGATCGACGCATCGATCCGCTCGCCGAGGGTGCGCTCTCGGAGCTCTGGGACTTTCGCGGGGGTCGACGCCGGAATCACCGACTCATTGTGGCGCGCTTCACGTCGAAGCGACGTTCATCCTGTTGCTTGACCGGGTCTCGGGCGGCGATCCATTTGTCGCGTCGTGCATGTTTTCGAGCTCTCGGCCAGACTGCTCCTCATGAAATCGCGAACGGAACTCCTGGTCAACCGGTCATCGATCGGAGAAACGGAACTCCGGACGACGCCACTCGACGAAGTTGCACCCGAACACGTCCGCGTCGAGATCGAGCGATTCGCCCTCACGTCGAACAACATGACCTATGCCCAGTTCGGTGACCAACTCGACTACTGGGGCTTCTTCCCCGCCGACCTGCCCTGGGGAAACGTGCCGGCGATGGGGTGGGGAAGGGTCACGGAGTCGCGGGTCGCGGAAGTTGGCGTCGGCGAGCGTTTCTACGGTTGGTACCCAATGGCGACGAGCGTCGACGTGCTCGCGACTCCCGTTCCCCTCGGCCTCCGCGACGACGGCGCCCACCGGGCCAACCACGCCGCGGTGTATCGGATGTTCACCCGATCCGACCTCGATGGTCTCTACACCGTTCGCGATGATGAGGATCGGCACTCGCTGCTACGCGGACTCTTCCTGACAGGATTCCTCGTCGATGGTTTCCTCGGTGCGTCGTCGTACGACGGGGCGACCCAGGCGATCGTCCTCTCGGCGAGCAGCAAGACCGCGCTCGGCTATGCCCACAGCACGAAGGGTCGTGACCTGGGGCTGGTCGGGCTCACGTCGACGTCGAACCGGGAATTCGTCGAGAGCACGGGCCTATATGACACCGTGCTGGCTTACGACGAGATTGACCAGATCGAGCTGGCGCCCTCTGTCGTCATCGACATGGCCGGTGCCGGATCAGTCGTCGCTGCCGTACATGAACGGCTCGGAGACCGGATCTCCTATTCGATGGGAGTCGGGAAGAGTCACCACGATGCGCCCCCTGCCCGGGTCACGGCGGGTCCGAAGCAGCAGATGTTTTTTGCCCCCACCGCCGCAGGCGACCGGGTGAAGGAATGGGGCATGGACGAGTTTCAGCGACGCATGAAGGACGGACTCTCGTCGTTCATCGACGACAGCCGCCGCTGGCTCGAGATCGACGAACGGCAGGGGCCCGACGCGGCGGCGAGTGCGTGGGCGTCGTTGTTCGCGGGAACGGTGTCGCCGAGCAGCGGGCTCATCGTGTCGCTGCACGGCTGAGACCCCGGCGACCGCCGAAGGGGCGGCGCGTCCTCTCAGCCGGGTGTGGCGTCAGATGGAAACCCGATGAACCGCCGGGCGTGTGCCGGGTTTCGAAGTTCGGATCCGAAAGCTATGGCTGGTCGCAGTGCGATTCGTGGGCCGACGGTCCCCCAATAGAATGTTGCCTTGCCGCCGCTCGTGAACCAACGCCCGAGCGTGAGCGTCGTCATGCCAGTTCGAAACGCCGCTCGACACCTTGACGAAGCGATTGCGAGCATCGTCGACCAGCGATTCGAGTCATTCGAACTGCTGATTCTAGATGACGCATCGGAGGACAACACGGCCCAGATACTTGCGCGGTGGGCAACTCTCGACAACCGAATCACCGTGCATCACGTACCTACGGCTCTCGGGATCGCCGCGGCATGCAATTTTCTTGTCAGCAAGGCGGTGGCTCCGCTCATCGCCCGCATGGATGGCGATGACATCTCCCATCCGGCCCGGTTCGAGCGACAGGTCGAGGTTCTCAACGCCGAACCGGCCATGGTTCTTCTCGGAACGCTGTCCGACGGTATCGACGCTGATGGGAAACGAGTGTTCGGCGTTGACTACCGACCTGCCCTGAGTTCTTGGAGGACGCACAGCCCGGCGCACGGCTCGTGGATGTTCCGCCGATCAGACTTCTTGCAAGTTGGCGGGTATTCGATTTCGGCGACGCACTGGGAAGATGCCGATCTCCTGCTCCGAATGGCCGCAGTTGGTGAAGTACGCGTACTGCTCGAACACCTCTTTCGCTATAGGTTTCACTCTGCGAGCTCACGATCACGACAGCGCACGGAGTGGGTGCGCTCGCACGAGCTCTCTCGGGGCGTCCTTCCGATGTCGTTCGATCCTTGGTACCCCCTTTCGGTGGATGCAACTGCTGCGTGGAGCAATCCCACGCGCACATCCGCAGCATCGTCGCTGTTGCGACATGGCGTTCGCCCGGATTCCGGGCGTCATCTGACGATGTGGTCCTACGCCCTGGCATCGCTGGTGGGTCCGCGGGTCGTCCGTCATCTCCGTTCGAGCGGCATTGCCGCCCACGCCATGTACGCGCGACATCGGTTGCGTGGGACGGAAACGGTGCGGTGGCTACCAAAGCTCGACGCCTCCACGAAGTCGGCGAACGCCGTGAGGTGAAGGTACTTGTCGACTCTCCGCCCGTCAGTTGTCTTCTGGTTTGAGACCGCCAACGATGGTCGGGAAGTATTCGGTGACCGTGGGGTGAATCGGAAGCCACGAGGCGAGTGCCGAAACCGGAGCACCCACGTGCATGAGCAGGCTGATGCTCTGCACGATCTCCTCGCCGTGGAGGCCGAGGCATGCTGCGCCCAGAATCTGTCCGGTTGCGGTTTCGGTCACGATGTTCACGAGACCGTCGGTCTCGCCGTCGAGAACCGCCTTCGTGACACGGGCCATGGGGAAGCTCACCGTCGAGATCGACCGGCCGCTGCGACGGGCCTCATCGAACGTCATTCCTACGCGGCCGAGAGGCGGATCGGTGAACAGGGCATAGGTGGTGCCGCGCCCAGCGACCGTTCGCGGACCACCGGCGAGGTGGTCGGCGAGGATCTCGTAGTCCTGGTACGAGGTGTGGGTGAAGGCACCGCGGCCGTTCACGTCGCCGACCGCGTAGATGCCCGCAGCCGAGGTTTGGTACACCTCATCGGTCGTGATGAAGCCCCGTCCGTCGCGGTCCACGCCGACGGTTTCCAACCCGAGCCCATCGCTGTTCGGTACCCGTCCCGAGGCGACCAGCACGTGCGAGGCCTCAATGGCCCGGCCGTCACCCAGGGTGACGGTCACTCCACCGTCGGACGAAGACACTGACGTGGTCTCCGTCGCTTCGATCACCTCGATCTCCTCGTGACGCAGGAATTGGGCGATCGCTGCCGAGATCTCCACGTCTTCTCGGGCGACGATGCGCGGTGCACGCTCGACGACGGTGACGGCTGATCCGAATCGGCGGAAGATCTGAGCGAATTCCAGACCGATGTAGCTGCCGCCGAGCACAACGAGATGACGGGGCAGTTCCTTCAGATCGAGGACGCTGACATGATCGAGCCACGGCGTGTCGTCGAGGCCGGCGATAGGCGGAGGAACAGATCGGCCGCCGGTGTTGAGGATGATCCTTCGGGCGCGAAGCCGTTGGCCATCCTGCGCACCGCCGTCGATCTGCACGACGTGCTCGCCCGCATCGGTGCCGTCGAGACGCGCCGAGCCACGGTACAGCGTGATCACCGGATCGTTCTCCAGCCAGGAGTTCGAACCGGCCCGCCAACCGGCGAGCATCGCGTCCTTGCGGCCAATGACCTCGGCGAAGTCCACTCGCACCTCCGGACAGTGGACGCCCAGCGCCGCGCTCGAGCGGGCCACGTGCGCCGCCCGCGCCGAGGCTCGGATTGCCTTGGTCGGTCGACAACCGGTGTTGATACACGTGCCGCCAAGGTGGCTTCGTTCGATGATCGCCACGCGCTCACCTCGGCCCGCCAGGGTCGCGGCCAGTCCCGGACCGGCCTGGCCGGCGCCGATGACGATCGTGTCGAATGTGGTGTTCGCAGTGGGTTGCATGTTGCACAGTCTGCCGGGCTGTTCGCTGAACCGGGGTGACGTTCCTCAGCGGCGTTCAGCGCTCCTCAGCCCGTCCTCACTTGGCGTGGGCTCGGGACCCGGCCTGCCGGGCGTACTTCAGGTCCGCTGGCGTGTCCGGCGGCCGATCACAAGAGGCGCCGCAGCAGGGAGTCGAGCTGGCGCTGTTGCGCCGGACTCAAGCCCGAGAAGAGCAGTGTCTGGTTGTCGAGGTAGGCGACGAGCGCTCCGTCGACGAGGCGCCGACCGGCCTTCGTGAGCACGATGGGCTCGGACCGGCGATCGTTCGGATCACGACGCCGTTCGACGAAGCCGTTCTCCTCCAGCTTGTCGACCCGACTGGTGATCCCGGCGCGGGTCACCATGACGCGGTCGGAGAGCTCTGATGGACGGAGCATGAACGGCTCGCCACTGCGTCGTAGCGCCGACAGGACGTCGAACTCGCCCACCGACAGGCCATGGTCCGCGAGGGTCGCTTCGAGTTGGCGGATCGACAGTGTGACGAAGCGATTGCATCGGGCGAAGAGTGCCATGGGCGCAAACTCGAGCTCGGGTCGCGCTGATTGCCAGCCTCGAAGCATTTCGTCGATGAGGTCTTTGTCGTCCATATCCTCAACATAGTCAATTCATGTATAGTTAGGATACTAACTATCAGGAAGCGAACGAGACCCATGAGCGAAACAACTATCCCGAGGATTGTGCCCCGGACCAAAGAGGGGGCGGCGCGATGAACCCGCTTCGCCTCGTCTCGGCGGTAACCGTCGGCCTATTGGCCGGCTCCCTTGCACTTGAGGGCCTCGTCCTGGTCCCGTACTGGCGATCCCTTCGTGCCGATGCCTTCGCCGATCTGCATGCGGGTTTCGCCCCGCGTCTGTATCGGTTCTTCGCCCCGTTGACCACCGCGGCTACTTCGATGTCGCTCGCCGCGGGGATCGCAGTTGCATGGACTGCCGAACGAGGGCGGGCCGATTGGTTCACGGTCGGTTCCGCGGTCCTGGCGGCGTCGCTCCTGGCCTTCTACCGGCTGTACTTCCATTCGGCGAATGAACGCCTGCCGGTGCTCGCTGCGACGGGCACCGAAACCGCCCTGTCGGCGGAACTCCGTCGGTGGCAGCGAATCCACCTGGCCCGCACCGTCGTCAGCGTTGCCGCCTTCATCCTGTCGATTCTCGGGGTCGCCGGCTGACGACGGCGCCGCCGACATGATCTAGGCGTTCGCAACACGTCCGAAGCGGTGTTCGGGCAATCCGACGACGCCGAGTGCGTCACCGGTGGGAATGGCCAGGACCGAACCGGCGAGGGGTTGCGAGCGTCGTTCGTCCTCGGTCAGCCCGTCGCTCGCCGTGGTGACGAACAGCGTGGCGAATTCGGGGCCACCGAAGGCCGGACACGTTGGCCGCTGCACCGGCAGCCGGATCGTTCGGTCCAACGTGCCGTCCGGTCGGAACCGGCTGAGCTTCCACCCGTCCCAGTGCGCGAGCCACAGGTGTCCTTCGGCATCGACGCACGCTCCGTCGGCCAACCCTTCTGGACCGACGGGCGCGAACGGAACCCGCGTGGCGTGAGGATCGGCGGGGTCGTAGCGGCAGATCATCGGATCGGCTGAGTCAGCCCAGTATCCGACCGTTCCATCGGGCGACGTGCACGCTCCATTGGGAACGCCGCACCCTCCCCAGAGATTCTCGATGTCGAGCGCGCCAGTGGCGGACTCGCTGATCCGGTAGAGGGTGCCGTGTCTGTCGGTCCCGGCATCGTCCATCGTGCCGACCACGAAACGACCTTGGGCGTCGACCCGACCGTCGTTGAACCGGTTTGTCGTGGGCTCGTTCGCCGGCATCGGGGCACGAACGTTGAAAGGTTCCGGGGCGGCCGGGTCGAAGTCCCAGAGCGCCGATCCGGCGATGAGAAGTCGGCCGTCGGGACGAAGCGCGGCCGAACCGAGAAGACCGGGGACAGACCAGGTGCGATGCTCTTCGGCGTGGTGCCTCCAGAAGCTGATCGTTCGTCGTTTCAGGTCGAGCCACCACAGGCCTCCTCGGTCGACGTCCCACAGCGGACCCTCGCCAAGAATGTTCTGTGCGCGTATCGCCTCTCGGACGGGTATCGAAGAATCGGTCATGAATGCTCCTCCTGCTCAAGTCTCTCTTCTTGGTGGTGATCCCCGCCTCCAACGGTTTGCGGCAGCGATCTCAGCGGCTTGTCCCACACACACCGGTACTACGAATGACGCACGTGGAGTCGATCGCTGTTCGTGAGCTTCGGTGTTCGACGCCCTGCGAGCCGACGACTGAAAACGTGGCGGTCACCTGTCTCGACACCTTGGGGTTCTTGGAACTCCTCGTCCACGAAACGAATTCGGACGACGTGAGAGCGACCGTCGAACGGACTTCTGCAGGGGAGCAGCGCTCAGTCGTGCAGGGGGAAGTGGCAGGCCACGTGTTGTCCGTTGCCGATTTCGGTCAACGCCGGCTCGTTCTGAGCGCAGATCTCCTGGGCCTTCCAACAACGCGTTCGGAAGCGACAACCCGAGGGCGGATCCGCGGCGTTGGGAGGATCGCCAGCGAGGACGATCCGCTCACGTCCCCGTTCGATCAGCGGATCGGGAATCGGTGCCGCAGAAAGAAGTGCAGAGGTATACGGGTGTGCCGGAAAGGAATAGAGCTGCGCAGTCGGTGCCATCTCCACGATCTTGCCGAGGTACATCACGGCCACCCGATCGCTGAGGTGTCGTACGACGGAGAGATCATGGGCGATGAACAGATATGCCAGACCGAGTTCATCGCGTAGCCGTTGCAGCAGACGGATGATCTCTGCCTGAATGCTCACGTCGAGCGCCGAAACGGGCTCGTCGAGAGCGATGAGGTCGGGGCGCAGGGCGAGTGCTCGGGCGATGCCGATGCGCTGGCGCTGCCCACCGGAGAACTGATGAGGATGCCGTTCGGCCGCATCGGAACCGAGTTGCACGAGGTCGAGCAGCTCCACCACTCGTTCGTCGGCCTCTCCCGCCGACGCTCCATGCACCACGAGCGGCTCGCCGACGATGTCGCCGACCGTCATCTGCGGATTCAACGACGCGTGCGGGTCCTGGAACACCATCTGGAACCGTCGCCGACTCCGACGGAGATCCTCCGGCGACAGTGTCGTCAACTCGATTCCGTCGAATTTCACCGAGCCACGCGTTGGCGGGAGAATCTGCAGGACACAGCGCGCTGTGGTGCTCTTTCCGCATCCGGACTCGCCCACGACAGAGAGCGTTTCGTTGCGGTGCACGTCGAAGGACACGCCCGACACGGCTTGCACCGGCGCCGGATGGCGATCACGCCACGACCGCCTTACCGGGAACTCCTTGACCAGGTCGCGTACCGACAACAATGCGGAAGGTGCCGGTGCAACGACCGGAGCGTCGCGACTCACGCCCGACGCTCACTTCGGAAGGGAAGCACGTGACATGCAACGTCGAGGGCACCGACAGATTGGAGATGCGGCACGCGCGTCGCACAGGTCTCGACGGCGTAACGACACCTTGGCGTGAACGCGCACCCACTGGGTTCCTCGCGAAGCGAGGGGGGCGTTCCCCCGATCGGGATCAGCTCGCGCTCGGGGCGGTCCAGTCGGGGTAGCGAGCCGAGCAACCCCGCCGTGTACGGATGATTCGAACGGTGAAAGACGTCGACGACCGGTCCGGACTCCACGATGTTGCCGGCGTACATCACGTGCACGGTGTCGGCGAGACCGGCCACCACGCCGAGGTCATGGGTAATGAGAACGATCGTAAGTCCACGTTCGACCTGCAGCAGACGAAGGACCTGCAAGATCTGAGCCTGAATGGTCACGTCGAGAGCGGTGGTAGGCTCGTCGGCAATCAGCACGTCGGGCTGACAGGAGAGGGCCATCGCAATCATCACCCGCTGCC
>JANOHI010000099.1:0-3783 GCA_031406385.1 Acidimicrobiia bacterium
GCCTCGATGGCCTCCCGGGTGCGTTGAAGCTTCGACGACCCTTGATCAGCGAGGAGGCAGAGCGCACTGAACGCGGCGGCGCCGGCGATCGCCGCGGAGGCACCACTGGCGGCGCGCCACGCCAACACCGAGCCCGAATCGGTGACATCGCGCAGCACAAACGCGCCGAGCGACACCGCACATACGACCCAGCCCTGCCAGCCTTCGGTTCTCGCCCTGGCCTCCTTGCTGGCGCGCGATGCGACGAACGCGAACGCGACGAGCCAAACGGCCAGACCGACGTTCGCCATGTTCACGTTGACCGGCCGAACATCGAGCATCGTCGAGGAGGAAGGGGGACGGGGCAACAGCGCCGCGCATCAGCGGTTCTCACTGCCTCCATCGGGTCCACGCCAGGGCATCGACACGCGTCGCCGGTCAACTGCATAGGTCATCCGCCCCAACGGTGTGGTTTGTGGTGCAACGTGGCTTTGGCTGCTGCGGACAGAGAAGACGGCCGAGGTCAGCGGCACGTTGCCCTTTGCGAGGTCGGGACCCCGGTTGGTACCAACACGACCGTGGTCCGTACACTCGTTGCACCGTGAGCGCCCCTGTGACCGACCGTCCCATCCGTCAAGAGCGCCAGAAGGCCAGCGACGAGGTGCTCGAAGTCGCCCCCGGTGTCCTTCGCCTCCAGCTCCCGATCGCGCTTCCGGGTCTCGCCCACATCAACACCTACGCGATCGTCGGAAAATCGAGCGTGGCCATCGTCGACCCCGGGATGCCGGGGCCGGCGAGCTGGAAGGCGCTGAAGCGCAGACTCATCGCCGCGGACATCCCGATACGCCGCATCGACAAGGTCCTGGTGACCCACAGCCACCCCGATCATTTCGGCAACGCCGGCAAGCTGGCCAAGGCGGCCGGCGCCCAGCTCGTGACCCACAAGGCGTTTCGGCTGGGCTGGAAACCGGGGCATCTGTGCGTGATCGACGGCTGCTCCGACGACGCCCACGCCCATGCCGACGACGGGCAGGAGCAACTGCAGGCGGCCGCGTCGATGTTCGGCGCCACGCCACCGTGGGGCGGCGAGGCGTATGCGCCGTCGATCCGCCGCGGGGCGATGTACCGGATCACCAAGAGTGCCGCGACGTCATCCGTCTTCGGACGCGTGTTCCCGCTCGCCGAGCCGTCCGTGCGACTGAAGCATTCGCAGCCGGTGCGACTCGGCGACCGTGAGTGGTTCGCAGTGCACACCCCGGGGCATACCCAAGACCACCTTTGCCTTCATGATCCAGAGGGTGGTGCGTTCCTGTCGGGTGACCACGTGCTGCCGACGATCACCCCGCATATCTCGGGCATCGGCTGCGGCAGCGATCCGCTCGGGAGTTTTTTCCTCTCCCTGGAGATGGTCGCCCGGCTCGACGGTGTGCGACACGTGCTTCCGGCCCACGGCCATCCGTTCACCGATCTGGCCGGACGCTGCCGCGACATCGTCGATCACCATCGCGAGCGCCTGGCCCGTCTTGCCGCCGGCTCTGCCGCCGACGGCTGGATGACAGTGGAGGGCTACAGCCATCTGCTGTTCCGTCCCGAACGCTGGGGATCGATGGCGTCGAGCGAAACCTACGCGCACCTCGAGCACTTCCGCATCGCCGGGCAGGCCGAGCGGCGTGTCGATTCCAATGGCCGAGCGGAGTATCTCGTCATCGGGGAGCGGTAGCTCAAGACGCCGCGCGGCTCGTTGTCACAGGGTCTCCGGTACCGTCGTGCCCATGGCCGAGGCACCAGATCCGCACGAGCCGCCGGGCAGCCTGAGGACCGCGGTGTCCGGTCGTCCGCCCGAAAATCGGGCAGCCCTCGTCCACATGGTGCTCGCCGAGGCCGACGCCGCTTCCTCGGTCCTGGTGCTCACGGCACGGTCGTCTTCGGCCCGAGCGTGGCGGGACGAGTTGCTCCGTCGATCGCCTGAACTGAGCGGATTCGTCCGGGTGAGCACCCCGCTCGGCTTCGCGATGGCGCTCCTGCGCGGTAAGCACGAAGGAGTCAAGCTCCTCCACCTTGCGCAACGCCGATCGCTGGTGGCCGAACTGCTCGGCTCCGAAGCCGGTGGCGAGCACGTGGCGTCACTGTGGCCGACCCAGCGGCGATTCCTCCTCGGCCCGTCCTTCCTCGACGAAGTGCTCCGAGAGCTGGCCGAGCGCGTCGACGCTGCCACGGCCGATCGGTCGGGGGGAAGTGTTGCGCCGGGAAGGGGTGAAGAGCTCGCTGCTTTCATGTGGCGCTACGAAGCTCTGCTGTCGGAGCGATCGCTGGTCGACGCGCCCCGTGCGCTCCGAACCGCATGCGATCGCCTCTGGGTCGACGACCCGGTCGTTGACGGCCTCGATCCGGCCCGGTGTCTGGTCGTCGACCAGCGCAACGTGTTCGGTCCGGGGGCCGCCCCGCTTATCGATGCGGTCATTGCGCGCGCCCGGCGGCGACGCGTCGACGTTGTTGTTTCAACTACAGCGTCTGCGCCATTGGAAGCATCGACCGACGACCGACGCTGCTCAATGCTGCGGGTGCATCACCCCGCGTTGGAGGCCGACGCCGCCGTGTCGGTGGTCCGGGCGTGGCTCGACGCCGGTTGCGAGCCGATGCGTCTGGCCATCGTGCTACCGCGGCACGATGCTGTGCTCCTGTCCGAGCTGGTCGCGTCCTCGTCGCGGGGCAGCGTCCCCCTCGTCGTTCCGGGCGTGCGGGTCGGTGATCACCAGATCGTGAATGAGTGCGCTCGCGCCATCGTCTGCGCCGGGCAAGCGCGCAGGGGTGGCGACCTGGCCGGGCACGCCTATTCGTGGTGGCTGAGCAACGCCGCTTCGCTTCTCAGCGACCGCGAAGCCGTCGAGGTCATTAGTGCATTCATTCGTGCACTTACCAATGGCGATTCGGTCGACGCGGCGCTCGAACGACCCTCTCCGCCACGGGTCGGGCATGGTGTGAGCGTCCTGTCCCTCGACGAAGCCATCGACCGGCCTTCCGACGAACCGTGGCACGGCGTCGTGATCGTGGGTTGCGTCGATGGCAGCTTTCCCCGGCGACGCGTGCGCCGACCGTGGTTCCGACCCGATCCGATTCCCGGCGTCGACACGGGAACCGGAATCGACGGCCCGACGGCGGAGGACGAACTCGTCGATCACGATCGTCGGCGACTCGCCGCCCTGCTCGGCGCCGTGGCCCCCAACGGTTCGGTCGTCGCGATCGCCGCCCCGGTCGGCGGCGTCCTTCCCAGCCCGTTGATCGACGGATGGCGACGCGACGAGCTCTCCCTCGTGCGGGTCGCGTCCACCCCACCTCCCCGGCCCACCACCGACACCACGACCGATGTTCCGCTGTTCCCCTCCGGGTCGCTGAGGCTCTCGGCCACGCAACTCACAACCTTCGAAGACTGCTCGTGGCGCTACGGTTTCGAATACGCGCTCGGTCTGCGTGGGGCCGGAGGCGCGCCGGCCACGGCCGGATCCCTGGTCCACGAAGTCCTGGAAAGCTTCCTCTGCGCTGGAACATCCGACCACTCGCGCGCCCGATTGCTCGAACTCCTCGAGGAGTTGTGGAAGGACCACGAGTTCCCCTACACGGCGCAGGCGCTCGACTATCGACGTCGAGCCGAGCAGTGGCTGGGCAATTGGTGGCAGTTCTTCCGAGACACCGCACCCGACGTCCGGCTTACCGAGCATCGCTTCGAAGTCCCGTTCCCACCACTGGAGTCGGGCGCCGTCGAACCGCCCGCCCACACCCTGGTCGGATCGATCGACCGGATCGACG
>JANOHI010000101.1:0-3037 GCA_031406385.1 Acidimicrobiia bacterium
GCGCGTATCTCGACGCCGTGCAATCCGTCGCCGACACCGAGGCGACCCTCGGTACCGGTTTCGCGCTCACCGATGCGGTGGCCCGCTACCTGTTCCAGCTCACGGCGTACAAGGACGAATATGAAGTTGCCCGACTCCTCCTCGCCCCCGAGGCCACTGCTGCGGCCGAAGCGGTAGGAGGCAGTGGGGCCAAGGTCACTTGGAAGCTGCATCCCCCGATGCTCCGGGCCCTCGGCATGGACCGCAAGATCGCGCTCGGCCCGTGGACTCGCCCGGCGATAGTGGCACTGGCGAAAGGAAAGCGGCTCCGTGGCACGAAACTCGACCCGTTCGGCCGGGCCCACGTGCGCAAGCTCGAGCGGGAACTCCTCGCCGAATACCGGACGGTCGTGGAACGCTTGCGCAGTGGCCTCACCTCGGCGAACCACCCCGAGGCGGTGCGCATCGCGTCGCTTCCCGACATCGTCCGCGGCTACGAGGACCGCAAGGTCCGTCGGGCGGCCGAGTACCGTGCCGAACTCGGCCAGGCACTCGTCGCCTGGCCGGGTTGACCTTCGCTGAGGGTCGGCGGTTCGCCGCGACCGCCGTGAAGCTGGCAGGATCTCGTCATGACTCCGCTCTCCGGCGCCCATCAATGGCTCGCGACAACTTGTCGCCACACGACACCAGCTCGCGACCGATGACTCCCATCCAAGGGCCGCAGCAGAACGTGAGTCGCAAGCGCCGCGCCACCGCCGGAATCGCGATCTTCGGACTGGTCTCGGTCCTGTTGGGCACCGGGATGATCACGGCCGAACCGGCATCGGCCAAAGGGATCACGATCAAGAAGGCGACCTTCGCCCGCGAGGTCACCAGCGACTTCAAGGCCAAGGGCGTGACGACCAAGTTCCTTGGCACCGAGACGGTCTTCCTGCTCCTTCAGGTAAAGGGGCGGCCGAAGTCGGGCAAGATCGAGGCGACCTGGAACTTCCGCGGTGGCCCCATCGGCTCCGCCAACGTGAACCTCAGCTCCGTCAACAAAGGTTTGCTGTTTTCCTTCGGCGAGGACACCTACGTGAAGTTCAATTTCACTCCAGGAAAAGAGCCGCTCCCGATCGGATCGAGTTATCAGGTCACCGTGAAGACCGACGGCAAACCGACCGGCAGCTATCCATTTGCGGTCATTGCTCCGGCCGGCGCGATCCCGTCAAAGATCGCCAACACCATGCTGTCGAAGTCGACGACACCGACCGCGGCGACGACGTTTGCGCCCACTGATTCCGTCTACGTGCTCTTCACCGGCGACTTCGGGGTAGGCACGTGGATCGAGGCCGAGTGGACCGTCAACGGGAAGGTCGTGCCGGACGCCACTCGCAGCATCACGTTGTCGGCGAACAACAAGGCCGTTGATGGCAACTTCTATCTGCTTCCGCCCGGGGGGTGGCCGAAGGGCAAGCACTCCGTGACCCTCTTCATGAACGAAACCAAGGTCGTCACGTCGACGTTTACGATCGCCTGACGCTGCGACTGTCGCAGCGCCGACGGGTTACTTCACGCCAGAGCTGGTCTGGCTCTCCACGAAGTAGCGCTGGGCGAAGATGAACACCAGGATCGGCACGGTGACGGCCAAGGCCACGGCCGCAAACACGAGCTGGGGTTTGTCGGCCGCCCGTCCACCGAGTTGCGACAGAGAGATGGTGAGCACGTGGAGCTTCTCGTTGGCGCTCACTGACACCAACGGCCAGATGAAGCTGTTCCACGCATAGAGGAACGTGAACGTCGACAGCGTGGCCACGGCGGGCCACGACAACGGCACGAGCACCTTCCACAGCACCTGCATCTGTGACGCGCCATCGATCGTTGCCGCCTCGTCGAGGTCCTTCGGGATGGTCAGAAAGAACTGCCGCATCAAGAACGTGCCGTAGGCGCTGAAGATGAACGGGAAGACCAGCGACGAGAGGTGGTTGTTCCACCCCATCCACACCATCAGCTTGAACAACGGGATGATGAGGAGGACGAAGGGGATCATGATCGAGCCGAGGTACACGGCAAAGATCGCATCGCGACCGCGGAACTGGATGCGGCTGAATGCGTAGCCGCCCATGACCGACGTGACCACCGTTCCGAGAACCACGAGCAGCGTGACGAGCGAGGTGTTCCACAGCGACTGGTCGATGTTCTGGAGCTTGCGTACCTCGGTGTAGTTCTGGGTGCGGAAATACAAGGACTCGTCGCGGGTGGCCAGGCGGGGGTTGGCAATCACGTCAGGCAGCTTCTTGTCGGGGTCGGAGAACCGTCCACGAATCGTCTTGCCCACCTGCGCGAGCTCGACTTCCTTGCCGTCCACATCGACCGTGAACACGCCGACTTCCTCGCCCGTTGCCAGCTTGATCTTCTTCGGGTCGGAGTAGCCGCCAACCGGTGTCAGCTCGAGGGGCTTGCGTTCGATCCGCGGGCCAGTCTCCTTGCCCGAGGCGTCAACCGGTGCGAGCAGAGCGATGTCGATGCCCGCCTCGACAAGGCCGTAGGTCTTCTTGCCTTCACCGGGCACGTCGACTCTGAACAGGGGAACCACTTTGCTGTCGATCGTGGCGGTGTTCTGCTTGCGAGGTAGCACCGTCGGCGGATCGCGGAAGATGTCGGATCCCTCCTTGAAGGAAGCGGCAACGGCGTAGATGAACGGGAACGCCATCATCAGCCCGAAGGCGGTGAGGATCGCGTATGCGGCAACCTTCGCCGGTAGGCGCTCGGAACGTCGCTTCACTGCAGCCATGTCAGGCCCCCTTCGAAGTCGGGATGATCGAAACCGGATGAGACAGAAACGTATGCATGCGTAGCATCTGGGCGCAGAGGATCTTGGACGTTGTCATCAGAAGCCTCCGGCCGATTCGCGCTGGCGTCGGAACTGCACCAGGGTGAAACCGAAGATGAAGAGAAAGAGGACCCAAGCGATCGCCGATGCGTAGCCGAATCCGAGCTCTCGGAACCCGGCGTTGTACAGGTAGCTCACCGGTGTGAGCGCCGAGTTCTCGGGCCCCGTGCCGGGAGTGCCGGACGA
>JANOHI010000309.1:0-4129 GCA_031406385.1 Acidimicrobiia bacterium
GCCACGACGCCCGCAGCGTCTCGTCGAGGGCGGGCAGGAGCGGCTCGTCGAGGTACGAGCTGGTCAGGCTCCGTCGGCTTACCCGTTCGACGGCGCGCCGCAGGTCGGGCAGGAGGTCGGGGTCGGGCACGCCGGTCGAGAGGTCGAGGCGGAACTGCGACGGCCGCTGCGTCACGGTGCGGTAGCGACGCGACCCCATTGGCCGGCGTTCATCGCGGACGAACGTGCCGTGGCGGCCGCGCGGATCGATGATCCCCGAACGCGCCAGCGTGTGCCACGCTTCGCTGACCGTTGTCGGTGAGGTGCCAAGGCGCTCGGCGAGTGCCCGCACCGTGGGAAGTTTGGCGCCGGCATTGAGCTCGCCGTCGCGGACGAGGCGGCTCACCGCGGCCGCGATCCCACGCGAAGATCGGCCCCGGGTTTGCGACTGGACCTGGGCCACCAGCAGGTTCAGGCATGCCCGGTCGGCCGCAGACAACTCCATCCCTTGTTTGTATCAGTAACAAACGAACAACGAAAGGTCCGGGGAGGTGATTGGCTGGCTGATCGTCTGTTGTGTCCGTGCTCAGCTGAGGAGTTTCATGTCGCAGATCGTCCGTGCCGCCATCCTGCAGACCTCGTGGACGGGCTCGAAGGAGTCGATGATCGACGAGCACGAACGCCAGATGCGCGAGGCCGCCAAGGATGGCGCCCAGATCATCTGCTTCCAGGAGCTGTTCTACGGGCCCTATTTCTGCCAGGTGCAGGACACGAAGTTCTACGACTACACCGAAGAGATCCCCAACGGGCCGACCACCAAGCGATTCCAGGCCCTGGCCAAGGAGCTCGGAATGGTCACGATCCTGCCGATGTACGAGATCGAGCAGGCGGGCGTGCTCTACAACACCGCTGCCATCATCGATGCCGACGGCACGTACCTCGGCAAGTACCGCAAGCAGCACATCCCCCAGACCAAGGGTTTCCTCGAGAAGTTCTATTTCAAGCCGGGGACCGGCGGGTACCCGGTGTTCGACACTGCCGTCGGCAAGGTCGGCATCTACATCTGTTACGACCGGCACTTCCCGGAAGGCTGGCGGGCGCTCGGCCTCAACGGCGCCCAGATGGTGTTCAATCCGTCGGCCACCTCACGCGGGCTCTCCTCGTATCTGTGGAAGCTGGAGCAGCCGGCGTCGGCCGTCGCCAACGAATACTTCATCGGTGCCATCAACCGCGTCGGCATCGAAGAACTCGGTGACAACGACTTCTACGGCACCAGTTACTTCGTCGACCCCGAGGGCAAGTTCGTCGGCGAGGTCGGCGACCCCCACAACCCCGAGCTCATCATCCGCGACCTCGACCTCGACCTGATCAAGACGGTTCGGGAGCGGTGGGCGTTCTACCGGGATCGTCGTCCGGATGCATACGGTGAGATCGTCCGGCAGTAGTTCATTTCTACGCACACGTAGTTTTCTCTCAACACCTTCATCCGCAGTCCACGTCAAGCCACGTCAGCAAAGGGAGCACCAATGTCTCGCACCGTGATCGCCAATGGCACCGTCGTCACTTCCACGGGCACCCACCCGATGACCGTTGTGGTCGACGGCGAACGAATCGCCGCGCTGCTCGAGCCCGGCTCATCCGACGATGTCGCGGCGCTGGCGAGCGGGGCTCGCATCATCGATGCGAAGGGCAAATACGTGATCCCCGGCGGGGTCGACGTGCATACCCACATGGAGATGCCGTTCGGCGGCACGATGTCCTCCGACACGTTCGAAACGGGATCGAGGGCGGCGGCATGGGGCGGCACCACCACGATCATCGACTTCGCCATCCAGAAGAAGGGCGGCACCCTCGCTGAGGCCCTCGAAGAGTGGCACCGCAAGGCGTCGGGTAACTGCGCGATCGACTACGGCTTCCACATGATCATGGCCGACGTGAACGATGTGTCGCTGAAGGAGATGGACGTCATGCACGGCGAGGGCATCACCTCGTTCAAACTCTTCACTGCGTATCCGGGAGTGCTCTACTCCACCGACGCCGAGATCTTCCGGGCGATGCAGAACGCCGGTCGGATCGGCTCGATGATCATGATGCACTGCGAGAACGGCATCGTGATCGACGAGATCATCAAGGACCACATCGGCCGGGGCGAGACCGCGCCGTACTACCACTCGATCTCGCGCCCCGAGGCCATGGAGGCCGAGGCCACCTTCCGCTGCATCCAGATCGCCAAGGTCGCCAACGCCCCGATGTACGTGGTGCATCTCTCCGCCAAGGAGGCACTCGAGCAGGTGCTCATCGCCCGTGACCGTGGCCAGAACGTGTTCGCCGAGACCTGCCCGCAATATCTCTACCGCTCGATCGAGGACCTGGCCCGTCCGGGATTCGACGGTTTCGAGGGCGCTAACTTCGTCTGCTCCACGCCGTTGCGGCACAAGGAGCACCAGGCCGAGCTGTGGCGGGGCCTGCGAATGAACGATCTCTCCGTCGTGTCGACCGATCACTGCCCGTTCTGCATGAAAGAGCAGAAGGAAATGGGCATCGGCGATTTCTCCAAGATCCCCAACGGCATGGCCGGCGTGGAGCACCGCATGGATCTGTTGTTCCAGGGCACGGTCGACAAGCACATCTCGATCGAACGCTGGGTCGAGGTGGCCGCGACCACGCCGGCCCGTCTGTTCGGCCTCTATCCGAGGAAGGGCGTGCTTGCTCCGGGGTCCGATGCCGACATCGTGATCTATGACCCCACGGTCACCCAGACCCTCGGTGTCGAGTATCACCATATGAACGTCGACTACTCGGCCTATGAAGGCGAGCGCATCGACGGCCGCTGCGACATGGTGATGAGCCGCGGCCAGATGGTCATCGAGAACAAACAATTTGTCGGCCGTGCCGGCTACGGCAAATACACCAAGCGCGGGCTTTCGTCGTACCTCGTCTGACACGTGTTTCATACGTGCACCTATCAACTACCGCAAAAGGGATTTCATCATGAAGCGAATCAATCACTGGATCGACGGCAAGGCGTTCGAATCGTCGAGCGGACGCCACGGTGACGTGTTCAACCCGGCCACCGGCGAAGTCGCTGCACACGTGGACTTTGCCGACACGAAGGAACTCGAGATGGCGGTCGCCAGCGCCCGGGAGGCCTTTGTCTCGTGGCGCAATACCGGACTGTCGAAGCGCACCCAGATCATGTTTGCCTTCCGTGAAATCGTCGGTGCCCGACGCGACCAGCTCGCCGCGTGCCTCACTGCGGAGCATGGCAAGGTTCCGTCCGACGCCGGAGGCGAGATCAGCCGAGGCATCGAGAACATTGAGTTTGCCTGTGGCATCCCGCAGATGCTCAAGGGGTCCTACTCCGAGCAGGCGTCGACCGGAGTCGACGTCTACTCGTTGCGTCAGCCCCTCGGTGTGGTCGCCGGCATCACACCGTTCAACTTCCCGGCCATGGTCCCGATGTGGATGTTCCCGAACGCCATCATGTGCGGGAACGCGTTCATCCTCAAGCCGTCGGAGAAGGATCCGTCGTCGGCCAACCTGATGGCGGAATGGCTCGCCGAAGCCGGTCTCCCGGCCGGTGTGTTCACCGTGCTCCACGGCGACAAGGTTGCCGTCGACGGACTGCTGAACCACCCCGACGTTGCCGCCGTGTCTTTTGTCGGCTCCACCCCGATCGCCCGCTACGTCTATGAGACGGGCACCAAGAACGGCAAGCGGGTGCAGGCCCTGGGCGGCGCCAAGAACCATATGCTGGTCATGCCCGACGCCGACCTCGACATGGCCGCCGACGCTGCGGTGTCGGCCGGCTTCGGGTCAGCAGGGGAGCGGTGCATGGCGATCTCGGTCGTACTTGCCGTCGGAGGCGTCGGTGACGAACTCGTCGAGAAGATCCAAGCGCGCATACCGAACGTGAAGGTCGGCCCCGGCACCGATCCCACCGCAGAGATGGGTCCGCTCATTACCAAGGTGCATCGCGACAAGGTCGTGAGCTACCTCGATTCCGCCCGCGCCGACGGAGCGTCGGTCGTGGTCGACGGCTCCACCTTTCAGCCGCTGGCGGGGAATGAGGGTGGTTTCTTCTGCGGCGTGTCGCTCGTCGACAACGTGAAGCCCGGGATGTCGGTGTACGAAGACGAGATCTTCGGTC
>JANOHI010000245.1:0-2536 GCA_031406385.1 Acidimicrobiia bacterium
CCTCTTCGACCCGGCGACGATGACCAAACTCCTCACGACGCGCCTTTCCTCGGTACAGGAGACCCGATAGAAAGCCGCCCGTCATCAGATGATGGCGACCGAGCATCAGATTCGAGACCACGTCGAGATTCTTGAAGAGACCAATGTTCTGGAAGGTCCGGGCAATTCCTTGCTCGACGGTGAAGGTGGGCTTTGTACCGACCAACTCAACGCCCTTGAGCTTGATCGAACCGTCCTGCGGGCGGTACACGGCGTTCAAGCAGTTCAGGATCGACGTCTTCCCCGCACCATTCGGACCGATGATCGCGAAGAGCTCGTTGTTGCGCACCTCGAAAGAAACATCCCCGATTGCGATCACGCCACCAAAACGGAGTGTGACGGAATTGACGACGAGGAGGGGGGCCTCAAAGCGATCACGGCCGTCGAGCTTTTCGTTCAAACCGAGCACGGTCATCAGCCGAGCACCCTCTTTCGACGGTACGACTTCAGGTCCCGATACGACGTGTGCTCCGATTCGCCACCAAGGTAGGCGGCCTGCACATCTGGATCTTGCAGGAGTTCCGTCGCGGGACCGTGTTTGCTGATCCGACCGGTCTCCATCACGTATCCATACGTTGCGTTCTTCAACGCCATCGTTGCGTTTTGTTCCACCAGAAGCACACTCGTTCCTGACTGATTTATTTCTCGAACGATGTCAAAGATCTGCTCGACGATAAGGGGCGCAAGACCGAGTGACGGCTCATCGAGCAGCAAGATTCGCGGCTCGGCCATCAAGGCCCGCCCGATTGCAAGCATCTGCTGCTCACCCCCGGACATATACCCGGCCGTCTGCTTATGACGCTCTCTGAGGCGGGGAAACATCCCCATGACCTTCTCGTATGAGGCAGCGATCCCAGCGCGATCCTTGCGCGTATATGCCCCGGCCTTGAGATTCTCGTCGACGGAAAGCTCGGCAAAAACACGACGCCCTTCCATTACTTGCGCCATTCCGTTACTGACGAGCGAAGCAGGGTCAGCGCCGGTCACGTCGACAGAATCGAGGGCGACCGAGCCGCCAGTGACCTTCCCTGCGTGATAAGGCAGCAGGCCCGAGATCGCCCGGAGCAGCGTCGTCTTCCCAGCTCCGTTCGCGCCAAGGATCGCCACGACCGAACCAGTGGGCACGGTGAGACTCACGCCACGCAGCACCTGGATCGCGCCGCCGTAGACGACCTCGACGTTGCTGACCTCGAGGATGGGAGGTGTGGTGTCCGCGGTCACAGGGTCCGATGATGGCACACCGTCGACTCGTGGCGACGAGGATCGGACGCGGAATCTCCACCGGGCCGTATTTGGGAAACGAGCCGAGGGCAAGCAGAATTCGGGGTCGTGCCCCCCTTCGACATCGACCCGATCGCCGCCGGATTCGTCCCGGAGCGACTCTCGCGGATCACCGAGCACCTGCGCCGAAGCTT
Organism: Acidimicrobiia bacterium; assembly: GCA_031406385.1. GTDB lineage: Bacteria > Actinomycetota > Acidimicrobiia > Acidimicrobiales > JANYDT01 > JANLQX01. The sequence continues at coordinate 1,455 of JANOHI010000245.1, forward strand.
CATCGATCCGGGCAAGATCGCCGGTTGCCAGACGCTCGTCGCCCGCCATGGAACGGTGGCGCATTTCGAGTCGATGGGATGCGCCGACCTCGAAAGCGCCACCCCGCTTCGCGACGACGCCATCTTCCGGTACTACTCGATGACCAAACCGATCACGTCGGTCGCGCTGATGACGCTCTACGAGCGCGGACACTTCCAGCTGAACGACCCGGTCTCGAAGTTCATCCCGTCCTTCAAGAAACACGAGGTCTGGGTCTCGGGCTCGGGGGAGAACATGGTGCTGGAGGCGCCGAGGCGGGCGATGACCGTCCGTGACCTGCTCTGCCACACCAGTGGCCTGACCTACGGCTCGATCCTCGCCGGCGTCGGGGCGATCGTCGAACCGCATCCCGTCGAAGAGGTCTACGACGCCCTCCGGGTGCGCGAAGACCGCAACCAGCCGCTCGCCGAACTCGCCGAGCAGTTGTCGCACGTCCCGCTGCGCTTCCATCCAGGCGAGCGCTGGATGTACTCCCTCGCCACGGACATGTGCGCGTACCTCGTCGAGGTCATGTCTGGCCAACGGTTCGACGACTACCTGCACGCCGAGATCTTCGGTCCCCTCGCGATGGTCGACACGGGCTTCTGGGTCGAGCCGTCGAAGGTCGATCGGCTCACCACGTGCTACGGGCGGCGACGGGACAAGACGCTCAAACCGCTCGACTCCCCGTCCTCGAGCATCTTCCTGGCGGAGCCCGGCTTCCTTTCCGGCGGCGGCGGACTCCTCGGCACGATGGCGGACTACCTCCGCTTCGCCGAGATGCTCCGCCGCGGCGGTGAGCTTGACGGGCAGCGCGTCCTCGGGCCGCGCACGATCGACCTGATGCGACGCAATCATCTGGCCGGCGGCCAGGATCTCACCCAGATGTCGATGGGCGGATTTTCCGAGACGGCTAACGACGGGGTCGGCTTCGGCTTGGGCTTCGCCCAGACCCTCGGCGAGGTGGCCACAGGAACCCTCGGTCACGGTGACTACTACTGGGGCGGTGCGGGTTCGACGATCTTCTGGGTCGATCCGGTGGAGGACATGGTCGTGATCTTCC
>JANOHI010000281.1:0-2825 GCA_031406385.1 Acidimicrobiia bacterium
GCCCTCTATACTTTCATCGATCTCGCCGGCAACGTGCGCGACATCGTGCTCGTGATCGACTTCGACGGCACCCTTCTCGGCGCCACCTCGTCGGGCCACACGATCCTTGGATATGACGTCCCTGCGAACCTCGGCCGCAACATCATCGAGTTCGTCCATCCGGAGGACGTCGAACACGCCGTCGACATCCTGTCCCATGCACTCGACAAAGCCGGTCACCACGAGGCCATCGACGTGCGGGTCCTCCGCGCCGACGGCACATCTCTGCCGTTCGAGATCATGCCGAAGAACCTGCTCGCTTCCCACGGCGTGATCGTCCTGACCGGCCGCAACGTGACCGACCGTCACCACCTCGAAGAACAGCGGCGTCGAACGGAGGCCGAGTTCCGCCTCCTCGCCATCGCCGCACCCGTCACGATCTTCCGCCTCGACGCCCGCGGCCGTTGCCGGTTCATGAACGATCAGTGGACGGTTCTCAGTGGCCAGCCGATCGCCGACGCCCTTTCCTACGGCTTTCTCCGCGTCGTCTCGGTTGACGACCGAGCGATGCTCGGCGACATCCGGCGAAGACGCGCCCGTCACGGCTCCTCCGAGATCACCATCCACGGCCTCGGCGGCGTGCAACGAGTCGCCGTCGCCCGCTGGCGGGCGCTGAGCGACGACGACGGGACGGTCAACGGGTGGATCGGCACGCTTGAAGACATCAGTGAACACCGCGCCCTCGAAGCACGCCTTTCCCACCAGGCTCATCACGACCCGCTTACCGGGCTCCCCAACCGCATCGTCATCACGAACAATCTGTCCGACACCATCGGCAGGTGCGAACGAACGGGATCGTCGATCGCGGTCCTGTTCATCGACCTCGACCAGTTCAAGTTCCTCAACGACAGCCTCGGACACGAGGCCGGGGACCGGCTGCTGATCGCCATCGCCGACCGTCTCCGCGCCACGGTACGACCCGGAGACGTGGTTGGCCGATTCGGCGGCGACGAGTTCGTCGCCATTCTCGACGACATCTCGTCCGATGAGGAGTGCATTGCGTTTTCGACGCGCATCGCGGCGACGCTTGCCGAACCGTTCACCATCGGCGACGGCCAGACGTACACCTGCACCGCCAGCATCGGCATCGCCCGCTACACCAAGGGGGCGAGCGCCGAGTCAATGCTGCGACACGCCGACGCCGCCATGTATCGAGCAAAGGCGATGGGGCGCGACCGCGTCGCCCACTACGTCCCGGAAATGCAGCGAGACGCAACCGAGCGGCTGTCGCTCGAGATGGACCTTCGTCACGCCGTCGCCCGCAACGAACTCGTCCTGCTCTATCAGCCCATCTTCGCGGCCGACTCGTGCGTGGCCAACGCCGTCGAGGCGCTCGTCCGATGGGACCATCCGACGCGCGGCCGGCTCGGTCCCGACCTTTTCATCCCGATCGCCGAGGAATCCGACCTCATCTCCCAGCTGGGCGATTGGGTGCTCCGTCAAGCCTGCCGCGACCTCGGAGGCGTCGACCTCACGCTCAATGTGAACCTCTCCGGCCGAGAGATCCAGGACCCCGCACTGGCCTCACGCGTCGCTGCGGTGCTCCACGAAGAGGATTTCCCCGCCGAGCGATTGGTGCTCGAGATCACCGAGTCCGTCCTCATGCACGACGCTGACGTAACCGTGTCGACCCTCACCGCTCTGAAGGAACTCGGCCTCTCACTTGCGGTCGACGACTTCGGCACCGGCTACGCCTCACTGAACTACCTCTCTCGGTTTCCGGTCGACTGTCTCAAGGTTGACCGCACTTTCGTCGCCGAGCTCACGAACGGTGCCGGGGGCAGCGAGATCGTCAGCGCCATCATCAATCTGGCGCACTCGCTCGGACTCCGAGCCACTGCAGAAGGAGTCGAGGAGGTCGCCCAGCTCGACGCCCTCGTCGGACTCGGATGCGAAGACGTCCAGGGATACCTCCTCTCCCGCCCTCTCTCGGTCGAGGACCTACTCGCCCGATTCGTCCACGACGCGGTGTGCCCGCTGCCAGATCCGCCTCGCAGTCACTGATTCATCCCCCTTCGCCAACGTTGACAAGCGCCGGACACCTAAGGTGGCGCCCGTGCTCGCCTGGATGGACCTGGAAATGACCGGACTCGAACCCGGTCGACACGTGATCGTGGAGATCGCCACCCTGCTCACCGATGACGATTTGAACATCGTCGCCGAGGGGCCCGACCTGGTCATCAACGCCGGAGCGGAAGCGCTCGCAGAGATGGAGGACGTGGTGGTTCAGATGCATACCCGCAGCGGCCTCCTTGCCGCCATCACGTCGTCGACCATCACCCTCGACGACGCCGTCAGAGAGACGCTCGACTTCCTCCGTCTCCATATCCCCGAACCCAAGTCGGTTCCGCTGTGCGGCAACTCGATCGGGACCGACCGACGCTTCCTCGCGCAGTTCATGCCGACCATCGACGACTATCTGCACTACCGCAGCGTCGATGTGTCGAGCGTCAAAGAACTCACCCGCCGCTGGTATCCCGAGACCTACAAAAAGGTCCCCCGCAAGGGCGGAGGACATCGCGCCCTCGACGACATTCGTGAGAGCATCGCTGAGCTGCGCTTCTACCGCGAATCGGTGTTCGTTCCCCGAACCTGACGTGCGGTGCTGACCACCGATGGGGACCGACGGCTACCATCGTCGGGTCCTCCCGTCACCCGTTCGACGGTGCGCCAACCCCTCGCCTGATGTCTCGTGTCGTCCGTCTCCGCCCGTGGCAAAAAGCCGCACTCGACCGCTTCACCGCCGCCGCCGAGACCGGCCCCGACTTCCTGACCGTCGCCACGCC
>JANOHI010000295.1:0-9118 GCA_031406385.1 Acidimicrobiia bacterium
CTCGCTTCGATCGGCGTCGAACGTCTGGAGGGGGTCGGTGCGAAAAAACTGGCGGCCCTCCGTGATCAGGGCATCGATTCCGTCCTCGATCTACTCACGACCTTCCCGCGGCGCTACATCGACCGCACGGCGCAGAAGCCGATTCGCGACATGTTGCCCGGCGACGAAGCGCTCGTGCTCGCCACGGTAAAGCGAAGCGAGGCCCGTCGGAGTCGACAGGGACGCACCTTCGTGGAGGTCGATGTCTTCGATGGGTCGGGCTACCTGAAGGCCACCTTCTTCAACCAGCCATGGCGGGCCAAGCAGCTTCCGGCCGGCACCGAGGTCGCGATGTTCGGCAAGCTCGACGTGTTCAACGGCCAGCGTCGCATGACCAATCCGGTCGTCGACCTCGTCGGCGGTGACAAGACCGGCAAGATCGTGCCGCTCTATCCGCAATCCGAGAAGTCCGGACTCACCACCGGCGAGATTGCCGGTTGGGTCGGCGAAGCGCTGCGTCGGGCAGGCAGGTTTGCCGATCCACTGCCGCGCCAGTTCCGTGACGATCTCGATCTCGTTGGGCGCGACTGGGCGATGCATCAGATCCATGAGCCAGAGACCATCGGCTCAACACAGGCAGCTCGCAAGCGCCTGGCGTTCGACGAGCTCCTTCGGCTTCAGCTCGTCCTGGTGATTCGTAAGCGCGCAGTTGAACGCGACTCGATCGGGATCGTGCATCCGTCCGCCGCACTCGAAGGTCACGGGCCGTTCGTGTCCGCGTTCCATGCGTCGCTGCCTTTCCCGCTGACAAGGGCCCAGCGGCGTGCCAATGCCGAGATCGCCCACGACCTGGCGTCGCCGTTGCCGATGCATCGGCTCCTTCAGGGCGACGTGGGCGCCGGCAAGACCCTGGTGGCGGTGACGGCGGCGCTCATGGCCATCCAGGACGGGCACCAGGCCGCACTCATGGCGCCCACTGAGGTGCTCGCCGAGCAGCACTTCGTCGGTATTCGCCGGATTCTCGACGACGCGGCGCTGAGCGTGAGCGAGGAAGGTTCACTGATGGGGGAGCGTCCGGTCACGGTAAAGCTGCTCACCAACCGCACCACTGCGGCGGAGCGCCGCGATCTCTTCAGTGCGCTGACGAGCGGCACCGTCGATTTCCTCATCGGCACGCATGCGTTGATTGGTGAGCATGTCGAGTTCCGCTCCCTCGGTGTCGTCGTGATCGACGAGCAGCATCGCTTCGGTGTTGAGCAACGCGCTGCGCTTCGAGCCAAGGGAAGCGGCCGTGATCCGGACGTGCTTGTCATGACGGCCACACCGATCCCCCGCACGGCTGCGATGACGGTCTACGGCGACCTCGACACGACGATCCTCGACGAACTTCCGCCGGGCCGCACGCCGATCATCACGCAATGGTGTCGCACCGAGCTTGAGGTCTCCGCGTGCTTCGAGCACATACGAGCCGAGGTTGCCGCCGGCCGCCAGATCTACGTGGTCTGCCCGCTCGTCGAAGGGTCGGAGAAGATCCAGGCCCGCTCGGCCACGGAGACCTACGAGGAGCTTCAAGGGGGAGAGCTACACGGACTGCGACTCGGTCTCCTCCACGGACAGCTGCCGTCGACGGAGAAGGAGTCGGTGATGGCCGCCTTCCGGTCACGCGAGATCGACGTGCTGGTCGCCACCACGGTCATCGAGGTCGGTGTCGATGTCCCGAACGCCACGATCATGTGCATCCTCGACGCCGACCGCTTCGGTATCGCCCAACTCCATCAGCTACGCGGCCGGGTCGGCCGTGGCGCCGACAAATCGTTCTGCTACTTGCTCGCCGAACCGAAGACCCCCGACGGCCAAGCCCGCCTCGAAGCGATCGAGCGCTCCACCGACGGTTTCGAGCTCGCCGAGATCGATCTCGAACTGCGTGGGGAGGGGGCGATTCTCGGCGCCCGGCAAAAGGGACGCAGCGACCTCCGGCTCGCTTCGCTGCGCCGGGACAGGCAGCTTGTGGTCGAAGCCAGAGAGACCGCCATCGCCATCGTGGCCGCCGATCCGGAGCTGGTCGGCAATCCGGAGCTCAAGGATGAGATCTCGCTGTTCGTCGACCCTGAGGAAGCAGAGTTCTTGTTCAAGGGGTGAAAGTGACAGCGCCGGTTTCGGCAGGGCATGAATCTGCCTTCAGTGTTGACAGGGACCTGCCGAAGAAGCGGGTATGGGACACAACGGTTCTCCGTGCACACCACTTCCGGTCGCCATCTTGGGCGTCGGGTCGACCGGTCGGGCCTATGCCGACGCGCTCGTCGACCACCCGGCGCTTCGTCTTGTGGCTGCCGTCGACCCGATGGTCGAACGGGCGCGCCATGTGCTTGCTGGCAACGAGGAGGTCCATGCGCTTCGCTCGGTGCACGATCTCCTCGATCTCGCCCCGTCACTGGGCATTCGCGCCGCCATCGTGTGTTCCCCCACGCTGACTCATGTTCCTTCGGTAACGGTTCTTCTCGATCGCGGCTTTGGCGTGTTGTGCCACCCACCGCTCGCTCCGAGCCGACCCTCAGCCCGGATGGTCATCGACACCGCTCGGCGATCGCGGACCCCGTTGATTGTCGCCCTCGACCACCGGAGGTCCGATGACGTCGCGGTCGCCGCGGATCTCGTCGCCAACGGGGCGCTGGGTGAGATCCGTCTCGTGCGGGTGCATCTGCGCAACGGCCAGCCGGCTGAACACGGCATTCTGCGTGAGCTCGGCACCGTGGGGTTGGATCTCGTCCGCTCGCTCATTGGTCCGGTCCTCCACGTAACCGCTGACGCAACCGACGTCTCCGATGCCCGGACGACAACGGCGCAACTCCTCGTCCGTACCGCCGGGGACGTCACGGCAAGTGTCGTGCTCTCGGCCGATTCGGCCCTTGCCCCCGGTTGGGAAGTGCTGATCGAGTGTGCTGACGGCGCCCTTCGCCTCGATGCGGACGGCCTCAGTCGCTATTGCGGCCTCGGCTGGGAGGTGGTCTGTGGCCCGACTTCGCCCGCCGAGCTCCGTCACCGCCACCTCGACCAGTTCGCGTTGGCCCTGCGTTCCGGGGTCACGAACTCGCCTGTCGATGACGCCAACACCCTTGGTGCTGTTGCCGTGCTCGAGGCCGCTCGTCGATCGGTCGAGACGGGCGGCTGGGCGCGCGTCATCAGCGACCACTTCGTCGCCCGCACCTAGGAGACCCTGCCGCCGCCGAACCGGTCACACTGGAGCGGTGCCCGACCCGACCGATCACGAACCCGGAGTGCCCGACCCGAACGACTCGCGCACGTGGCCCCGGTGGATGACCCTTTCCGTCCTGCTCACCGGCGTCCTCGGCCTCCTCGTCACCATCGCCCTCACCATCGGGTGACCGGTGTGAGCGCACCGGCCCCAACCGACGACCTTGTCACCAGTCAGGGTCTTCGGTGTCCTCAGCTCCGGGGACGACGAGGTCCCATCGGTCGTTACAGTCCTCGCACCGATAGGTGGCAACGTCGCCCGGGAAGAGGGGTTGCTCGGCCGTGACGATGGTCAGCAGGTGCGCGCGCCCGCCGCAGTCGATGCAGGTGATGATGAGCGGCGCCGGATCTTCGGGCTCGCCCTCGGGGAGGCTCATGGCATCGCCTCGTCGTCCGCGCCGGTCAGGTTCGCCCAGGTGGACGGTGTGATCGCCAGGAACAACCCTTTGGCCTCGACGCAGACCCGTCCGGCGTGATCGCGCAGCTCACCGTTCACGTGATACCGCCGCCGCCCACCCCGCTCGTCCGATCGCCAGGCCTCGACCGTGACGGACCGCCCGTCGAGCGCCACGGGCTTGCGGTACCGCAGTTCCAGCGTTGCCGTCAGGCAACGCTGGTCGTGGAGAACCAGGCCGATCGACGCCATGGTCTCATCCAGCGCAGTCGCCGCCAGCCCGCCGTGGAGATAGCCCGGCATGCCTCGATGGTGACGCTGGGGGACGAAGGTTGCCACACAGCTCGCCCTGCCGTCTCGCTCGCCCGTCGCCCACGAGAAGGCGAGGTCATGCGGGGTCGAACGCGGATCATCGGACTCGGACATCGCCATCGCCTGACGACGGTAATCGCCAGCAGCGCGTGGCCGACCACGATGCCGCCGGCGAACGGTCCCCACCCTCTCCGGAGCCGCAAGTGCATAGGCAGCTGTTGCGTTTAGTACGGTGCCCCCGTGCGCATTGTGGCTGGGACCGCCCGGGGGCGTCGGATCGAAGCCCCCGAGGGGCGAATCACGCGTCCGACCCTCGACCGTGTCCGCCAGGCGATCTTCAACGCCCTCGACGCTCGTGAACTCGTGCGGAATGCGGTCGTTCTCGACCTTTTTGGCGGATCTGGGGCGCTCGCTCTTGAGGCTTTGTCGCGCGGTGCCACGAGTGCGACCGTTGTCGAAGCCGACCGGGCTGCGGTGACGTTCGTGCGACGAAACGCGGATGCGCTCGGCTTCTCGGACGAGGTGCGGGTCATCCGTAGCGATGTGCTCCGATGGCTCGTCGGTGGAGGAGCGACCACGCTGCGTCCGACGCTCGTCCTCGCCGACCCGCCCTACGACTGGTGTAACTGGCCTGAATTGTTCGCCTCGCTCCCGGCATCGGTCGACTGTGTCGTCGCCGAAACCGGTGTCGCGCTTCCCCCGCAATTGGGTTGGCACGTGGAACGCGAAAAGCGCTACGGCGGAACGATCGTCACCATGCTCGTCCCGATGGAACGTCAGCGCGCAGACGAGTCGTCTGCGCTCCAGCCCCAACAAAACGAAGAAGAAGCAGAGGTCAGCCTGTGAGGAAGTGTCTCGTGCCGGGGTCATTCGACCCGATCCACAATGGGCACATCGACGTGATTGAGCGCGCATCGGCGCTGTTCGACACGGTTCTCGTGGCGGCGATCCGTAACCCCCAGAAGTCCGAAGCGATGTTCTCCCTCGAAGAACGCAAGGAGATGATCGCCGAATCCACGGCGCACCTCCCGAACATCGAGATCGGCTTCTTCTCCGGACTCCTGGTGAACTTCGCGGCGGAACACTCTTGTGATGCCATCGTCAAAGGTCTCCGCGCCGTGACCGACTTCGACAGTGAACTGCAGATGGCTCAGATGAATGAGCGTCTCTCGGGCATCGTCACGGTCTTCCTCCCGACAGTTTCGCGACATTCTTTCCTGGCGTCCCGGCTCCTCCGGGAGGTCGCCCGGTATGGTGGAGACGTTTCGACGATGGTGCCGGAAGCGGCCAACCGTCGTCTCATCGAACGAGCACGCCAGCTTCAGCCTTGATCGCCGAAGCTGGCGTCGCTTCCCCACAACTCCGCTTCCCCAAGGAGCCCCGATGTCCAAGCGTGATCGCGTCGCTGCGTTCCATGCGACCAATTCCTTTCCCTCATCCGTCACCATCGTTCGGGTGGAACGATGAGCACGATTGACAACGACCCGGCCTTCGAGACGGCGGACGAGCATGAATCGATCGCACTGATTCGTCAGGCCATCGACGTGATTCAGTCTGCGAAGCCGATGTTCGCGTCATCCTCAGTACGCATAGAGCCGGCCGAGGTTCTTGCGTTGCTGGAAACCGCCGTGAGCCAACTCCCGGAAGAACTGCGCCAGGCGCGGTGGCTGCTCAAGGAGCGTCGCGAGTTTCTCGACAAGGTGAGTCGTGAAGGTGATGAGATCCTCGACGAGGCGCGGACGCGTGCTGAACGGCTCGTGTCGCGTCAGGAGATCGTTCGTGTGGCCAAGTCGAAGGCGCAGAAGCTGGTCGATGAGGCGGAGGCTGATTCTCGCCGCAAGAAGCGTGAGGCAGAGGACTGGTGCGATCAGCACCTTGCTCGCTTCGAGATCGTGCTTGATCGAACGGTGAAGACGGTGAAGGCCGGTCGTGATCGGCTCCAGCAGGTCGCTGCCGACGGCACCGGAGCGGCCTCGCTGAGTGGGTTGAACGGATCGATCGCCGGTGGTTCGACCCAGGACGACGACGCTGACCAGACGGCGAGCCGGTTCTTCGACCAGGACTCGTCGTAGGGTCTGCAGCGGGATGACGTGCGGGGTTTCTGGCGGCGCCGTGCGTCCGAATGCGGCGTACGCGTTCTTGCCGGTGACCGCGTGGGACAGCGCGTCGTTCTGCGTCCTTGCCTTGAGCACACCGCTCTCGCCGCAATCGCTCGCCTTATCCTGCGGGGGCCCTGAGCGGGTCCTCAGCGGTTCATCTGCGCGTCGTGCCAGGTTTCGTCTCGTCGATGTCGATGCCGAGCCATGGCGCAATGAGCGAATCGGGGAACGACTGCACACGGGTCTTGTAGATGGCCTCGCTGTCGGCGACGAAGCCGCGGGCCACCGCGAGGTCGTTCTCGACATCGGTCAACGCGCGCTGGAGCTGCAGGAAGTTCTGATTGGTCTTGAGCGACGGGCTGGTTTCGGCAATCGCTGCGATGTGAGCGGCATCGATGTCGCCGCCACGCAACGCCGCAACCGATTCCTGGACGTTGCGCTCGTGGGCTGCTGCAGCGCCGACGACCGCCGTGAGCTGGGGGATGAGCGTGCCTCGTTTCTTCTCGGCGATGTCGACGAGACGGTGCGCAGCCTGGCGTTGCTCACGGACCGTCACGATTCGGTTGCGGACGCGAATGGCCTGAACGACGCACATTGCCAGCAACATGACCGTCGGGCCGATCGGGCCCCGCCCCCAATTGGGGTGGATCCCGTCCTTGCCATCCGGTTTCACGTAGGTCGCTCCGCTGAAAATGGCGACGGTCACGAATGCCAACGCCAGCATCGCAAGTGCACTGACGATCATGATTCGCCGAGAGTTCTTGGTGAGCTGACTTTCCGTGCCGGAGTAGACGTACAGCGGGCGGTCTTTGGCCTGCACGAACACCGCGGCATGACGGTTCTCGTCGAAGGCAGTCGAACCGAGCACGTACATCTCACTTCCCTCTGGCACGTAGGTCTCGGTGATCCGCCAATTGCCGGTCAGCATCGTGATCGGCGTGGTGGTGTCCCAGCCGGTGACGAGCCGATCGAAGAAGCCGCGGTCGTCGTTGACCGCTTGGGGCAGAAACGGCTTGCCGCGGGCGATCGCATCGAGTGCATCGGCCGTGAGGGACGGCGGAGCGTCATCGCCTTTGGTCACGTTGGTTTCCGGGCTGCTGATCGAGCTGCCCTTGAAGTCCACGACGATTGGTCCTGTCCCATCGTCGACGGTGATTGCCGACTCTGACGCCGCGGTATGGCGGGTCTTCCACGATTTGTTCTTGCCGCTTCCGGTCTCCTCCTCGACCTCGACGCTCCACCACACGCATGTCTCGGCAGTGGTGGGCGAGACGACGAGGGTGCCCGCTGGTCCTGGACGGGCCTTGCCCGTCACCTCGACCCGACCGATCACCACGTTCCCGGTAGCGATCGTCGGCGTGTCGATCGCCGCCCACGCCCGGCGCGACGAGACGAAAGAAATCGCGGCGGCGGCGCCGGTGAGCGCCGCGGGAACGAGCCAGGCGAGGGGATTCACCCGCTCAGTTTGGCCTAGGTCGGGGGGCCGCACCTGGTTCTCGGCCGCCCCGGCGACCTAGCCCATGGTGGCTCGGCGCAACACCTCCCAGCGGCGTTGGGAGGTGTTCTGCCCCAACATATGGGGGCAACCTGTAAGGAGAATGAAGGTTGGTGTGGTTAGGCGGCTTGGGTGAGGGTGACTTGGTAGCCGAGGTTGTGGAGTTGGGTGATGAGGTGGTTTCGGCGTTTGTCGTGGTCGGTGCGGGTGGTGAACCAGTCGGGGCCGAGGTCTTGGTAGTCGCAGTCGTTGGTGAGGAGGTGCCAGCAGATCACGATGATGGAGTGGCTCACGGCGACGGCGGCTTTGCGTTTCCCGATGCGTCCGGCGAGACGCCAGAACTGGACTCCGAGGTAGGTCTTGTTGCGAGAGTTCGCCGCTCCCCAGGCGCACTGGTTGAGGGTTTCACAGAGCCACCGGTTACCTTGGTTGGGTGATGCGGATCGGCGTTTACCGCCGGTGATGTTGTTTCCGGGGCACAGCCCGGCCCATGAGGCCAGGTGTCCGGCGGTGGGGAACTGGGACATGTCGATCCCGATCTCGGCGATGATGCACTCGGCGGAGCGTTTCCCGACACCCGTGATCGTGTCGAGTCGATCACGGGCTGTCACGAAAGGGGCCATCACCTGGTCGATGTCGGTATCGAGTTGATCGATCTTGGTTTCGAGATGCATGACCGTGTCCATGATGTGGCCGAGCATCACGGCGTGATGTTGACGGAACCGGCCACGTAAGGCTTCACGCAGTATCGGGACCTTGATCCGGAGCCGGCCTTTGGCCAGGTCGGCCAACACGTCGGGGTCACGTTCACCGGCGATCAACGCACTGATCATCGCCCGGCCTGACACACCCAACACCTCCGATGCGACCGAGTCGAGTTTGATCCCAGCATCTTCAAGGATTTTCTGGACGCGCTGGGTTTCCGACGTGTGGGTTTGGATCAACCGTTTCCGGTACCGGGTGAGATCACGAAGCTCACGGATCGCCACCGGGGGCACGAACGATGACCGCAACAGGCCGTGCTCGTGAAGCTGGGCCAGCCATCCAGCATCGGACACGTCGGTCTTGCGGCCCGGGAGCATCTTCACGTGTTTGCTGTTGACCAGCAGCAACGAAACCGCCGGGTCGTCCTCCAAAACATGCCACACCGGTTTCCAATACTGACCCGTGGCTTCCATCACGACCGTGGTCACGCCACACTCACTCAGCCACTCACGCATCGCTTCAAGCCCCGACACGAACGTGAGAAACGTCCGGGTCTGCGCACCCCGGCCGCCATGACCGTCGGGCATCCGGACACAGGCAACGACTTCGTCCTTGCCGATATCTAGTCCTGCACACCGCTCGTTGATGACCTCCACAACATGCCTCCTGAGAAGACAAACGGATAAGGAACCGGGCTGGTGGAACCTTCGGAACGTGAACCTGTAAGTCGAGCTCGAAGCAACATGTCGTGGTGCCAGGAAGGTCCCAACTCAATCTCTCTCACGGGCACACACGCACCAAGGTGTACCGAGCACAACCAGCCCGCCAAAACATTCTCATGACGTCGTGGCGCCACGCCAGTGGCATGGAATCTCTCTCCCA
>JANOHI010000355.1:0-1162 GCA_031406385.1 Acidimicrobiia bacterium
CAAAGAAGCCGAGCTGGGCAGAGGCGTCGTTGAAGCCAAGGATGTTCAGCGCGACAACAGAGCCGAAGGTTCCGAGCATGAACACTTCGGAGTTGGCGAAGTTGATCAGCCGCAACACGCCGTAGACGAGCGTGTAGCCAAGCGCCACCAACGCATAGACCGACCCGAGCGAGAGTCCGGTGATGGCGTTGGACCAGAACGTATCGACGAAATTCTTGAAATCGAAGACGGCAGCGAGCATGAGTGGGCGGTTCGCTTCGGGTGGCTAGGCGGATAGGACGGACAGACACTACGGAGTTTCGCGACGCAGCGCCGAGTCGACGACCGAGACGCAAGTTAGCAACGGCAGCCAACCACGATGCGGCGGCGCGGCGAAACGATGCCGATACACAAGCGGGGCCGGCACCCGAGACGCAGTGCGCCTCGGGAACCGACCCCGACTCGAGGAGTTGTTCAGATCACGAACGGATCAGAACGACCGTCTGGATCAAACGGCGATGTCGCCGACGATCTTTCCGTCCTTGACGGCGTAGGCGTAGACCGCGTCGCCGGCAACTTCACCGTCGGCGGCGAACTTGATCTGCTTTGTGACGCCCTTCTTGTTGTACGTCTCGACAAAGGCGGCAACCGTGGCACGGGTGGTCTTCTTGGCGGCGAGCGCGTCGAGGAACACCTTGGCGCAGTCGTAGGCCTCCGGGGCGTACAGCGTCGGGTCCTTGCCGTAGGCCTTCTGGAACTTGGCAAGGAACTCCGGGCTGACGTTCGACGGAGCACCGGTGGCGGTGAGGAGTGAGCCCTCGGCGACCTTGGCACCGGCGTTGTCGATGAACTTCTGGTCGAGGACGCCGTCGCCGGCGACGAAGGTGGCGGTCACGCCAGCGTCACGCATCTGCTTGAGCAGGTTGGCAGCCTCGGCGTAGTAGCCGCCATAGAACACGGCGTCGACGCCGGCAGCCTTCATCTTGTTGACGGCGGCCGAGTAGTCCGACGCCTTGGCATCGATGGTGTCGTCGGCAACCTTGAGGGCACCGAGCTGTGAGCGCACGGTGTCGGCAAGTCCCTTGCCGTACTCCGATGCGTCGTCGATGACGCCGACCTTCTTGAAGCCCTTGGCCTTGATCAGCTTGACAACGCCAGGAGCCTGCTTGTCGTCGTTGGCGAG
>JANOHI010000365.1:0-3503 GCA_031406385.1 Acidimicrobiia bacterium
CGCCGATCGGGTGGCTTGCAGTTTGGTTTTGGACTGGATAAAAGTCTTATCGTGCAGCGCTCCAGATTGCTGTAGAAATTTTTGGAGCTTCCAGGAAAGCCAGGATGAGCAGCGCCACGGAACCAGTCGCCCGCTGCCGGCAACGTCGGTGACCATGAGTTGATGGTCGATGTGGACGCGGCGGGGTACACCGTTGAGGTCCCAGACCACGATGTCGCCGATCTGGATCCCCGGCGGCGGTGGGTCGCGGTTGATGAGTCCGAATCCGCCCATCTGACGCATCCAGCCGAGCTTCACGAACGTCGCCGTGAGGCCCTGTGGTCCACTGGCACGAACCCACGCCGTGGATGCCGCGTGTCGCTTCGCGTCGAACCACCAAGGCTTCGTGTTCTGGAACCCTCCGGCCCGCAGAGCCTGCGACATGTAGTTGGTGCAATCCAACTCGACGTTGGTGACCGCTTCGACCGCACGTCCGCGCTGCTCCGGGTTGTCGTAAGGCACCGTGAAGAACGCACCGGACTTGAGGGCAAACGCGGGGTTGGTCTCGTAGGCCCAACGGTACGCGTACGCAGCAGCGAGTTGACGGGCCCCTTTCGGCTGGTCGACGTAGGCGGGCTTCGTGCCCTCGAGCTGCGATGGCGGGGTCGTCGTCTCGGTCGCGCCGACGATCGTCGTCGTTGTCCTCCCGGCCGCGCCGACGGTCGTCGTCGTGGGCCTGCCGGTCGATGTTGTCGGAGTTGTACTGGTCGACGTCGTCGGCGCCGCCGAAGTCGTTGTCGGAGTGGCCGCAATCGTGGTCGTCGTCTGCGCGCGTGCCGGTGCACCCAGTAGCGCCACGCCGCTGCATGCCAGCGTGCACGCGACGGCCGCGCATCGGGTCAGCGGCGCCACGGCACCGCTCCATCGGTCAGGTGGTCGTTGCCGTTGCCGGCATGTACCGGAAGTGACCGGTGATCGGGAACTCGAAGAGGATGTCCTCGAGCTGCGCCCCGTCGCCGATGTTGTGCACGATCATGTGCCGGTCGGATCCCGGCGCCGTGGCCGTGACGACGAGGCCGGTGTGGGCGAGCCCGCCGACGTCCCACATCACGATGTCGCCGGGGAGGTAGTCCGCAGCATCGAGCGACTTCGGCTGGGCGGCTCCCGCACGTGCAAAGAACACCAGCATGTTCCTGACGCGCCGGTGATCGATGTTCGGATCGGGAACGGACCGGCCCGACGATGGGTAGGCCGAGAATGCCCGGCGCATGTCCTGATAGACGGCAACCTGCAAGTCGACGCCGATGGCGCGATACGCACGGATGACCACATCGGTGCACACCCCGCGGACCATCGGCACGTCGCCACCCGGATAGGCGAGCGCCACGTAGGCGGGGTCGTAGAGCGTCGTGCGGCCGATCTGCGACATCGCCGCGTCGATGACCGTCTGCACGCGGGCTGCGCTGTCGGGCGTCTGCGCTGTGGGGCTGACGAGACGCTGCATCGAAACGTTGCGCTTTACCGCAGCGCTCTTGACCGAAGCCGAACCCTTGACGCTCGGAGCAAGCTTCGCGGCGCTGACCGTCGCACCTGCAGGAGAGCTCAGCACGCCGCTCGACGCGACGAGCCCCGTGAGCAACGAGGTCGCAACGATGGAGCGAAGACGTCGGTTGCTGGCGCTTCGCGGCTCTACCGCTCGCGAAGCGAGATGCAACATCGAAGTCCTGGGCTGTTGATCCATGGTGCCGTGCCGGTCGGTTCGTGCGAGCCCGAGCGGGCTCAGCACAACCAAGCCTCACACGGAAACGTGAGGAGCGGAGATCACAGCGTTCAGTCATCACGGGCAACGCTCGTTGCTGCACGCTTCTGTGAGCCGACGGCCGGGCGCACTGTCACCACGGTGACGAGAACGCCTGTCCGACCCACTGGGGATGGAGTCGTTCGAGGCGGGCCATGACGAGCTGCTACCCGGGATAGGCCGGTCCGAAACCGTGTGACTGAAGAATCTCAGGCTGGGGCGTCTGGTACTCGATGTGGAACGTGGGGAGGACCCTCGCGGGCCCACTGCCAGCGCTCGGAGCAGGGGTTTCGTGTGGAGCGGGTGACCGGGATCGAACTGGCACCTTCTCGGAAGCCAGCTCGCCCACAGCTCGTTGCGACCGACGAGTTGGATGCAGCCCGCAGAGTGGTCGTGATCGTCGGAGAAGTTTTGATTGGGGCCTTTCGGAACTCCGGCGACAACTTTTCGGACGATCGACTGTGCTGCTGCGTCCGTAGTAGGCGACGGTGGTGCCGGCTACCAGGCCGAATGCGGTGCGGTCAACTGGTCGGGATACCGAGGTATTTCTTGAAGAACGCTGCGGAGGCCGCGTACACGCGGGTGTGGAACGGTTCCTCGGTGTCGTGGCCGCCGTCGTAGATCACGATCTCTTTTGGCTTGGCGGCTGCGGCGTGCAGCGCCTTCGCGGCCGCAAGGGGCACGGCGTCGTCCAGGCGGCCGTTGGCCATGAAGACCGGGCGGCCGCCGGCGCGAGCGATCCAGATCTTCGGGTCGATCGGCCCCAGCTTGCGCGCAGCGGCGTCGAGCTTCGCGCCGGTCACGTAGCCCCCGAGCCAGACAGGCTGGATCGGGAGGAACGTGCGCCAGTCTGCACCGCTGACGTAGAGCACGGCGGCCTTGATGCGCAGGTCGACGCCGATCAGCATCGCGCCCATGAAGCCCCCGAGAGAGCGGCCTTCGAAGCCGACGCGTGCGGGATCGCAGATCCCGCGCGAGTCGAGGTAGTCGAGCGCGCGACGCATGTCGATCACGGTCAACTGGAACAGCTTGTACATGGTTTCGAGCTCAGCGGCGGCCTTCAGCGGGCCGATGCCCTGGCGTTCCCCGTGGTAGCGGGCGTCGAGGGCCATCAGGACGACGCCGCGCGCGGCGTAGGCGTCCGAGAACTCACCGAACACCTCCTCTTTGCTGCCGGTGAACGGGTGTCCGGAGATGATGCAGGCCGAGCGGCCCTTGGCGGTCTTCGGCACCGACAGCAGGGCGGGTACCGTCGTACCGTCGGCGGCCTTGAACGTGACCTTCTGGACGAGTGCGAGATCGGTCGCCTGCGCCTTGGAGGCGGTCGCCTCGAGCGGCGTGTTCTTGTCGTAGTCGAAGATGCCACCGGCACCCTCGGCGACCGGTGCCGGGCCTGCGAAGACCGCGGCGATCGCGGCGATCGCGGCGGCGGTTCGAATCCACCGGAGTCGTCCCATGCCTCGGGAGTATGTCACAGGTACTGCTTCGCGCTCGACTGTGCTCAGTTGGGCACGAACCGCCGTTCGCCAGGGATCCGCCCGACCTCAGAATCAGAAAACCCCTGCCTGAGCAGGGGTTTCGTGTAGAGCGGGTGACCGGGATCGAACCGGCATGGCCTGCTTGGAAGGCAGGAACTCTACCATTGAGCTACACCCGCAGACCGGGGCCGAAGCCCCGGAAGCGAACCACCACACTAGTGGTGCGGCGTCGGGGTGACTGGACTCGA
>JANOHI010000389.1:0-1119 GCA_031406385.1 Acidimicrobiia bacterium
GCGGTGACCACCACGACGACCACCACGACCACCACGCCACCACCGACCACCGCACCTCCAGCGGTGACCCCGCTCATCTCCACCGTCGCGTCCTCACCGGCGAACTGGGACAAACCCGACGGCGTCGCCGTCGACAGCGCAGGCAACGTCTACGTCCTGGCCACCGAGCAGAACCGGGTGTTCAAGGTGACTCCTCTCGGTGTGATCACCGTCGCCGCCGGCACAGGCACCTCCGGGTTCAGCGGCGACAGCGGCCCCGCTACCGCCGCTCGACTCGATCGCCCCTCCGGCATCGCCGTGTCTCCGACCGATGAGCTCCTCATCGCCGACAGCGGCAACCGGCGCATCCGCAGCGTCTCGGTCGGCGGCATCATCACCACCATCGCCGGAACCGGAGTCAGCGGGTCATCCGGTGACGGTGGCCCTCCGCTCGCCGCACGCTTCGACGCCCTCGAAGGCATCGCCGTGCGGCCCAACGGAAGAATCCTCGTCGTCGATTCCAATAACAGGACCGTCCGGGAGATCAACCGCCTCGCCAACACCATTGACACCGTGTTCGGGAACGGAACCGACCGAGGGGGTGGCGATGGGGCACCGGCGATCGCCACCGGACTCCGGAAGCCCGTGGATGTCACCGCCCACGACACGTTCTTCGATGTGGTCGACAAGGACACCGGCAAAATCTGGGAAGTCACCGCCGACGGCATCGCCCACTTCATCGGCGGAGGCGGATCGCAGAAGACATCCGGCAGCCTCGCCAACAACTTCGAGTTCAAAGATCCCGTGGCCATCTCGGTCATCGGCGATGTCAGCAACGACCTTCTGATCGTCGACCGCGGGACCTCGCGAGTCTGGCGAATCGCACGAGCGACCGGACGCGTGTACGCCGAGGTTGGAACCGGCAGCTCCGGCAACGCCAATGACAACGGACCGGCGATCCTCGCTGAACTCGACCAGCCCAGCGACATCGTCTCGACCCCCGGCGTCGACTACATCGCCGACAGCGGCAACAAGTCCATTCGCAAGATCGTGCGCTGACCCAGCGCCGCCGACTCCGGCCGGGACTACCACTCGGCCCGGTCAGCAATCGGCCGACGCATGAGGCCACCGACGACTCAC
>JANOHI010000342.1:0-12257 GCA_031406385.1 Acidimicrobiia bacterium
CACCGAACTGAGCGTGGAGCGGATCCTTCCGCCTGACATCGCCGACCGTGAGCCGCGGCCCGGTGACGACGACCTCGTGCTTCTGTGCTGTCGGCGACTCACCATCGAATGGGTTCTCCGCAAGGCCGTGATGTCCGAGCCCGGCGTGGTGTGGCGCGGCGGCGTTGGCGTTGCTGGACTCGCCGCCAAAGGCACCGAAGTTCGCGGGGTTCGACTCGAAGGCGGCTCCACCGTCGAGGCCGATCTCGTAGTGATCGGCGGTGGTCGCAACTCGCCGGTCATGGAGTGGATCGGTGCTCTTGGTGGGGGAGTCCAGCCGGTCGAGGAGCAGAGCGAGGCCGGGATTGTGTATCTCTCGCGCTTCTATCGGCTGCGCGACGGTCAGGAACTGCCGCTCCTCACCAAGGACGGTGCGGGCGGAGATCTCGGCTATGCCGCGTTTGCCGGTTTTTATGGTGACAACGGCACGTTCTCGATCACCTTCGGCGTGCCGACCAACGACCGTGAACTCATGGCGATACGCGACGAGCACGCATGGGAAGCGGCGATCCGCACGCTGAAGCCCCTTGCACCTTGGACCGCTGACGGCCTTGCTGACCCGATTACCGGTGTGGAATCGATGGCGCGCTTACGGAACCGCATCCGCCGCTTTGTCGTTGATGGCGAGCCGGTCGCCACTGGAGTCGTTGTGATCGGCGACGCAGCAGTGGCCACCAACCCGTGGTACGGCAAGGGTTGTTCAACGGCCGGCATCGCCGCTGACGCGCTGTCGAAAGCACTCGTCGAGCACGGCCGCGACCGGATCGCCCTCGCCCACGCGATGGATGCGGCGGTGCGCTCCGAGTTGGAACCGCACTACGCACTCGCGGTCCGCCAGGACACCGACCGGATGAAAATGCACGCCACTATGCACGACGGCGCCGAGCCCGACGCGATGGCCTCAGCAACCCGCGACTTCATCATCAACGGTTTGATCCCAGCAACCCGCGTGGACGCCGACGTGTTCCGAGCGTTCTTCCGGGCCTTCAACATGCTCGACGCCCCCGCTGCGCTCATGGGCAACCCGAAGGTCGTCGAGGCGTCGATGACCGCCCACGCGCAAAAGGACCAACGTCCGCCGGCTCCGAAGCTCGGACCGGAACGCGACGAGTTCCTCGCCGTGATGGCCGGCGCCGTCGGTCTCCAGCTCGGTCCGCAGCGCGAATCAGCGTGAGTAGCCTTACACTCCCGGCGATCCCACCGGGTGAGGAAGTGGCGTGGGTACGTTCCCATCTGGGTGACCTGTGTTGCGACGAACCAACGAGTTCGCCTCGGTTCCGAGGGACGCAGGAGGCAGCCGATAACGCGCTCGGGACCTTTGATGTGTCGGGGTACGCAGCGACCAGAAACGACGTGTTTCCGCAGCGTCGCCGCGGTGCCTCCGGGCTTTCGCCGTGGATTCGCCACGGGCTTCTCCCACTCCCGACTGTGTGGGCGTCGGTCGCCGGACCGTCTCGTGATGTTGCGAAGTTTCGCGACGAACTTCTCTGGCAGGAATACTCCCGCCATCTCTATGCGCGCATGGGATACGCGAGCACCCGGCCCCTGCGATACGAACCGTGGCGGAGCACCACTCCGGTTCCCGATCCCTGGGACCCGTCCATGGCCTGCGTCGAGCTGGCGACAGCGGAGCTTGAACGCGATGGCTGGCTCGTCAACCAAACCCGCATGTGGTTGGCCTCTCAGTGGACCGTTCGCCACGGGGCGGACTGGCGAGTCGGAGAAGACCGGTTTTTCATCCACCTGTTGGATGGCTCGCGCGCCGCGAACCGCCTGGGTTGGATGTGGACAATTGGCGCCGGCACCGGCAAGCCGTACGGGTTCTCACGGTGGCAGGTCAAGAAACGAGCACCGGGCTTGTGTGATCGCTGCGCGCATCGCCACCGCTGTCCGATTGAGTCATGGCCGCCCGACAGGACACTCGAACCGGTGGACGAATCGAAAGAACTCCGCTCGACAATCGACACGAAACGCGTCGCCGGTCCGAAGAGCAGCATCGTGACTCGCGAACCGTCCGTGGTGTGGCTGACCGCAGAGTCACTCGGCGCGCATGACCCTGCGTTTCGGGCACATCCCGCCCTGCCGGT
This sequence comes from Acidimicrobiia bacterium, assembly GCA_031406385.1. Lineage (GTDB taxonomy): Bacteria > Actinomycetota > Acidimicrobiia > Acidimicrobiales > JANYDT01 > JANLQX01. Next base: position 2,127 of record JANOHI010000342.1, read on the forward strand.
TGTGTTCATCTTCGATGAGCCGCTTCTCCGTCGACTCGGACTGTCCGGCAAACGACTTGTGTTTCTCGCCGAACGTCTAGGTGAGATCGGTCGTACTCGGGAGCTGACCATCGTCCGAGGCCGTCCGATCGAGGTCCTGACGAACTCGAACGCGGCGACGACATTCGCTCCGGTTCCCGGGTGGCGCCGGATCGCTGCCGCGATAGAGCTTGCGGTGGTGCACCCGTGGCCATGGCTGCGTCAGCCGGACGCTGGGAGTCTCGCCAGCTTCAGTACCTGGCGCAACCGGGTCTCACCGAACGGAGTTGGTGCTCCGAGCTGAGGCGCCCGGTTCGGACACGTGACGTCTCCGCAACGAGGCGCTCAACCTCTGTTTGCAACACCGAATCCCGGGTCCCGGACTCACTTGGCATCTGGCACGCGCTCAAACACGTAGGGCTCGAGGGTGGCCTGCGCCTCTTTGCGCCAACGGTGCCATGCGCTTCCGCCGTAGTAGGCCAGGCTCCCGGGCTCGGCGTCGCCGTGGCCGTTGTAGTACGACAGGCAGTCGCGTAGTCGCGCGCTGGCGACGTCCGCTTCGCGGCAGTGCTGCGAATATGCATCCTCCGGTTCCCGTCGAATGTCGACGACGTTCACGTTGCGGTCTCGCATTGTGCCGAGCATCCAGGTGATGTATTCCACGTGCTGTTCGATGGCCTCAGTGAAGTTGAAGCTCCCGCCGCCACCTTGCGGGCCTGTCACGATGAACAGATTCGGGAAGCCGTGGCTGTGCAACCCGAGGAATGTTCGCGTGCCTTCGGCTTGCCACTTGTCGCTCAAGGTGCGACCGCCGATGCCGGAGATCATGTTGAACGTCGAGGTGGCCATCCACTGGAAACCTGTTGCGTAGATCAAAACGTCGAGCGGGTATTCGACGCCGTTGTGGACCACGCCCCGTTCGTTGATGTGGCTCACCCCGGTCGGAGCGGTGTCGACGAGCACCACGTTCGGACGATTGAACGTCGGCAGGTACTCGTCGTGAAAGGTCGGGCGCTTGCAGCCATAGGGGTAGTAGGGCTTGAGCGCTTCGGCCGTTTTGGGGTCCTTCACGATCAAGTCGACCCGGGCACGGACCTGCTCCATGATGCGGAAGTTGGTCTCGAGCACCTTCTCGATCATCTCGTCAGGTGAGAGCTGCCGCTCGTGTTGTTTGCGCTCTTTAAAGTCGTCCACCTTTCCTGCGAGGTAGTCGTCGTTGGCTTTCATGGCGGTGCGGCCTGCGGAGATTTTCGAAAAGCGTGCCCGCCGGGCTCTTGCCCATCCTGGTTCGTTGGCCCACGTGGCGATTTCTTCGTCGGTGGTTGCTCGCTGGTCGCGAACGTCGATGGTGGACGGTGTGCGCTGGAAGACGAAGAGTTCGCCGACGATCTTGGCCAGCTCGGGAATCGCCTGCACCGCCGTGGCTCCGGTGCCGATGATCCCAACCCGCTTGCCTTCGAGATCGACGTTGTAGTTCCAACGCGACGTGTGGAAAGCGTCACCCTGGAAGCTCTCCATCCCTTCGATACGGGCCAGCTTTGGACTGGTGAGAATGCCGTTCGCCAGGATGACGTAGCGCGCCCGCATAGCGTCGCCGCGGTCGGTGTGCACGGTCCACAATCCGGTCGCTGCGTCCCACTCTGTCTTCTCCACGGTGGTGTGGAAGAGGCAGTGGTCATAGAAGCCGAACGTGTCGGCCATGGACTGGCAGTACTCGAGGATCTCGAAGCCCGAGGCGAACTTCATTGACGGGACGTAGCCCATCTCCTCGAGCAACGGCAGGTAGCTGTACGCCTCTACATCGCAGGCCACACCGGGGTAGCGATTCCAATACCAGGTGCCGCCAACGTCGCCGCCCTTCTCACAGAACCGCACGTCGACAAACCCTGCCTCGCGAAGTCGAAACCACAGGAGGAGCCCGGCGAAGCCGGCACCGACGACGAGTACCTCGCATGAATCGGTGAGCGTCTCTCGCGACACGGGGTCGGCGGAATACACGTCCTTCAGGTAGGCGCTGAACGCACCATCGATCGGCATGTAGTCGGCAGCGCCCCGGCGTTCCTCTTTGTACGACCGGTACCGGGCCTGTTCCTCGGCGTTAAAGACGGCTCCTGGCGGAGCGGGCGGGAGCGTGGTGAGCGTTTCGTCATCGATGATCGCGTAGCCCTTTCCCTGAATCCTCTCGGTGGCCTTCGCGGCGCGGGTCGCAAACACTTTCAGGCCGGTCTCGGGGTCGATCCGAATGGACACGCGCTGCTCCCTCTTCGACGTCATCGGGATTGCTGGGAACTTGAAGCTAGCGGCATCGGGGAATTCGGACCGAGTTGCAGTTCGGACATGCGAGTCGGGCTTCGTAGACACTGGATTCGCGACCTTCTCCAGTCCGTGCGACTTCGCGATCAGCGCGCATCACCCGTCGTAGAAGCCAGGTTTGTGTAGCCCGATGAGCGTCTGCTCCCTCGGTGTCACGCTCCGCGCGATGGCTGCGTCGGCGAGGTGGTTCGCCCGGTCAGTTGTGCGAATCCGCTGGGCGAGGTCACGCCGGCCGTAGTGGACCTGAAGGAAGAACCGACCGGGGTCGCCGTCAAGACTGGGAAGGCGGCGGTGCCAGGCGTCCGATACGAACAACGACACGTCGCCGGACTTGGCGATGATCGGCACGGGGCCAACGCCGTTCCAGGTGAGTGTCTCGTCGACTGCACGATCACGAGGCGGGGCCTGGCCCGAGGTGTGGCTCTTGGGAATGACGCCGGTCGGCCCACATGCGAGCGGACAGTCCATGAGGAAGATGTGGCACGCCACCGCGAAGATCGGATAGGGGATTCGTTCGTCCCACGGCACGCCTTCAGGACGAGGAATATGCGGTCCGGCATCGAGGTGCCAGAAGCGGCCACTGTGGCGCTCGTCATCGGGCGGTTGACGCCACGCGGTGTTGGCGATCACGTGGCAGTCTTCGGCGAGCAACGGTTCCACAACCGAGAGGATCGTAGGGTGGCCGATCGCCTGTTGGGCCAGCGCGCTGCGGTTGAGCATCTCGTAACGGAACGGTTCGAAGTGGCCGTCGGCGACCCGCGTCGAACGCACGTCGGGCTCGACCTCGTCGAACACGGTAGATATCTCATCGGCAAGCGCGCATACCTCGGCCGGCGAGAACACCTGGGGGAGGAGCGTGAAACCCTCGCGCTGGAGTTCTCGAGCGGCATGTGGGATTACGGGATCGTCTTCCTCGCGAACAGTGAGGTAGCCGGTTTTCCTGGTCAGCATCAGTGGCCTTCGGTGGATTGCGTCACGCTGGAATGCTCGCACACACGGTTTGAAGAGTCGTCCACCCGTCCCCAGTGCGGAGTGTGCATCGCCGTCGACGGCGGAAGACTGATGTGGTGGGTTCGAGTTTTAGGGAGTTCCCCGCTAGGTTCACCCCGTGGTTCGCGACACACGAAACTTGGCCAGGATCGCCGGCATCTTCGAACATCCCGGACGTCACCTTCCTGATCTCACCCTTCCGCAGATCCACGCCCAGGTGGCAGTCGGTGCCCTCGGCGATGCCGGGCTCGCCCTGTCGGATGTCGACGCCTACTTCTGTGCCGGTGACGCCCCCGGGTTCGGTGGCATCTCGATGGCCGACTACCTCGGCCTCGACGTGACCTATACGGACACGACGGAGACTGGCGGTTCCTCCTACCTCGCTCACGTGGGACATGCGGCTGCGGCGATTGCGGCCGGCAAGTTTCATGTGGCGCTGATCACCCTCGGCGGCAAGCCCCGCACCGGCGGCGGCGCACCAGGGGGGAGTGCGGGTGGTGCCGGCGCTCCGGAGGGTCCATTCGAGTCGCAGTGGGGTTCGAACGTCGCCAACATGTACGCGCTTGCTGCAGCCCGGCATATGTATGAGTTCGGAACCACGAGCAGCCAACTCGCCATGATCAAGGTCGCGGCGTCGAAGCATGCGTCGCATAACCCGAACGCGTTTCTGCGTGACGTGGTTACCGTCGATCAGGTTCTCGACTCGCCGATGGTCGCCGATCCGTTGCACCGGCTCGACTGTTGCGTCATCACTGACGGTGGAGGTGCTGTTGTCGTTGTGAGCCCCGAGGTAGCACGCAGCCTCACCCGGCCTGATCGGTGTGCCGCGGTGCTCGGTCACGGCGAGGCCATCAAGCACAGTTCGAACGGACGCCTCGACCTCACCCATACCGCAGCGGTGTGGTCCGGTCCGCGAGCGTTTGCCGAGGCCGGGGTGACCCCAGCGGACATCCAGTACGCGTCGATCTATGACAGCTTCACCATCACCGTCCTCGAGACGCTCGAAGATCTCGGCTTCTGCGAGAAAGGGAAGGGGGGCGCCTTCGTCGAATCGGGCGCGCTCGAAGCGGGTGGCCGATTGCCCTTTAACACCGACGGCGGCGGGCTGTGCAACAACCACCCGGGTAACCGAGGTGGCATGACGAAGATCATCGAGGCTGTTCGACAGGTGCGAGGCGAAGCCCATGCTGCGGTCCAGGTACCCGATTGTAAGCTTGCACTCGCTCACGGAACCGGTGGCAACCTGGGAACCCGCACCGGTTCGGCCACCCTCATTCTCGGGAGGGCGTCATGAGTAGTTCGCTACCGGTGCGCAAGGTCGAAGTGACCACGGAGACGCAGCCCTTCTGGGACGCGGCCGCGGGTGGCCAGTTGGTGCTGCCGCGCTGCGTCGACTGTGGGGCAACGATCTGGTATCCGAAGGGTTTCTGTCCTCTGTGCACGTCGTGGTCGGTGGAATGGGTGAAAGCCTCGGGGCGCGGAATCATCTACTCGTTCTCGATCACCCGAAAGGGCGCCGGCGTGTGGGCCGAGAACAGCCCCTACGTGGTGGCCTACGTCGAGTTGGACGAAGGCCCGCGCGTGCTCACCAACATCGTTGGCTGCAACGTCGACGACGTCCATATCGGGATGTCGGTCTCCGTCGTTTTCGACCCGACCCCGGAGGGACCAGCCGTCTACCGGTTCCAGCCGAGTTCCGCCGACCACCCGTAGCTCCATCGGTGGGTGCGGCGGTGGCCCGACCGAGTGCGTTTGTCGGCTGCTGACTGGCTGCGTCAGAGCATCAACTCACTGCGGCGTGTTTCGCGCGTCGTCGTGGGTTGCTGGTCGGACCGAACTCTTTCCGAAGGGGAGCCGCGAAATGATCGCGACGATCGCGAAGCCGACGGTGAGACCAACGACGGCCGATGCGAGCGTGTTGGCGAACCAGCCGAGGATGCCGCCGACTCCAGCCACATCGTGCACCGCGTCTTCGAGCGAGTGCACGAACTTGTACGGGGCGTGCCAACCGAGTTCATCGGCTCCAACGAGCAAGATGTGCCCCCCGACCCAGACCATCGCCGCGGTGCCAACGGTCGACAGGACGTTGAGGAGCTTCGGCATGCCGACGACCAGGCCCCGACCGATCCGTTGCGCCGAGGCGCTTCCGGTTTGAGCCAACCTCAGACCGACGTCATCCATCTTCACGATCAGCGCAACTAAGCCATACACAATGGCGGTGATCACGATGCCAACCACGACGAGGATTGCCGCACGCGAAAGAAAGCCTTCGTCGATCACTTCCTTGAGCGCGATCACCATGATCTCGGCAGAGAGGATGAAGTCGGTTCGGATCGCTCCGGAGATCGTCTTTGCTTCTTCATCTGGTCCGAGGGCCGCCGCCGGCAGCTGATGTTCATCGTCGTGACGGGCGAACCGATGATGGACCTTCTCGGCACCTTCGAAGCAAAGAAATGCGCCGCCCATCATCAAGATGATCTCCACGAGCACGGGAGCAAACTCGCTGAGTACCAGGGATGCAGGGAGGATGAACAGCAGCTTGTTCCTGAGCGAACCCATGGCGATTTGCCGGATGATCGGCAGTTCTCGTTGTGCCGCTAGGCCGTGCACGTAGGCCGGCGTTACCGCGGTGTCGTCGATCACCACCCCTGCGGCCTTCACGCTGGCCCGGCCAGCCGCAGCTCCAACATCGTCGATCGACGCGGCAGCCAGTTTCGCCAGCGCCGCAACATCGTCCAACAGACCGACCAGGCCGCCACTCATCGCATCGTCTCTTCCGCCTCGGAGAACATCGAGAGCGACCCTAATCCGCACAGCCAGTGCGCCCGTCGCGGCCAGACCGCCGAGCCGAACCACATCACCGCACAGCCCGGCGCCCCGAAGCTCATCGTCCCGAAGCTCATCGCCCCGCAGTGTCGAGGACGTTGCTCACCAGTTCCTTCGCCGCAGCCTGGACTTCGGCGAGATGCTCGGGTCCTCGGAAGGATTCTGCATAGATCTTGTACACGTCTTCGGTGCCGCTCGGGCGGGCGGCGAACCACGCATTGTCGGTCGTGACCTTGAGTCCGCCGATGGCCGCGCCGTTGCCCGGCGCTGCGGTCAGCTTTGCGGTGATCGCCTCGCCGGCGAGCATGGTGGCCGTGACCTGCTGCGGGGAAAGCTTTGCGAGCACGGCCTTCTGCTCACGCGTGGCCGGCGCGTCGATGCGCGCATAGGCGGGGTCACCGAAGGACTCGGTGAGGCGGCCGTAGTGCTGGCTCGGCGACGAACCGGTGACCGCAAGGATCTCCGCAGCGAGCAGGCACAGGATGATCCCATCCTTGTCGGTGGTCCATACACTCCCGTCCATACGGAGGAACGACGCACCGGCCGACTCCTCGCCCCCGAAGCCGACGGATCCGTCGGACAACCCGGGCACGAACCACTTGAAGCCGACGGGGACTTCGATCAGCCGGCGACCCAGCACGGCTGCCACCCGGTCGATCATCGACGAGGAAACCAGTGTTTTGCCGATCGCACAATCGGGCCGCCAACCGCTGCGGTGCGAAAACAGGTAGTTGATCGCTACCGCGAGGAAGTGGTTGGGGTTCATCAGCCCGCCGTCGGGCGTGACGATGCCGTGGCGGTCGGAGTCGGCGTCGTTGCCCGTCGAGATCTGGAACGCATCACGGTTGGCGATAAGCGATGCCATGGCGTTGGGTGACGAGCAGTCCATGCGGATCTTGCCGTCCCAATCGAGGGTCATGAAGCGCCACGTGGGATCCACGACGGGGTTGATGACCGTGAGGTCGAGTCGGTGGCGCTCGGCGATGGCGCCCCAGTAGTCGACGCTCGCGCCGCCCAGCGGATCGGCTCCGATGCGCACGCCCGCGGAGCGGATGGCCTCGATGTCGACGACGTTCGGCAGGTCATCGACGTACCTGCCGAGGTAATCGTAGGTATGCGTAGTATCTGCCTTGAGGGCACGGGCCAACGTGATGCGTTTGACACCCTTCCCGCTGGCTTCGAGGATCTCATTCGCCCGACCGGCGATCCAAGCCGTGGCATCGGTGTCGGCCGGACCGCCATGCGGAGGGTTGTACTTGAATCCGCCATCGCGGGGTGGGTTGTGCGACGGGGTGACAACGATCCCGTCGGCCCGTGCTGCGTCGTCCGCTGCGCGGCCCCGGTTCCGGGAAATGATGGCGTGCGAGACAGCGGGTGTCGGCGCGAATCGGTCGGCCGCGTCGATCATCGTGGTGACCCCGTTCGCGGCGAGCACCTCCAGAGCGGTTGCGTGTGCGGGGACGCTCAGCGCATGGGTGTCTCGGCCGAGGAAGAGCGGACCCCCAATGCCTTGGGTGTTTCGGTACTCGCAGATCGCCTGCGTGGTGGCGGCGATGTGGGCGTCGTTGAATGCCCCGTCGAGACTGGACCCGCGATGGCCGGACGTACCGAAAGCCACGCGCTGGGCTGGATCAGAGAGGTCCGGACTCAGGGCATAGTACGAAGTGACGAGCTGCGCGATGTCCTCGAGATCGGAGATCTGGGCATGCTGGCCAGCACGAGGGGAGTTCATGGCGGCCAGCGTAGGAGCCGGCGGGGCGGCGGCGCAGCAGTTCGACGCTGCCGCACCCTCGCCCAGGTGAAACCTGCGTGCCGGGGGTGCAATATTGGACCCGTGAGTTCGTCTGTGCTCGTCGACCCGGTTGTCCTCCACGAATGGCACCCGCTGAGTGCGCTCGATGAGATAGCGCCGTGTCGGCTCCACCGCACGCTGCTCCTGGGCCAGGCGATCAGTTACTCCCGTGATGGCGAAGGCAAACCGGTTGTGTGGAGGAGCGAATCCGATCCGGCCGGTGTGGCCGGCATGGGAGCGGGCACGGAGATCAACCCCGAGATGGTGAGCGATCCACTCCCGATCCGGGTCAAGTTCGGGTACGTCTGGGCAACCCTCGGCCTTCCGGACCACGAGATCTTCGACATCGCCGAGTGCGACGATACCGACCGCCGGATTCTCAACGGGGGGAGCCTCATCGTCGGTGTCTCCGCACCGCGTGCGGTGGAGAACTTCCTCGACATGGGCCACTTCCCCTACGTGCACACCGGGCTCCTCGGCATCGAGCCGCGGACCGAAGTGGTGGAGTACCACGTGGAGACCACCGAAGCCCAGGTCCTGGCAACCGGCTGCAAGTTCTACCAACCGGTCGCTGCCGCCAGCGCCGCTGGCGGCCAGGTCACCAACTACACGTATCGGGTGCCCCATCCCTACTGCGTGATGCTCTACAAGTCGGTACACGCCGACCCGAGCCGCATGGACGTGATTGCACTGTTCAACCAGCCCATGACCGAGGAACGCATTCGCGCCCACAACTTCCTCGCCATGGTCGACGACGTGAGCACCAACAACACGCTGCGGCATTTCCAGCAGCTGATCTTCGGGCAGGACAAGACGATCCTGGAGAGTCAGTTTCCAAAGCGGCTGCCGCTCGATCCCCGTGCCGAAACGCCGATACGCGCCGACAAGAGCGCCATTCACTATCGGCGTTGGCTCTCCAACAAGGGTCTGACGTACGGCGTCATTCCAGCCGCGTGACCACCGAAGAGCGTTCGAGAGTGAATCTCGGCACGAAAGATCGGACGGCGAACTGGTACCCGGTGGCCAGAAGCGACGACCTCGCGCCCCGACACGTCTTCCACGGTCTCCTGCTCGGCCGGGAACTCGCCCTATGGCGCGCCGACGATGGCTATGTGAACGTGTGGGAGAACCGCTGCCTGCACCGCGGCGTTCGCCTGACCCTCGGCCACAACGAGGGACGGGAACTGCGCTGTCAGTATCACGGGTGGCGCTACGCGAACCGTTCCGCGGGCTGCACCTACATTCCTGCCCACCCCGCCGACGCACCGGCGCGCACGATCTGCAACGTGACCTTTCCGATGGTCGAACGGTACGGGCTCGTCTGGACCGGCGAAGCACCCATCGGTGATCTTCCAACCATCGCCAGCCTCGAAGACGAGGTTCCCTTCGGCTTGCGCAGCGTGCCGTTGAACGTCGAGCCGGACGTTGTGCTCGATGCGCTGGCGACATACCGCTTCGCTCCATCGTCGGTGATCGCCACCGACGCGCCTGCCCATTCGTCCCACGCCGAGGTGGTGGTCTCGGTCTCGGGCCGGGGAGAGGGTTGGATCGAACTCACCTCCACGCGCCACGCCGAGGCGTCGGGTGATGCATCGTCCACGATCGTGTTCTTCGTGCAGCCGGTCGACTCGGCCAGGTCGGTGATGCGAGGTGTGCTGAGGCGGTCGCCGGAGCCAGGGTCGGAACTGCCGGTCCTCCGCGATCATGCAACGAGGCTCAACCGGTTCCGTGATCGGCTGGAAGCCGACGCCAGGAAACGGCCGACCCCCGAGCCGATGGTGGCGAGGATCGGCCAGGTGTCGCTCGAACTGTCGACGATGCCCGAGGCGTCCGTTGAGGGGCGAGTCGGTGGACTCGTGCGGGTTGTCGTGGCCCGAAAACGACAGGTGGGTGAAGGCATCATCTCGTTGGAGCTCGAACCCGTCGATGGCCGGCTTCCGACGTTTCAACCGGGAGGCCACATCGATGTGCACATGCCCAACGGGTTGGTCCGCCAGTATTCACTTGTCAACGGACCCGGTGAGCAGGAGCGCTATGTCATCGGGGTGAAGCTCGAACCCGGGTCGCGTGGTGGATCGTCATGCGTGCACGACCTCCTGCACGAGGGAGACGTCCTGGCGATCTCCGAGCCCCGCAACAACTTTCCCCTGCGGCGCGACTCCTTCCACACGGTGCTGATCGCCGGCGGTATC
>JANOHI010000406.1:0-21122 GCA_031406385.1 Acidimicrobiia bacterium
CGAGCATCGTGAACTCGGGGTTGTGCCGTGGCGACAAACCTTCGTTGCGGAACACCCGGCCGATCTCGAACACGCGCTCCAGGCCACCGACGACAAGCCGTTTGAGGTAAAGCTCCGGTGCGATCCTCAAGAACAGCGGCAGATCGAGCGCATTGTGGTGCGTGGTGAACGGTTTGGCCAACGCGCCACCAGGTATCGGCTGAAGCAGAGGTGTTTCGACCTCGAGGAAGCCGTGCTCGTCTTCGAGCCAACGCCGCATGAGCGAGATCATGCGCGACCTGTTCACCAGGGTTGTCCGCGACTCCTCGTTCACGACAAGGTCGACGTATCTCTGGCGAAAGCGGGTGTCCGTGTCGGTGAGGCCGTGCCACTTGTCGGGGAACGGTCGCTTGGCCTCGGCGAGGAGGGTCCACGAGGTGACCTTGATCGAGAGCTCACCCTTCTTCGTTCGCATCACCAGTCCGGTGACGCCTATCCAGTCGCCCAGGCTGAGCGAGGTGAAGGCCTCGAAGTCGGGGGTGACGTCGGCAGGCGCGAAGAGCTGGATCCGTCCGGTCGAGTCCTGAAGCTGACCGAAGGCCAGCTTGCCCTGGCCGCGCCGAAGCATCAGTCTCCCGGCAACGGTCACTTCGCTCGTCGTCTCCGAAGCGTCAGCGACAACGCCCTCGGCGCCGAATTGGGCCAAAACGGCAGCCGTCGAATGGGTTGGGGCAAAGCGGTAGGGAACGTCAGGGGTGCTCATAGCGGTCGGCAAGTCTCCCACCCGCGCCGGGGCGGAACCGTCGGGTTCCTCCCGCGCCCTACTGCGACGCCCGGTCGGGGCATGTCTAACCTGGCCCCGTGCTCCTGGTCATCGACGTCGGAAACACCCAGACCGTGTTCGGCGTGTACCCGAGCGACGATCTCGGCATGACCCAAGGTTCGGATCTGGCCGACCACTGGCGCATCGCCACCAACGCCGAGCGCACACCTGACGAGTTGGCCATGCTGCTTCGCCAATTCTTCTCGACCCGGGCGGAAGACTTCTCTGCTGCCTACATCAACGGCGTGGCGATCTGCTCGGGTGTGCCCCGGGCGACCGCTCACCTCCGACGCATGTGCGAGCGCTACCTCGACCTCACCGCCATGGTGCTCGAACCAGGCGTGAAGACCGGAATGCCGGTCCTCTACGACAACCCGAAGGAAGTGGGCGCGGATCGCATCGCGAATGCCGTTGGGGCAACCGACCGTTACGGCTCGCCGTCGATTGTCGTCGATTTCGGAACGGCCACGACCTTCGATGTGATTTCCGCAAAAGGCCAGTACCTGGGCGGGGCGATCGTGCCGGGAGTCGAGATCTCTCTCGAAGCGCTGTTCCAGCGTGCCGCTGCCCTGCGTCGCGTCGAACTGGTCGAGCCCCGAAGTGTCATCGGCAAGTCGACGGCGGAATCGCTGCAGTCAGGCGCTCTCTTCGGATACTCCTCGATGATCGACGGCATGGTCGATCGCATCAACGCCGAACTGGGCGAACCGGCAACGGTGGTGTCAACCGGAGGGCTGGGAGCAGTGATCGCGCCTTACTGCCGCACCGTCGACCACAACGACCCTTGGGTCACCCTCCACGGACTGCGTCTGATTTACGAGAAGAACACCACCGTCTGACCGAACCGCCACGAGCACCACCACTACGATCCTCGCCATGTTCGACCGCTACAGCATCCCCGCCCACGTGATGGGCGACTCGATCGAAGGTGAGACGATCGTCATCAATGCGCTCACGGGTGCTTACTACACCCTTGATTCCGAGGCGAGCGCAGTGTGGAGCGCAATCACCGGTCCGGGCACCGAGGTGCCGTCCGAAGACGCCCTCGACATGCTCCGTGCACTGGTTGATGAGGGGCTGCTCGTGGGTCCGCCGGGGGTTGCCCGCACCACGGACCGACCGGTGTTCGTGAAGTACACCGATATGGAAGAGCTCCTTCTCGCCGACCCGATTCACGAGGTCGACGATCGCGGCTGGCCACTGCTCCGTCAGTAGCCGGAGCCGTCATGACAGCGCCGATTTACGTCGGCAGCGCCCGACGACCATGGGAATATGCCGAATCACTTCGAGAACGCGGGGCAATGATCGCGTCCGATACGGGTGGTGGCCAACAGGCGGACTTCTTCGTCGCTGGGGTACGGGTGACCGTTCGAACAACCGCTGCGGCATCGCTGGGCTTCGTCATTGAGGCGTTAGTTGGGCGCGATGGATTCGTCGAAGACGTCTCCACGGCGGCGCCGACGTGGACCATTGACATCGTGAACCATCTCCTCGACGAAGCTCTCCCGTTCGAGTGGGCCTGGACCGACAACGTTGTCGCGGACGAACGGGTGGAGCTCCGGTGTGATCAGCACAACCGGACGATCACGGTCCTCTGCAATGCGGAGCGTTGGGCTCTGCTCTGGCGGGCGGGCCTCAGCATTCCCCCATGGGAACGAGCGGCGCCGCTCCGACCGATCCTCGACAACGTGTTCGGTTCGACTGGTCTCACGATGGTCCACGGCGGCACCCTGGGCATCGACGGTCGGGCGGTGCTGATCAGTGCAATCGGAGGCTCAGGAAAGTCCACATGCGTTGTCGGGGGCATCCGGCGCGGCATGACCACTGTTGGCGACGATTTCATCCTGCTCGACCCGCCACCGGTCGAGCCGAACACCGCCTCGACCGTTCGGGGCCTCTACCAAACGGCCAGGTTGCACAGAAGCAGCCCGGCATGGTCTCTCGCTGACGTGGAGCCTCCCGACATCCACGAGCAGTGGCGAGACGACGACAAGTCACTGGTCCTGGTCAACAAGCGCTATCCCGGCGCACTGGTTGATGCGCAACAGATCCACGCGATCGTTGTTCCGGAGGTCGGCCACGATGCACCGTCGCTGGCACCGATGGGTCGCATGGACGCGCTGCGAGCTGTTCTCCCGAGCTCATTCGTTCTCGCCGACCGACGGCCAGAGTCCTTCTACAGGATCACCGAGTTCGTTCGTTCGACACCGACCTACCGACTCCGACTCTGTTCCAACATCGAGCGGAATGCCGAGGCGATCGAGCACTTCCTCGCCGCGGAGTGCACATGAGAGTTCTCGTCTGGTCGTTTCGATTGCTCCCCACCATCGGCGGACAGGAGCTGCTTGTCCGTGACCTTGTCAACGGTCTGGTTGACCGGGGCCATACCGTGAACATCATCGGTCCGGCGCTCGGCTTCGACTCCGAACTTCACACCCACGAGGGGGATGAAGTCAACTTCCGTCCGGGCGTTGTCGTCCACCGCCTGACGATCCGCGAAGCATTCGAACGACGCGACCTTCGGGGTCTCCACCGTCTCCGACTGGCCCTGGCGGAAATCACCACAGCCTTTGTTCCGGACGTCATTCACATGCACGGCACCGGACCCGATGCTTTCCTCTACCTGAGCTCCGACCCCTCCGTGCGGGCGATTCCGATGCTGTTCACCTGTCACGGGATGGTCGACGAGTTCCGGGCCGGGGAAGAGTCATCGACGGCGAAACTGCTCGATGCCGCCACCCGGATCAGTGCTGTTTCTCAGAGCACTCTCCGGGAAATCCTCGGGTGGGCTCCGTGGGCCGCGGACAAGGCATCAGTGGTCCACAACGGTGTCCAGATCGCCAACGACGATGTCGAACCTGTTCCTGACTCGCAGCGTTTTCTCAGCGCTTCCCGACTCGCTCCGGAGAAAGGGCTCGCCGTGTTGGTGAGTTCCTTCGCGATTCTTGCCGAGCGCTGCCCACGGGCAACCTTGGTACTCGCGGGCGGTGGACCACTGCTGAATCAACTCTCCTGGCTGGCTTGTCGTTTGGGCGTGGCCGGCCGCGTGGAGTTTCCCGGGTGGCTCGACCGGCCGGCGCTGCAGGACGAGTTCCGCAGGGCGACAGCGGTTGTGGTTCCATCAACGTGGGCCGAACCATTTGGTCTTATCGCGGCTGAGGCCGGCGCATCTGGTCGACCGGTCATCGCTTCGAGAACAGGCGGTCTCACGGAGGTCGTGGTGGACGGGGAAACCGGGCTGCTGGTGCAGCCGGGCGACATCATCGGCCTTGCTGACGCCATGTCGCGGCTGATCGATGATCCCATCAGCGCGCAGGCTTACGGACGTCAAGCGCGGACCCGAATCGCGGAGTGCTTCTCTTGGGAACGGTGCATCGATTCCTTCGAGCGACTTCTCAATGAAACGGCTGGACGGGCCCGGTGACCACTCGCATTGCCATGGTCGGAGCGCGCGATTCACTTCCGACCACCTTCATCGCCGCCTCGTTGTCAGCTCATGGGCGATGGCCACACTCGACGAGTGACTCGACGCCCGTCGTCACCCTCGTTGACCGTGTTGACGACGCCGACATCGCGATGCTGTCGAGCGCGTGGCAGATAGTTTGCGCGCAGCAGGCCGAGGATGAGGCGCGTCGCGTCATCGAGGGTGTGCGTCAGATGGGTAAGCGCACGCTCGTGCTCGCAGACTTCGACAGCACCAAGCCTCTCGCCCTCGCTCCACTTGGTGGCGTCGTCTATCGGACATCGATGCTCGCTGGAGTTACCTACATCGACGAGTTCGCCAGGCCCGCTTTCGCCAACTCGATGGATCCAGATTCCGTGCCCATTCGTGGCTGGTCACCGGTTCCCGTCGTTTCATTCGTGGGCCAGACAACCAGCGCTGCTCTTGCATCGGCGCTACGCGCTCGAAGACATGGACCCATCGCCGTGGAGCCGGTCGACAGCGATCGAAACCAGGGTGCCAGGGCGACTGCGATCTCACTCGGATCCCCGATGAACGTCGGGCTCGTTGTACGCCAACGGGCGATAGCAGGACTGCGATCGAGTCCGGCAATCCACGCGTCGATTATTGAACGGGACCGGTTCTTCGCGGAATTCGCCCCTGAGGAGAAATCCGAACACCTCGCCGAGTTTCAAGAAAACATGGTGAACAGCGACTATGTGCTTTGTGTCCGGGGAGCCGGCAACTTCTCCTATCGCCTGTACGAGACGCTTGCGGCCGGCCGTATCCCCGTGATCGTCGATACGGCGATGCTTCTGCCCTTCGCTGATCGGATCGACTGGTCGAGCATCGGTGTGTGGGTGGCGATGGACAAACTCGATGCCATCGGCGACCGCGTGGCGGCATTTCATCACGGACTCGGCCCCAACCGGTTCGCCGCTCTGCAAGGGCGGATCCGAAGCATCCATCAGGAATTCCTCTCGAGGTCGGGCTTTGCCCGAACCCTCTTCGTCGAGGAGCTCCCGCGGCTTCTTGCGAAAGGCGTGGGTACTTGAACGCAGACATGTCGGTCAGCGTCATCATCCCCGCGTTCAATGCTGGAAGGTTCCTTCCGGAAGCCGTGAATAGCGTGCACCGTCAATCACTGGCTATCCGCCAGCTGATCGTCGTGGACGACGGTTCATTCGACGACACCAGCAAGTTGCTTAGGGCCCTCAAGGTCACCACGATCACCGTGACCAACGGAGGAGCCGGCCGGGCACGTCGAATCGGACTCGACCACGTGAGCAGTGCATACGTTCTGTTCCTCGACGCCGACGATCGCCTCCGACCAATGGCGCTAGCGACGTTGGTCAATGCCGCCGAAGCGAGTGGAGCGGAGATCGTGTCCGGACAACTCGTGAATGTCCTTGACGACGACTTCTCCCATACGACGCCGCCCCCGAACAAGGCCTACCCGGGCCCGCTGGCGTCAGGGACACTGCTCAGGCGGACTGCCTTCGAAACTGCTGGGCCGTTCAGCGACGACAACGTGAGCTGGCTCCGATGGATCGCCGCGGCCAAGCGCCGCGGTCTGGCCTTTCATTCGATCAACGAAATCGTCGCCGACAGGAGAATCCACGCGGCCAACGTGTCCCGCGGGGCACTGGTCGATGGCAGCTATTTCGACGTACTCCGGGAGCACGTCCGCAACCTTCGTCCGGCACCGCCTGGCACCATACGCGAATCACCGTGACTGCGCAGTGGTTGCCGACTGGTCCGCAGACGCTCCTTCTCCAGGCGGCACTCTTCTCTGACGAAACCGCCGAGGACGCCTTCTCGCAATGGCGATCAACCGTCGAACTCGATCACATCGACGGAGGTTCGTTTCGTCTGCTTCCGCTGCTGTCGCGTTCCCTCGAGCTTTGGGGGGATATCCATCCAAGCCTCGACCGGATCAGGGGCGTCTATCGGCGATCGGTATACACCTCGACGATGTTGCGGGTCATGGCCGGATCGGTCATCAACGAACTGGAGCAATCCGGCGTCTGCCCAGTCGTGATCAATGGATCGGCGATCGCTCACCTTGCGTACGACGACAGTGCCACACGGCCTCTCGGCGATGTCGACCTCTTTGTCACCCCTCCCGAACTCATCGCGGCCCTCGCCATCCTTGAGGACCTTGGATTCCGTTCCGCTGCGTCGCGCCATGACGTCGAGCGTGGCGCGTCGACGGTCTTCGGTGCCGCTCTTTCCCGCGGTCCCGCGGAAAAGCTGCGACTGCACACCTCGCTCCGAGGGTTCGGACTCGACCCGAACTTCGATCAGCGCGCGCTGAAGCGAACCAGCGTTCGTCCGGTTGGTCATGTCCGCCGAACTCTCGACCCGACCGACCATCTGCTGCGAACGCTCATCAACGCTCCGCAGCCGCGGGCGGTGCCCAACTGTCGATGGGCAGCGGATGTGATTTGCCTTGTCCGCAACGCTGGTCCGATCGAGTGGCCTCGGCTCGTCGATGACGCCTACACGCTCGGCCTCATTCGTGGCGTCGGCGAGGCGTTGACGTACCTTGAACGCAATCTGCGACTACGTCTTCCGGCCGACGTTCGCCAAGCGCTCGACGCGAAACGCATGTCACCTGTCGATCGTTTGCAGCACTGGGCTCAATCAACCCCGGCGACGCGCCGGAGTAGCGCCATACGCCTGCTGCTCACCGACTACCGGTACCGGGCAGCCGGTAGGCCCGTTCACCGATGGGTGACGGAATACCCGAGGTACCTCTCCAGCACGATCGCCGCACGCCAGCAGACCAACGGCCGAAGCCTTCTCGGCATGCTGCGACATGGACCGCGGGGCGACTGATAGAGCCGGGCCATTGTCTCGGGCCGCAACGGATCGTTCTCTCACAGGGAAACGCACTCACCAAAGCCTTGTTCCCGCGCTCGCTCACGCAGCGATGCCAGCTCCGCCCGGCCTTCGGACGCAGTGATCGTTCCCTTACTCACCTCAGCAACGACATCCTGAGACGAACGTAGGGCTCGCTTGAACTGATCGGCGACGTCGACGGGTCCATCGAGACCGTCGATCTCCGAGAGGAGCCGATCGGTTGCCCGGCGCGCCGAGCCCAGCGCCTCACGGGCCTGCGCATCGGCTCCGAGCTCACCGCTGAGATTCCACGCCAGTTTCGCCTCGGACTTGGACAACTTGCACTTGAGGTTCACGGTCTTGACGAAGGCCGACTTGGCGAGGTCGGTGCGTGCTTCCTCGGTGCAGGCCGCTCCGGTCACCGACCCGACCGCAATGAGCAACGCGAGAACGACGCGACGGTGATCCTTCACTGTGCCTCCGCGGTTCGCGTCCCGACCGGATGCCGTTCCGCCTGCCTCAGAAACGAACCTACCTCGGCGCGAACGCCGGATCGCATCACTTCGGTCATCGTCGTCGCGAACCGACTCGTCGACCCACCGCATAGGCAAGTCGTTGCGTTGCCGACTTCGACGGCGGTTTCGTCGTCGGCGGTTTCGTTGTCGGCGGTTTCGTTGTCGACGTGGGTGTGTCGGCGAAGTTTCTGAGGTCGTGGATCTGCCCGAACTGTCGGGCCTCTCGCATCAACACGTCAATGGCCGTGTTGTCCTCCGCAACGATTGCCCTTTCCAGGCGTCGGACGAAGTCGGTATACCTCGTCAGATCGACCGACGCTGCTGCGGCATCGAGGTCGAGCAGACCGAGCATCGCGACGTACGTGCGGCCGAGTTCGTCCCAGGCCGAAGCCGAGCGCATCCCATCGCCCTGCTTGACGGTTCGAAGTGCAGCTAGGAACCGTCCCCCCGTTGACCGGTACTTTTGCGCCTTTGCCGCGGAGATCACCGCGCCGATGGGCAGGACTCCGACGGCCAACCACGCCATTTGGCGCACCGCCGACTTGCGCAGGTCGGCGATCTGGCCTTCCCATGAGTTGCAGATCTCGGCGAGGTGGTCGAGAAGGTCCGGTTCAACGGCAAGGTAGGTCATCGCGCCGGTAGCCACCCGGTAGTCCGAGTCTTGGCCCGCGACACTCCAAAAGACATTGTCGTCGCCCGCACCTGGATCAGCGGAAGAACCTCCCTCGAGGAGTTCGTATGCGGCCTGGACGCGTCGGAACGCTTCGGCATCGCCGCCAACGTCGGGGTGAGCCACGGCGACCAGCCGTCGGTAGTGGCGTTTCACGTCGCTCGGGCCCCACTCCCCGACGAGGCCGAGAACGGCGCGCGCTTCAGATTTCCTCATGTTCCATGCCCCTGTCGCATGCCATCACGCCCCGTCGTCGACTTCGCTGGCGTTCCCCGTTCGAGGTGCCGGCAGTGGTACGACAAACCGCGTTTACTTCCGTTCCGCAGTGTCAAGGCGATTCCACCTGTCAGCCGCCCGACGGGCGAGCGGTCGGGTCGCCAGTTCGGTCAACGGACCGACAATGGCCGGCCCTGGCAATGCGGCTCGCAGCACGGACGAACGGTACCGCGAGTGATGATCCCACTGCGTCGCGCATGGGTCGAGGCCCCAGGCATCACACAGTCGAGAGAGGCTGCGGTCGTACCAATTCGTCCCCCATCGCAGAAGGAAATGGTCGAGATCGAAGCGGTGTACGGGTGGTGGTGGCTCGTAGAGGCACTCGACCTGGGGAACGTTCCACGCTTCGGCACCCAAGCGGTGATGGTGCAACGCGAGATCGACATGCTCAAACCAGCCGAGGAGACCCTCGTCTAGGCCGCCGAGTCTGTCCAGCATCTCCCTGCGGATAAGCAGAACGTGAGGCTCCGCCTGCAACCGGGGGGCCGGCGCGAGGTTGGGCCGAACCTCGTCCCATCGACGGCCGAGGAGGAAGAGGTCTTCGCGGACGGTCTTCGCCCCCGTCGGGCCCGAGATCTCCAGATCGGCACCGAGACCGTGCACGCGAAGCGCACCGGCTCGGTACTCCAGGTACGCCGGATACACCGACGCGGCGTCGCGGGCCTCACCTGCGCAAAGCAGTGACTCCAGCCAACCGTCGCCGAGCCGGCAGTCGTTTTCGACGAATGCGATCCATGGCGTCCGAGCGCCGTCGGCACCGAGGTTCCGCGCTTCGTTGCTGGCGAGGAATCGGTTGCGGCGGACGACACGTAGCCGCCCGGACGGCGCGGCGAGACCATCGAAGAACGCCGCAATGTGCGGCGGAGCCCCGCCGTCGACAACCACAACCGGATGACGCGAATCCGTTCGGGCGAGCAAGTGACCCAGAGTTGACAGCGACGGCGACCATCGGTCTCGGGCAACCACGACCACGGTCGCAGTTGGCGCAGCCCGCATGCGCCACGGTAACCCAGACCCCACGGGGCCGCCAGGATCCGGGTGAAGCCCCGTTCAGGTTCACGCAACTTCCGACATCACCCCGAGCGTCCACGGCAGGAATTGAACCTGCGACCTACCGCTTAGGAGGCGGTTGCTCTATCCCCTGAGCTACGTGGACCGACTATCGTCACAGCCTAGGAGAACCGGCGCTGTCTTCCGCGGGTCTGCTGGCCGCGTCAACGTCGCGTTCGCCGACATCGTCGATGGTGATGTGACAATTCGGCGGAAACTCACCTTCTGGCATCTCCAGCGCGCGCAGGACCCGACCGATGAAGCGCTGGATCACGTCGAACTCGTCATCATCGGTGATGAGATCCACGAAGTACCGCCGAACGCCGCGGACGTGAACGGGGATCGCCTGAGTGAGAAGCTCCCGGCCCTCATCACGAAGCGTGCAGTGGAACCCCCGACGATCGTCTTCGGCCTTGGTCCGCTCGACAAGGCCCCGCGCGGCGAGGCGGTCCACGCAGTGCGTGAGGCGGCTGCGGGAGATCATCACGTATGCCGCGATCGTCGACATCCGCGCGCCTTCGGGCGGCCCCTCGGCGATCGCGATGAGCGTTGCGTATTCGGCGATCGACAAGCCGTGCGAGCGCATGAGATCGGTATCGAGCCGAATCAGCAGCTGGGTCGAGAGACGCATCTGCTCTCGCCAGATCGCCTGTTCAGGTGATCCCGGCCACGGTTCGCCGCGGGCGGTGCGAATGGTCACGGGGATTCGGGAGTCCGGCTCACCGGGTTGCCGAGGTGGTCCTGATGCGCTGTCCGAAGCCTCGTCAACCGTCACTTCAGCGACGTTACTGGTGACGATTCGCCTAGTGTCCCGAATCACAAGTCCGCTGCGGAATTCTCGGCCCGAGCGCCTGGCGTAGCTAGAGGAACCCGAGCGGGTCGAAACGTCGGCCGAGAACCCCCGAAGGATCGGCACCGAGGACCTGTTCGAGAACGGTGGAATAGACCCGCCGGAAGTCCGTCGTGACCTTGAGATCGCCATCGACGAGATCGGTGAGGCTCGGATAGTCGCTGTGCATACCTCCGCGCACACCATGACCGAGCACCAAGACGGGTCCGGCCGTGCCGTGATCAGTTCCGAGCGACAGGTTGGTCGCCACGCGACGGCCGAACTCGGAGTAAACGACCACCACAACGTCCTTCGCGATGGGACTGTCGGCGAGACCGGCAAGAAATCGGGTGACGCCGCGATCGAGAACGCTGAGGAGGGCGCCGTGCGTTCCTGCTTCGTTGGCGTGGGTGTCGAAGCCACCGAGCGAGACCGAGTACACCCTCGTGGGGAGGCCCGCGCGCACCAGCGTCGACACTTCTGACAGCTGGCGATCAAACGCCGAATAGCTCGCCGCGTCACCGGTTGCTCCCTCGAGGCTGACGTCAGCCGATCCCTGGGACCCAGCGGTGAGGATCGGCCGCAGTCGGGCAGTCACCCGCAGGAGGTCGGCGCCGGTTGCCGCGATACGTCCACCCCACGCGCCGAGCTCGGAGCCCGGCGTTCGTACCGCCTCCGTGTAGGCGTTCAGGAGCGGGGCCCCACCAGGCAGCGTGAAGGTTCCATTCGGGATGGCCGACGCGCTGCTCTGGATCCCGATCAGGGCGCGCGGCACCGACGGTCCAATCGACAGCATGCGAAGCGGATCGGCTCCGGTTCCGTCGTGCCACCGCCCCAACCAACCGGTCAGCTCGACGCGGTCGGGAACGCCGGACTGCCAGATGTCCATCGACCGGAAGTGGCTGCGATTGGGCGACGGATAGCCGACGCCCGAGACGATGCCAACCTTTCCCGCATCGAAGAGCGCCTTCACCCCGGCGAGCGACGGATGGAAACCGAAGCGATCATCGATCCGAAGTGTTTGACCCGCGGCAATGCCCGACTGGCCGCGAAGCGACGCGTAGGTGGAGTCCTGTGTGGGAACGATGGTGTTCAGACCATCGTTTCCCCCGTAGGCGGTTACGAGTATCAGGACACCCTGTCCGGGACGGCGAGCGACACCCCCACCCGTTGGCGGAGACGCAACGGCGGCGGCGGAACGCGCAGCCAATGATGGCAAAGCCAACGCTGCCGCAGTTGCTCCCAGCCCGCCCAGGACTTCGCGTCGACTGAGCGTCCGTCCGTCTGGAAGGGTGATCGGGATCGAGTCGTCCAACGCGTCGGCGGTGTTCCGACGATCGGGTGGGCTCCCGGCGGTTCTGCCTTGTGCTGAGGACTTCGTCCGGGACATTGTTCTCGATTCCTTCGGGAGCGGAAACGTGCGGGAGGTCGTTCGAAGCCGCGACATCAGGCGAGCACGTATTCCGGGCTGGTCAGCGCCACAACGAGTTGCGTTCGAGGGTTCGAGGCCTTGACCAGACCTTCACGCGTGGCCCGGGTCCAGCCGTCGATCCCGAGCTGGCGGGCGATGACGTCGGGCCGACTCGCCGCCGAGGCACCGTTGAGCCACGCAAGGTTGGCTCGCCCGGCAAGTCCATTCGCAAAGCGAAGGCGAGCCAGAGCGGTCGCCGTCGACAGCCAGTAGCCATTCTGCGGCCACCCACCAACGCTCGGCGGGTTGAAGGGGACCTGATTGAGGTCGCGCAGAGCGACGAGGAGGTTCGGACCGACAACTTCGAATTCATTCGCACGCATACCAACTGCACGGATCGCCCCGACCACCCACTCGATTGGTTGCTTCACCAGTCCCTGTCGGGCCGCGGTGCTTACGAACTGGGGATGCCGGAAGAGTGCTCGCATGACGGAAGCGATGTTTCCGCTGTCTCGGAACACCGCTGCCAGGTCGGCGACCACCGGATCGTTCGACGCCACGGGGTGCGCGAATCGGCTCCAGAGCTTTGCGCTGACGAACGTTGCGGTTTCGGGCCGGCCGGCGAGATAGGCGACGGTGTCATCAAATCCGAAGGGCCGCATCTCACCGAGGATGGTCTTCGGAGTGCCGTCAACTTGACGGGGAAGGACGGAGACCGATCCGGAGCGTCGATCGACTCGCACCCCGGTGAAGGCGCGGGCAGCTTCGCGGACGTCGGCATCGGAGTACGAGCCGATACCAATCGTGAAGAGCTCCATCAGCTCACGGGCGAAGTTCTCGTTCGGGCTCCCCTTCTTGTTGTCGTTCGCGTCCAGCCACACGAGCATCGCCGGGTCCTTGCCGACCGCCTGCGCCAGCGACGTGAACCCACCGAGGCCGCCAGAGCGGAAGATCTGGTTCTGGGCGAGCATGAAGACCGCTTCATCGACCTTCTCGATGCCCGTGGCGAAGTGGCCATGCCAGAACAGACTCATCTTCTCCATGAAGGGACGCTCAGCCGCAGTCATCCGGTCGAGCCACCATCGGACCAATGCATCGTTCTGCGCACGCTTGCGTTGGTTGCGTGCCTTCTTATCCTCAGCGGACGTGCGGGGGAGCGGGGCTATCAAGGTGAACGTGTTGGGTGGAGGCGTCGCCGCCACTCCCGAATCCGGCGCGTTGGGATCGAGCAGAGCGTCGACGGTGGCGTCGAACCCGACTCCAACAGCAGCATCCAGCGCTGCCGGAGTCGCCCCGAATCCGGCTCTGCGGGACAGGTGAGCAATGCGCGAGCGGAGGTCGTCGGCCATGCACTCATGCTCGAACCGAGATGTGAACGTGTCATGAGCACTGGGTGACGATCGATCAGCGATTCGCCTCTCCGGGGTGAGAATCGTGACGTTCTCGGCGAAAGGGCAATCGGTTCGGCCAGCCATTACCTTTGGGTCGTGCACTTTCGACGCATGCCGATCGAAGTGGAGTCGCCCGAGGAGCTCGGGTACGCAACGATTCGCTACAACCTCAGCGAGTCGAGTGTGCGTGATCTGACCGTGGCCGAGATCGGACTACACAGCCCCTCTCTGGCCGACGACCTCGCGCAACGGGTGCTGTGGTACGGCGACCATCGCGGTGACCCAGAGCTGAGGGCTCGTGTCGCGGCACTGGGGGAGTCGCTCTCGCCCGACCACGTACTCGTCACCGCTGGCGCGGCGATGGCGTTGTTCATGGTGCATACGGCGTTCCTCGAACGGGGCGAAGACATTGTCGTGTTCCACCCGAACTACGCCACGAACATCGAAACCCCAAGAGCAATCGGCGCAAACGTCCTGCCCCTACAGCTGATGTTCAGAGATGGCTACCGACCGGACCTTGACCGTCTCGAGTCACTCGTCAGCGCGCAGACGAAAATTCTATCGATCACCGATCCGCACAATCCGACGGGGATCTGCCTGAGCGAGGAGGAGCGCTCCCACATCATCGCCCTCGCCGAGCGACACGGGTGCCTCCTGCTGGTGGACGAGACGTACCGTGATCTCTCGCGCGAACCGGCGCGGCCATGGGTGGCCGAGATGAGCACCTCGGCCATCAGTATCTCATCGCTGTCGAAGAGCTTCGGGATCCCGGGAATCCGCGTCGGCTGGGCGATCACTCGCAATCCGGCCCATCAGGAACGCCTCCTCGCGGCGAAGGAGCAGATGATGATCTGTGGATCGGTTCTCGACGAAGCAGTAGCAACCCATGCGTTGCGACAACGCACCGAGCTGATGTCAGTTCGACGCCAGACTGTCGATCGACATCTCCGCATCGTTCGAGAGTGGATGCACGGCCATCGTGATCTGGAGTGGATTGAACCTCAAGGCGGCGTCGTGTGCTTCCCGCGTCTTCGGGATCCCTTCGACTTCGACATCGACCGTTTCTACCAACACCTCTTTGAGTTCGGCGGCACGCTGGTTGGTCCGGGTCACTGGTTCGAGGTTGATCGGCGGTCGTTTCGGCTCGGCTTCGGCTGGCCCACGGAGGCCGAGTTGCGCGGCGGACTCGCGGCGATCGACGCGTCGCTCGGCGCAACACGGGTCGGGGGGTCGAAGCCGTGAGTGACCGTCCCCTGGAACTGTCGTTCGTGAAGTCGGCGGTCGACCATACGATGTTCGACGACCTCGGACCGGAGGTCGCGTTTGTCGGTCGTTCGAATGTCGGGAAGTCTTCGATCATCAATGCCCTCGCGAACCGTAAGGGTCTTGCCACGGTGTCGAACACGCCGGGTCGCACGAGAGTGCTGAACCAGTTCGCTCACCGCAACGGCGGCGCTGTGATCGACCTCCCGGGGTATGGATTCGCCCGCGTGAGCGATGCTGAGCGTCGACGATGGCAGGCCATGATCGAGAATTTTCTCACCCAGCGCGAACAGCTGGTCATGGTGGTCGCTCTCGTCGACGGAGAGATCGGACCAGCCAAGCTCGACGTCCAGTTGCTCGAGTGGCTGCGGAGCGTCGGGGTTCCCCATGCCGTCGTGGCCACCAAAGGAGACCGGCTGAAGTCGTCCGCGCTTGGACGCCGACGGGTCGAGGTAGCCAACGGATGCGGGCTCCATATCGACGACGTGCGGTGGGTCAGCGCGACGAGCGGCAAGGGCGTCGACGGGATGCGCACCTGGGTCCGCGCGCTTCTGCTCGGCAGCTGAGCCGCTCGGCGGAGAGGCGATGCCGGTTTGGATCAGAAGAGCGAGTCGAGCGCCGCCCAGTGGGCATCGTCGTGCGTTGCCAGCAGCGTGCGCATCCCAACTGCCTCCGCCCCCGCAATGTTCTGTTCGAAATCGTCGATGAACAAGCAATCCTGCGGCACGAGACGTAATCCGAGCCGACGGTTCAATGCCCCGACGGTGTGGTGATAGATCCGCTCTTCAGGCTTGCGCATTCCGACCTCGGAAGAATCGATCACCACGTCGAAGAGCGAGAGCCCTCCGGCAGCGTCGAGGTTCGCCGTCCAGTGGGGCCGCCACTCCGCGACATTGTTCGTCAGCAGTGCGAGGGGGACGCCGAGCGCGCGCCACGTTCGAATGCGCTCAATCACGTCGGTTCGCACCTGGAGCGAGGCCATCAGCGTCGCTGGACTCTCGCCACTGAAGAAGACTCCTGCTCCCGGAACGGCTTCTTCAATCCGGTCGACAAGTTCGGCGACCGGCGTCTCTCCTCGCTCGAGTCGATTCCACAGCCCGTCAGGATCGGCGTTGTGCAACTCGTGAGCCATCAGCGACCGCAACCGGTCGATCGGGGACGGCTCGCTCGTCGTGTCGATCGGTTCCGGGCGGGAGCGACCACCCATCGAAAGCGGTACCGTGATCACACCGGTGTAGTCGATGATCAGCGCGGACGGTCGTCGACTCATGCCCTGCCAGTCTGGTCGGTCTCACAGTCATCGATGAGCGAACCGGACCTGCCTGTCGGTCTTTCGTAGGCTGAAGCCATGGCGTACACCCCGATCATCGGCACGCTGGCGTACGTCGTCGATCGAACCGCCGTCTCGGACGAAGGGGGTGCGGCACTGCTCGTTCACCGCAACGCTCGCCACGACGATGAGCATCTCGGCAAATGGAACGGGCTCGGAGGCAAACTCGAACCGGACGAAGACGTGGCCGCGGGTATGCGACGCGAGCTGCGCGAAGAAGCCGAGATCGAAGTCATCTCGATGCAGTTGCGGGGCACGGTGAGTTGGCCGGGGTTCGGACCGAACGGTGAGGACTGGTTGGGTTTTGTCTTCCTCGTCGACTCATGGTCGGGCGTTCCGCCTATGAGCAACGAGGAAGGTCAACTGGAATGGATACCGCTCCCCCGTCTGCTCCTGGCATGCAGCCCCGATGCTGACGACCGTGACACGGCGAATCTCCCGATGTGGGAAGGCGACCGCCAGTTCCTGCCGCTCGTCTTCGACGATGATTCGCGGCCATTCCATGGCGTGATGCCCTACGAGAACGGTCGCCCGGTCGGCTGGACCTGGGAGCGCTGGTGACGATACGGAAGGTTGCGCGCCGCCTCCCACGGACGATCGTGACCTTGGCAGTGGTCAGTGGTTGCGTCTCGGTCGTCACGCCGACTCGATCCGCTTCGTCCTCGGTCCGGTTCGACTCGGCGGTCGAGGAACGCGTCGAGTCGGTCGCCGCCCGGTTCACCCTGATCCGGTCACATTCGAGCTACCGACACTGGACGGGATTCGACGAGGTGACCGCGCTCGCCCAGGCCAGAAGTGCGCCTGACGGTCCGCTCACCGGGCTCGTCTTCGGGGTCAAGGACAACATCGACCTTTCGTGGCTGCCCACAGCGGCCGGGGTCGCGGCACTCCGGAACCGCCGACCGACTCGGAATGCACCGGTCGTCGATCGACTCCTCACTGCGGGGGCGGCGATCGCCGGCCACACGAACATGGACACCTGGGCACGCGGTGTGCGATCGGTCAGCGAGACGACCGGGGCGACGGCGAATGCGCTCAACCCCACCCGAGGACCAATGGGCTCGAGCGGCGGCTCAGCTGTCGCGGTGGCGCTCGGGGAGGTTGACGGAGCTCTTGGGACGGACACCTGCGGATCCCTCCGCTACCCAGCAGCAGCGAACGTGATCGTCGCGTTGCGTCCGACGCCCGGCCTCGTGAGCCGAGCCGGGATCGTCCCGCTCGCGCCGACCCAGGACGTGGTCGGCCCGATGGCCCGTGACGTCCGGACGCTCGCCCGCCTGCTCGACGTGATTGCCGGAGCAGACCAGCGGGATCCCCTCACCCAGCTCGCACCTCGCCCCGATCGAACGTACACCGAAGATCTGCAGGGGCCGCCCGGATCGGTCGGCGCGTTGCCACGTCGTTGGCGCGTCGGTGTCGTCCGAACCCTCGGGCAGTTCCGTCGCGACGCGACCGGCCGAACGATGCTCGACAAGATGAACGCGGTGGAAATCGAACTCGTGGAGGTCGCGATGCCGAGGGCCCCGTACTCCAGCGTGATCGATGACGAATCCGCAGCGACACGACCCCTCGTCGTGGCAGGAGCTGACGAGTCGCGCTGGCTCGTCGACGGCCTTCGCGTTCCGAACCGATCCGGATACGCGTCGCGGCTGCGGGATCGCAAGCTGTCCGCTTCGCGTCTCACCGCACTGCTCGACGCCAACCGTCTCGACGCTCTCACCTATCCAACGACGCCGTTCGGGCCTGCTCCGCGCGGTCAGCGCCAGGCGAGTGCGAACTGTCAGTTCTCCGCCACCAGCGGTTTGCCCGCACTTGCGCTCGGGCACGGCGTGGATGCCGACAACATCGCGGTTCCGGGGGTCGACCTACTCGGCCGGGAGTTCGACGAGTCGACCCTGCTGCGGCTCGGCCTGGCCATCACCGAGCCGTGAGTCTGACGATCACCGAGTCATAAGTCGGGCCATCTGCGCGTCGAACAACGCATGGCACACACGGGTCGCATCCTCAGCACGGATCGAGCTCCCGACGACAGCGACGACGACATCGTCGACGCGACCAAAGGCCAGCGCACTCCACGCGGTCGTTCCCTCGAGGTCGTCCTCGGAAAGCAACGCCACGGTCCTCGTATCGCTCCGATCGGTGCGGGCGTTTCCCGCGTGAACCTCCGACCACGAGTCAGCGACACCGAGAGCGGCCGCCGTCGGATCCCCCATGCGGTAGAGCACAACGCGGGCCAAGAGCTCCTGCGGTTCGTCCGGCGTCCACCACGTTCTGAGCGCACCAACGCGGAAGCCACGCGTGTTCAACCGACTCCGTTCGGCTTGCGGGTCCCGATGAAGCAGGGCCGCGTCGGCAATATCCAAGGCGGACGTCTCGATACCCGCCGTCACGGGTTCGAACGAGAACCCAACAAGAAGAGATCGGAGCGACGGCAACGCGCTGATGCTCATCTCACCGATCCCGCGATCGCGATGAGCGACAGGGCAACGACGGTGACGGACGCACCTCGAATGACTCGCAACTCGACGCGGCTCAACTGTGCACTGCGCTCGGCCATCTGCGCTCCGCTGCGGACCCCGACCGATGAGAGATACATCGAAAGTGCACGTACTGTCGCAAACACGAAAGAGCCGCCCACGATCCACTCCGTGCCGGCCAATGCGGCGGCGACGAAGGCGACCCACCACACCCAGGAGACGAGGATCGTGGCCGGACCGAAACCCATGCGAAGGCCGTACCGCACAGCTGCCCTCCACGGCCCGAGACGGTACCCGTAGTCACGGGGGACCTGCCGGTACACCGCGAGCGGTCGGGCCCAGGGGAAACGGTTCACCACCAAGTTGTCGAGACCGACGGCAACGAGTCCGCATGCTCCAGCGACAACGGCCGACATCGGACCGACGCCAAGCGTCCGCGCCGTCAGAGAAGCAGCAAGTCCGGGGATGGCTCCGCCGATGAACGCCGAGAGAGCGAATACTGCGATGTTGAGTGGCTGAAGCGCCGGTCGCACGGACGGGCTGACGGTCTCCGCGACCGATCTCCCTCAGGGAGACCACAACGACTGCAGCCCGGCGATAGCGAACAGCAGCACGGAGAAGGCAGGTGCGCTTACTTCTTCGTCGCCTTCGTGGAGGACGTCGGTGCCGCGTTGGGAACCGGCGGGGCCGTCGTCGTGGTGGTGGTGATCGGCGCCGCGCCCGGAGCGGTCCGCGGTGGAGGGGTTTGGGCCGGGGCGAATCCGATCGGCCGCTTGTGACGAGCCCGCGGAACCACTCCCGGCACACTGGTCGAGGGAAGAGGGCCGGACACACGGACCATCCCGATCGGACGCTCCGCGAGCGGTTGGGCGAACACCGGCAGCCCGACACCGTCGTCGTCGCCACGGAGGAACTGGCGGTCGTAGCCGTTGAGCGCGCCCTGCAGTTCGAGCACGCCGGCGTCGCTGAGCCCACCGGGGACGGTGAGGACGCACTCGGCGACGGCGAAACGGGGGCGTCGGGCCACCAGCCAGTCGCGGAAATCCGTGGAGATCAGAGAATCGTCGTGCACCAGCAATGGACCGCCAACCGGAACGTACCCGACGCCCAGTCTCGCCGAGGAAGCCGGCACAAACGCCAGACCGAAGGTACGGCCGGGCTCGGCGGTGTCGAAGAGACGATCAGCGAGTGCGCGGCTGAGCGTCCGCGCGTTCCGCCCGCTGATCCTCTCGCCCTCGCCCACCTGCGACGGATCGCCGGCACCGTCGCCCACCAGGAGGCTGGGACCGGAACGTCCCGACTGCCCCCGAAACGCATTCACTGCGTCCGTTCCGATCAGCAACGGCGAGCCGGTCGCGGCGGCGTACGCCGACGCCGATGCGGCGATGTCGAGACTGGGCCCGTCGGCACCGATACACACGACGCCAACGCGTTCGGACGAACCAGCGATCAGGACCGCCACATCAACGGAGGCCACGGCGATATCGGTCGGCGAACCCACAATCGTGAGGTCCATGTTTGCCGCACGCAGTGCGGCAAGGACCGAGTCGGAGACACCGGCGGCGACGACGGTGGCCGAACGGACACCGAGCCGGGACAGCTCGGGGAGCAGACCCGGTCGAGAGGTGGCCGGGTCGGTGAGTACCAGCGGGGTTCCGGTGGAGTTCGCCAGCGGCCCGGCAATCGCTGCGGCCAGCACGTCCGCCGAAGCAATCACCACGCTTGGTGTCGATCCGGCGGGTCGGGTCGCCAAGCGAGCAAGCGAGAGATCGGCGGCATCACTGGCATAGCTGCGTTCAAGCACGACCTTCTGGAGCCGGGGATCTTCGAGGCAGCTCTCAACCATGCAGTACACATTGTGCCCGTCGGGGCAGTAGCCGTGGACGTTCGGGTGGTCGCGCTTGCAACAGTCACAGATCTTCTTCAGGCCGCCGTTTGTGCAGCACCCAGGGCTGGCATACCAGCACCATCCCCAGACCACGTCCGGTCCCACGCAGTCGTAGGTCGGACACCTGGGAGAAACACCCGATTGTCCGCAGGCCCGCGCTTCGGCACGGGTAGCAAAGACCGTTGCGAGCGTCGCTCCACCGGCGACAACCACCGCGGTCTTCCCCGTTGCGGCGAGGAACGTGCGCCGACTCGTGCGCGACGCCATCCATCGGGATGCACCCTCCACGAAGCGGTCGAGGGTGCTCACGACGGTCGCACGTTCGTCGTGATCGAGGTCGTCGTGCGAGCAGTGAAGCGCAGCGGAGCGGCGCAGCGCCGAACAACGCAGCTCACCGAACGCCTCCGACCCCGGAGGAGCCGAGCCGAGCCTCGCGGACGAGCTCCTCGATCTGCTCGAGCGAATTGGCAACCCCACGGCCGCGAACCACGCCGGCAGCATCGACGGCCACGACGTAGGGGGTGGACCTGACCGCCATGGCGTCGAACACCCCCGCATCAGCTTCGAGGTCAACCGTCTGCATGCGTAGCTCTCGATACTGCCGGCGGAACGCGTCGAGCGAGGGCTTGAGCTCACGACACAGCACGCACGTCGGCGAGGTGAAAAGCAAGACCGTCAACGCGCTGACCGACCAGTCGATACCGACGCTCGGGGCCGGGGCGTCGAGTTCCGGCCCTTCAGAAGCGAAGTGCACACCCATGGGTGCAAGCCGCTGGTGGAGCACTCCGATCTGGCGAAGCAGGGCAACGACGGCAACGGCGAGAACGGCGACGACGAACCACAGGGCGACGAACGCGACCAGCCAGGGACCGGTCATGTCACACCTCCGCCCGGATGCTCGGGAACACGGAACCGGAGCCCATCGCGTTTCGCG
>JANOHI010000443.1:0-5360 GCA_031406385.1 Acidimicrobiia bacterium
CCCCGTTGTCGTGGCGGTCGTGGTGGTCGAGGAAGAACTGGGCGATGAGTACCAAGGCGTCGGCGCGTTGTTGGGCCGGGGTGCGCGGGTCAGTCGGTGCGGCGGGTGGGGTGAGACCGTCCTCCAGCGACTCGTCGTCACCGGTCACTTCGGGTTTGCCGAGGCGTTGCGCGGCGGCGAGCGCCGTTCGCACCACGGCGGCGTCGGTTGCGTTGAGGACGCCTTCGATGATGGTGTCACCGTCGAGGATCTCCCCGACACGGAGCTCGGACACGGTCGACTCGACCGGCGGCGGAACAGCATCACCGCTGACGAGGGCTTCGGCGTCGACTCGGGCGGCCCAGTGCCGGGCCACGATGCGGCACTGGGCCACCGGCATCGACGAGATGTGGTCGATGAGCATGTCGACGTCACGGGCCACATACGCGGCACGCGCCGGGGTGAACACGTGGAGGAGTTGGTCGGCCTGATCGAACGACAGCGAACCGGTCAGCAGCGCATCACGGACCTGTGGGGTGTCGCGCAACCCGCGGGCTTGTTGGAGGAGCACGACGGCGTTGGCGTGGGTGGTGCGCAGCCGGTGACGCAACCACGCGGTCGGGGAACGGGAACCGTCGAGGAGATGCGCGTCGGCACGGTCCCAACAGAGGATCTCGTCGAGCAGGTTGACCCGACCGATCTGCAGTGAATGCCACAGCTCCTGCACCGCGTCGCGATGGTCAGCCGGTCGGAACTCCGCTGTCGGATCGAGACCGGATGCACCGAGCATGTCGATATCTGCCTCGGTGAGAAACCATTCGGTTCCATCGCAGACATCTGACGGGTGCATACGACTCACTCTAGCAAACATATGTTTGACATGTACACAAAGACAGCAGATTTCGAGGGTTTCGGCGGTCCTGCGCGCTGCCTTCGGAGCGGCCTCGTCAGTCGAGTCCGCCGGCTGCCATTCCTGTGGACTGGCGGAGCGGGAGCTCCGGAAGGCGCAACGCGAGGACGAACGCGATGATCGCAATCGGAGTGGCGATGAGGAACACCCGGCCGGTTCCGGCGGTGATGGACTGCACGACGCCGTTGCGAACCGGCTCAGCGAGCGCCTTGATAGCGGCCGGTTCGCGGATTAGCGACGCTGCCGTTCGCCCCGCGGGGAGCGAACCAGCGGGGACGCGATTGCGGAGCTCGTCCTTGACGACCGTCGCGAACAGGGTGCCGTAGATCGCTAGGCCGAGGGACCCGCCGAGCGTTCGGAGCGCCATGAGCGTTGCCGTGCTGATCCCGATCTCGCGAGGGTCGATGGCGTTCTGGACGGCGATGCTGGTGGTCGTGAACGTGGACCCGTTGCCGACGCCGATGAAGAGCATCGGCACAGCCAGCCACCAAAAGCCTGAGGTCGACGTGATCTGCGAGATGGACGCGACCCCGATGATCGCCAACCCGAGGCCCACGACCGGGACGACCTTGTATCGGCCGGTGGCCGAGATCCGCCGACCGCCGTAGGCCGAACCGATCATCACGCCGATCATCAGCGGCACGAGGTAGAGCCCAGCGCGGGTGGGGCTCACGAAGTTGGCGTCCTGGAACTGCAGGGGCAGGAAGGCGCCGGCTCCGTAGGCGAGTGTCCCGGCGCAGAGGCCCATCGAGCTGGCAATCACGAACACCCGGTTCTTGAACAGGTGGAGCGGGACAATCGGCTCTGACGTTCGTGACTCCTGGATCAAGAACAGCACCAGGAAGACGATGGCGACGGCGGCGAGAGCGAGAACGCTCGGCTCGGTCCAGCCGTCACGACCCTCCTCCAGGGCGAGGATCAGCGACCCGAGGCATCCGGAGAGCAGCGCGGCGCCGAGGAAGTCGATGTGAGCCTTTCGACGGCGGAACGGCACCTTCAATGTTGCCGAGATCGCAACGAACGCGATTCCTCCAACCGGCAGGTTGACGAGGAAGATCCACTCCCACGCGAAGTGCGAGATCATCCATCCGCCGAGGAGCGGCCCGACCACTGCAGACGCAGCAAACACACCGGTGTACAGCCCCATGTAGCGCCCTCGGTCGCGGGGTGACACGAGGTCGCCGAGAATGGCGAACGTGAGCGCCTGGATGCCACCGCCGCCCAGCCCCTGCACGCCGCGGGCGAGGATGAGCTGCGTCATGTTTTGCGACACTCCGCAGAGAACGGAGCCGACGATGAAGATGGCGATCGCCGTGAGTACGATCCGGCGTCGTCCGTAGAGGTCGCCAAGCTTGCCGAGGATGGGGGTGGCGATGGTGCCGGTCAGGATGTAGGCCGTGCCGACCCAGGCGTAGCTGGAAAACCCATTGAGCTTTCCGGCGATCGTCGGAAGCGCCGTGTTGACGATGGTGCCGTCCAACGCGGCGAGCACGGTGCCGAGCATCAGCGATCCGAGGATGATCCACAGCTGTCGCTTGGTCAAGGCAATGGGTGCCTCGGCGATGGGCGCCTCGTTCATGCATGCGATTCGACTCGGGTGGAGCATTGCGGCGCCAATCGGATCCTCAACGCTGACGACGACGCGGAGCCGGGATCAGGTCTTCGGGGCCGGAACCCGGAGGTAGATCATCCAGTAGACGAGGCCGACCAGAACCGTTCCGCCAATCATGTTTCCGAGCGTGACCGGCAGCAGGTTGGCGTTGAGGAATCGGCTCCAGGTGAGCGTGGGGTAGTCGGCCGCAGTAGCGCCGATCTGGGTCCAGAAATCCTCCGGTGCATTCGCCTTGATGAACAATCCCTCGGGCACGAAGTACATGTTCGCCACCGAATGCTCGAAGCCGGCGGCGACGAAGGCGGTGATGGGGAACACGATGCACGCCACCTTGTCGATGACGGAGCGGGCGCTCAGGCACAGCCACACGGCCAGGCAGACGAGCACGTTGGCGCAGACGCCGAGCAGGACCGCCGGCCAGAACCTCAGTGCTAGCTTCCCGGCGGCGATGTCGAGCGCGCGTCGACCCACCTCGCCGCCGCCTCCCCGGTACTGACCGGACTGCTGCACGACCCACGCGATGACCACGGCAGCGGCGAAGTTGCCGAGGTACACCACGACCCAGTTGCGCAGTACGGCTCGGGTGCGGACGCGCCGACTGGCCCAGGCCATCACGATCAGGCTGTTCCCGGTGAAGAGTTCTGCTCCACCGATGCTCACGAGGATCAGACCGAGTGAGAACGCCAGTCCGGCGATGAGTCGCCCGAAACCGAACGACAGACCCGGCCCGGCCGACACTGCGGTCGCGAACACTGCCCCGAAGCTGATGAACACCCCTGCCAGTCCGGCCAGGAATGCCATCTGGAGTAGTGGCAGCGCGACCTTCGCAACACCGACATCCTCCGCTCGCCGTGCCATTTCCCGCGGGAGCAGGGCGTCGAGCGTTGGCGTCGGCTGGTCCATAAGAGACGAACGTACGGAACGCACGCGCCGCTTCGGCAGGGCCGAAAGGCCCGCTCAGTCAGGAGCAAACGCCTGATTCGGGGCGCGTCGCATCGCTAGACTTGTGGCAATGGTACGTACACCTACTATGCCGACCGCCCTCGACGACTACGACTTCGACCTTCGCGGCTACCTCGTTCTGCGAAACGTTCTGTCACCGGAAACGCTTCGCCGGCTGAATGACTCCTTCGACCGGTTCCCGGCGCTCGAGACGGGGGAGTGGATGGGCAACGCCCAGCGTCGCGACTACAACGCCCAGACCGGCTTCGAGCTTCACAACTGCCTCGACTGCGGCGATCTGGCCTTCGACGAGCTGATCGACCACCCGGGCTGGATCAATCACGCGCTGCACTACGCCGGCGAAGAGGCGACCTACGTGCAGGGCGTCACGATCGACGAATGCATCGCGTCTATTCGCCGTTCCGGAGGGCACCACCCCGTGCACAGCGGCGGTCACCACTCGGCGGTCCGCACGCAGTACCGGTTCGAGAACGGCCGGTTCCGCTGCGGACAGGTGAACGTCCTCATGGCGCTCACCGACATCGGCGAGGGCGACGGGGCCACCATGGTGATTCCGGGAAGCCACAAGTCGAACTTCCCTCACCCCCTCGCCGGCGACTACGCCCGCGGTGACCGCATGGATGTGCTCCCCGGAGCCGAACCGGTCTACCTGAAGGCCGGCGACGCCGTGATGTTCGTCGACTCGATCATGCACGGTGGCTCGTCGCGCACCACGCTCGAGGGGGAGCGGCGCGTGATCATTTTGCGCTACGGCCCGAGTTGGGCGAAGAGCCGGTTCGGCTACCACTACAGCAACGAACTCCTCGAACGTCTCCCCGGTTCGGCTCGGCATGTTCTCGAACCGGTCCGGCCGCTCATCACCGGCGACCCCAGGATCGGGTACGAAGCGCCCCGCCAAGAAGTCGGCTGAACCGCGACCAGCCCCGCACGGCTCGTGCGGGGCTCTCAATCACAGCTTCGGGCTGAGCCTCGGACCCTGACCATCGCTGGTGTTGCCCCCGCCGAGGGGATCGGCCATGAACGGTTTGTCGCCCCAGATCACGACGCAGAACTCCCCAATGCAGAAGCCGTAGTTCCAGTCGTCGTCTTCCGGCGGAAGGCTCGATGGTGGCGGATTGCCTCCCGGAACCCGGTTGGTCGGCGCCGCCGACGAGCCCGGTGCGGTGGTGCCGCTGCCACCGCCACCACCTCCTCCTCCGCCGCCGCCCTTCTTCTTGCCTTTGGCGGCCTGGGGTGATGCGGCGCCAGTGGTTCCCTGGGTGGTGAACTTGGTGAGTTTGAGGCGGCCCTTGACCGAAGACTGCGCTGAGCACGGCGCCAGCTTGCGCTTCCCGGCGCAGCTGACGCTGACCGTCCCGAGCTCAGGACGGCCAGAATCGAACGAGCCGAGGGGAATGAGCGTGCGTGACTTGGCGATGGCCTGACCGATGACGGTCGATGTGAACTCGATCTTTTGGTAAGTGAAACTCTTCGGGGAGACCTTCTTGGCGCCGTTGGCGGTCGGCATCATTGCCGTGGCCAGCAGCGCCGCCGCAGCGGCGCCGACCCCGAGGCGCAAGATGCGCGTGGAGCGGTTTGGCGCACGATGGTCGGTCGAGTCGCTCGGAACGGTCCCGCGAGAAGAGTTCATGGTCTGAGTATTGGGACCGCCCCATCGGTTTGCACGAGGGGAACCCCTTGTTCTTGGTCGAAAACGTTGGGGGTGAAGTGGCGCTTCCCGAACAGCGGGTCCTGTGCTGTGCGACCATGGCCCATGACTGCAGATGCCGATGCCTTGGCCGGGTGGGTCTCCCGGCTCGTTCAGATCCCGAGCGTCAACCCACTTCACGCCGGGCCGAACAGCGGGGTCGTCGGCGAACAGGCCCTCGCCTTCGCCCTCGTCGAATGGTTCGAGGC
>JANOHI010000447.1:0-42298 GCA_031406385.1 Acidimicrobiia bacterium
TCTGCACCTCGGGATCGATACCGGCGGAACATTCACCGATGCGGCGCTCCTCGATGCCACGACCCATGAGGTGGTGGCGACGGCCAAGTCCCTTACGACCAAGCACGACCTCGCCCAGGGAGTCATCCGGTCGATCGAAGCAGCGGTCGCTGCGCTGCCACCGACCCTCGGCATCGATGACGTCGCTATGGTGTCGGTCTCCACGACCTTGGCGACGAACGCCATTGTCGAAGGTCACGGCGACCCCGTGACGGCCTTCTTCATCGGTTTCGACGACGACATGGTGGCAAAGACTGGAGTGGCGGCCGGCCTCTCGGACGTCACGATCGTCCGCATTGGGGGCGGTCACGACCACGCCGGCCGCGAGCGCGAGCCGTTAGAGATAGACGCTCTCCGGCTCGCCGCCGACCACCTGGCTCCATCGGTACGCGCGCTTGCGGTCTGCTCGGCATTCGCCACCCGTAACCCGGACCATGAACGCCGGGCGGCGGACATCCTCGCCGAGATGACCGATCGGCCCATCACCATCTCCGGTGACCTGTCCAGCGGTCTCGACGCTCCCCGACGGGCGCTCACCACGGTGCTCAACGCCCGTCTCATCGGCCGAACTCATTCGTTGATCGGCTCGGTGCGCGACGCCATGTCCCACCTCGGACTCGACGTTGCCCTCATGCTCGTCAAGGGAGACGGCACGCGCGCCCGAGCCGAAGCGGTCGCTCGTCGACCAATCGAGACCGTGCTCTCCGGTCCAGCTGCGAGCATGGTCGGCGCAGCGTGGCTGTGCGGCCGAAAGGACTTCATCGGGTCCGACATCGGTGGCACCACGACCGATGTCGGCGTGGTGCTCGACGGACGCATGGTGGTGTCGAGCGAGGGCGCATCCATCGGTGGATGGCGGACCATGGTGCGAGCCGCCGACCTTCGCACTGTCGGGCTCGGCGGCGATTCCGACGTCCGGCTCGATGGCCGTGACGTTGTCATCGGTCCGCACCGGGTCGTTCCGCTTTCCCTCCTTGCCCTACGCTGTCCGCAACTCCTCGACCTCCTCACTATCGACGAGGGCGACGAACGCAACGGCGGCGCGGCGCACGGGCGTTTCGTCCTCTCCCCCACGGTGTTGGATCCAGGTGACGTCGTGCACGGCCGCCCGGCCGCAGTTGAAGGCACGAGCGGCGCCGAACGCGCGCTGCTCGACCGCATCGCCACCGGGGTGCTGGCGTACCGCGTCGCCGTCACGTCGTCGCGTGACGCCCGAGTGCTCGACACATTGCGTCGGCGCGGCCTCGTCCAGATCGCCGCCTTCACTCCTACCGATGCCGCGCACGTCCTCGGTCTGCAGGACACTTTCTCGACCGACGCCGCCCGGCGCGGGGCTCGACTGCTTGCTCGCCTCCGTGACATGGCCGTCCCCACCGCGGAACGAAGCGAACAGCTCGCCCGCGACGTGTGGGCCGAGACCGTTCGCCGGTCGGCTCACGCGATCGTCGACGTGAGCCTGCGGACCGGCCGGGCCGAGGGAGCACAGATTCCGATCGTGGATACGGCCGCCAACAGTGCCCTTCTCGATCACATCTGCAGCGGGCGGGCCGAAGCCGGATTGCTGCGTGTACAGATCGCTTCGTCGATACCGCTCGTCGCTGTTGGCGGGCCGGCGAGAGTCTTCTATGGCGAGGTCGGCAAACGCCTCGGTGCCGAAGTGATCTTTCCTCCGAACTACGCCGTGGCGAATGCTGTTGGGGCAGCGACCGGAGTGGTGAGCCGAAGCATCGAGGTCACGATCGAGACGACCGGCGAGGGCACATGGCGGGTTCATTCGCCGGCCGGAATCGCCCATGAGACCAACCCGACCGTGGCGCTCGCCACCGCCGAAACCGTCGCCCGCGCCCTGGCGCTGGATGAGGTCACCGAGCTGGGCGGCGACACACCGCATGTCACCATACGCGTTGCCAAGACCCTGCTGCCCGGCTTCGACCCCGAAGGCGACCTCGGATTGCTCAGCGCGCGTGTCACTGCGATCGCGGTCGCCGCACCTCGTTCGAACGCCGCGCACGAATGACAGGTTCGACCGTTGCACACGCTCAACGATCCGCTGAAGTAGCCGTGCACCCGAACCTTCGGATGACGCAACGATGACTGCGCAACGCATCCTCGTCGTCGCCTGCGCAGCGCTCGTCCGCGAAGTTCGAGTCGTGCTGGACCAGTTCGCCTCGGCCGACGTCGACTACGAGACGGAGTTCCTCCCGGCGCCACTACACAACCGACCGGAGCTCATCCCGGCCGCCGTGCTCGAAGTGATCAACCGTCGTGGTTCGGACTTCGATCGGGTGCTCGTCGGGTACGCCGACTGCGGCACCGGTGGATTGCTCGACGCCGCACTCGTCGGCACCGGTGCAGTTCGTCTTCCCGGGGCGCACTGCTACGAGTTCTTCGCCGGCGCCGACGTGTTCGCGAGCTGGCACGAGGCTGAACTGGGCACGTTCTACCTCACCGATTTCCTGGCGCGTCACTTTGACGCTCTCGTGATCGGCGGTCTCGGGATCGATCGTCATCCACAACTGCGCGACATGTACTTCGGCAACTACACCCGCGTCCTGCTCCTCAGCCAGAGCGAGGACCCTGCCGTGATCGAGGCAGGCCGTGCCGCCGCCGAACGTCTCGGTCTCGCCTTCGAGCACCACCACGTCGGCCTCGACCCGTTCGCGCAAACTGTTCGGAGCGCGCTCGAACGCTGAGGCTGCCGCGCCTGCTGCGTCGACGGCGGTCACGCGCAGCTCACTCCAACTCACGCGCAGCTCACCCCGACCCAACTCACGCGCAGCTCACCCCAACTCACGCGCAGCTCACCCCGATTCGGCGTCGAACGACGCCGAATTGGGCGAGGTGCGCGCGGAAACAGCCGATCTGCGCGTGAAACGGGCTGCATCGAGATGCGCGTCTGGGGAGACGCCGGGCGATGGCAATCTGGCCGAACCATCCGTTGACCATCTACGGTCGCTGCGTGCCCAGTCGCACCGATCTCGATTCGCAGTACGGCATCCGTCGTCGGAGGATGGCCACCAACGGCGTTGAGCTCGACGTCCTCGAGGCCGGGCCCGATGACGGGCCGCTGGTGATGCTCGCCCACGGCTTCCCGGAGTGCGCGTGGTCGTGGCGGCATCAGCTCCGGGCGCTCGGCAAAGCCGGCTGGCATGTGATCGCCCCCGACCAGCGCGGATATGGGCGCTCATCACGTCCGTCAGAGGTCGAGGCGTATTCGAGCGACGAGCTCGGTAAGGACCTGCTCGGCATCGTCGACCAGGTCACCGGACCCGGATCGCCGGCGGTGTTCGTGGGTCACGACTGGGGTTCGTTTCTCGTGTGGGACCTCGCCCGGGAACAACCCGACCGGGTACGGGCGGTCGTCAACCTCAGTGTGCCGTTCGTCGACTGGCCGGCGAAGCCCACCGACATCTTTCGCATGCTGCACGGTGACAACTTCTTCTACATCCTCTACTTCCAAGAAGTTGGTGTTGCCGAAGCCGAGCTCGACCCGAACGTGGAGCGCTGCATGCGCGGAATCTTGTGGGTTGCGTCCGGCGAGGGCTACCCGGACGTGATCCCGCCTCCACGCAAGGCTGAGGGAACGGGTTTCCTCGACGGGATGGCGACACTGCCCCCTGGACCGCTCCCCTCCTGGTGCACCGACGATGACCTCGCCGTCTATGTCGACTCCTTCGAAGCGAGCGGATTCTTCGGGCCGGTGAGCTGGTACCGCAACCTCGACCGGAACTATGCACGCGTAGCTTCATCACCGATTTCCGGCATGACCATGCCGTGCTGGTTCATCGGCGGCACCAAAGACCTCGTCATCGCGCGCAGCCCCGATTTCGAGGATCGCAATCGCCTTGTCCCTGGATACCGCTCCATGACGATGGTCGACGGCGCCGGCCACTGGACCCAGCAGGAGCGTCCAGACGAAGTCAACGCAGCACTGCTCGGCTACCTCTCCGAGCTCTAGTCCAGAGGCCAGCTGGCTGGTTCGCCCGGCTGGCTAGTTCGGGCGGTCTCGCTTCGAGTTGCCGACTGTTCCCGCCCGAAAAAAGCTATGACGCCGGAACTTCAGCTTTCGTGACGACGGCCGCGTGAGCGCGTGCTGGTGGCCGCGCCAGGCAGGGCGTTGACCATGGGACCGATGGTCTCGATGATCTCCTCGGCGGTCGGGAAAGGTTGAGCGGCGTAAGTGTCGATGGCGACGCGCATTGCCGTCAGGTGCTCGGGCGAGGTGCCACAGCAGCCACCGATGATCGTCGCTCCTGCGGCAATTGCTAAGCGCGCGTAGTCCGCCATCAATTCCGGTGTACCCGAGTACACCGCCTCGGTGCCGACGAACTTCGGAATGCCGCAGTTCCCCTTGAGAATCAAGGTCGGGCTTTCGTTGCGGCCGTGTTGCGACATGTAGAGCAGCGACACCAGGATGTCGGATGCTCCGACTCCGCAGTTCGAACCCATCGCGAGCGGCGGCACCGAGAGGCCATCGAAAACGCTCACGAGGTCGCTCGGGAGCAGGCCCATCATCGTGCGGCCGGCAGTGTCGAACGAGACCGTGGCGGTATACGGCATGCCGGCGTTGATCGCCGCCTGCGCCGCGGCGCGGACTTCGTCGATCGACGACATCGTCTCGATCCAGATCACGTCGGCGCCACCGTCGCGGAGGCCCTCGATCTGCTCCTGGAACGACGCAACGGCGATCTCCGGAGTCAGCGCGCCGAGTGGATCGAACAGCTCGCCGGTCGGACCGACCGATCCGGCGACAACGACGGGACGAT
Organism: Acidimicrobiia bacterium; assembly: GCA_031406385.1. Classification (GTDB taxonomy): domain Bacteria; phylum Actinomycetota; class Acidimicrobiia; order Acidimicrobiales; family JANYDT01; genus JANLQX01. The sequence continues at coordinate 4,806 of JANOHI010000447.1, forward strand.
CTGCGGCGTCGGCAACCTCGCGAGCCAACCGAGCGGCCAGCATGGCTAACTCGCGGACGCGGTCCTGGGCCTTATGCAGCTTGAGGCGCTGCGCGGTGCCACCGAAGCTGTTGGTCAGGATGATGTCGGAGCCGGCCTCGATGAAGCTGCGGTACAAGCCCTGCACCCGCTCGGGGTAGTCGATGTTCCAGAACTCTGGCGGCTCGCCGGAGGAGAGCCCCATCTGGAAATAGTTGGTCCCGGTCGCACCGTCGGCAAGCAGGGGCTTACCGTGGGCGAGAAGTTCAGCAAGTGAAGAACGCACTCCCCCATTCTCACCCATAGACGCCGCAGCGCCCGGAACCGGGGCGATCAAGCCCAGAGAACTCGCAACCCGGGCACGGCACCGACGTAGCGGTGGACCAGTGGATCGGCGCTGACGAGTTCGAGGCGATGGACCGCCGCTTGGCCGATGAGCCCGCGGTCAAATGGATCCCGATGCAGGGCGGGCAGGGCGCCCGCTGCCAGCGCGGCGTTGGACTGCCACGCCAGGTCGGTGCAGCGGTAGGCAAGCAGCGTGGCGGCGAGATCGGCGAGCAAAGGTCCAACGGCCGGCCATTTGCCAGCGTGAAACTTGATGCTCATTTCCCAGGGCGTGAGACTTGAGACGAACAGCGTTGCGTCTGGAGAGCTCAGCTGCGCAAGAACGGAGCCGGGAAGAAGTCCTTCGGGGTCGGTGTCGAGGAAGAACAGGACGTGGGTGTCGAGAAGGAAACCGTTCGACCGATCGGAAGCCCTCGGGTCACCGTCCGTCACAGTTCTTCCCAAGGACCGAGATCGCTCTCATCGAGCGGCGCAAGTGCCTGTGCCACCGAAGCGGCGGAGACCGTTGCGCCCCGACGGCCGAACTGCCGTGGCGCCAACTCCAACGCATTCACCGGAACCAGCCGGACGAGCGGGTGACCATGCTTCGCGACAATGATGTCCTCCCCGCGAAGTGCGCGCTGGATCAACTCGGCGAAATGCGTTTTCGCTTGGTGAACGTTGATGATGGGCACGGGTCCATTTTTTCAGAAACAGACTTAATTGTCAACTGTGGACACGAGGTCGACCCAGGGGTCGCACCCCCAATTGGTCGAGCCCATTTCTCGAACGTCATTGCCGGATGAGTTCCCAGCAGGCAATTGCGGTGGCGGTAGCGACGTTCAACGAGTCGATGCCTCGAGCCATGGGGATTCGAGCCACCACGTCGGCCCCGGACAGGGTCGCATCGCCCAGGCCGGCGCCCTCCGTCCCGACGAGCAGCGCCACCTTTGCGGTGGGCTCGAGCCCGATGGTCCGAAGATCGGCTGCTCCCTGGTCCGGCGTGAGTGCCACGGTGACGAAGCCCCGCTTGCGCAGGTTGCCCGAATCGGTCGCGCCCACCCGAACCCACGGAAGGTGCAGCGTCGCCCCGCGTGACGCGGTGACGGCTCGGCGATAGAGCGGATCGGCCGACGTGGGGTCGACGAGCAACGCGTCGAAGCCGAGCCCGGCGACGCTTCGCGCAATCAGGCCGACGTTGACCGGGTTCTCGACCCCTTCGAGCGCCACGATGCGGCGGGCGGCGCTCAGGACGACAGCGGGATCCAACGGCATCGGCCGGCGCACGAGGGCAAGGACCCCGCGATGCACACCCAGACCGGTGATTTGCCCGATGAGCTTCGGCGAAGCGGCGAGCACGGTGCAGGTAGACGGCAGCCCAGGCGGAGTGTCGTGGCGTCCGTCAATGAGTGCACATACGATTTCGTGTCCCAAGGCAACGGCCTGCCCCACAACATCTGGCCCCTCGGCGACAAAGCACCCGAGCTCATTGCGGATCACTGGATCACGGAGGCCGACAAACGCGGCGATCGCTGGATCGTCGTAGTCGCGTACATCGCGCCGGTTATCGGCGGCGAACCCCGACGACATCGATCAACGCCTTCGCTTTGGCGGGTGCTCCCGAAGAGGCACGGCGTTAGTGCATCTTCGCAAGAGTTCCTGTGACATCGAAATGCTCTGATTCGTTGTAAGTCGGACGCCGTCGGAATGATCGTTGTAAATCGGACGCCGTCGGAATGATCGATGTAACAGGAATTTCCGACTCAGTGCACTAGCCGTCGTGGTCGGAAAGGATGCGGTCGACCCGGGTGTCTCGCCGCACCGTCGTCCATCGACGGCAGCCGGCCGTATGGAACCACCGTTCGACCGACGGGCCCTCGGTGTTGTCGTAGAACCACACGTAGTCGACGTTTCGGGCGCCGGGATCGGTGACATGGTCGGGCACGTTCGGCAACTCGCCACCGAAGGCGTACTCCTCCACCGATCGACTTCCACAGTTCACACACGTGATGAAGAGCATCAGCGGGTCCCCGTCGATCCCTGGTCGGCCATGGGATGATCTGCGGCAAAGCGACTCAGCGAGAACGGCGCGATCATCTCGGGCACGGTGCCCGTGGCGATGTATTCCGCCATCTTCTCGCCGCCCGCCGGGATTGATTTGAAGCCCCATGTGCCCCAGCCCGTGCTGACGCACAGCCCGCCGACGCCGGTCGGACCCATGATCGGCGAGAAGTCGACGCTGACATCGCACCGCCCCGCCCACTGGCGGAGAATGCGGAGATTCTTCACGAACGGCAGCAGGTAGGCGATCTTCGTCGCCACGCTCCCCATGGACTGGAACGTTGTCTCGCGGGCATAGGTCGGCTGGGTCTCGAACTCGGCGCCCATCAGCAGCTGCCCGCGTGCGGTCTGGCTGACGTAGCCAAGCAGCTCGATCGACGACACAATCGCGCTCAGCTCCTGGGCATAGGCGTTGGTGACGAAGGCTTGGAGCGGATGCGTCTTCACCGGGAGACGAACCTTGGCCATGTTCATGACCTGGGTGACATCGCCACCGACCGCACTCATCACGATGCCGGCGGCGATCGGGCCACCGGGCGTCTCCACGCCGATGACACGATCGCCGTCCATCGTGAGTCCGGTCACGGGAGTGTGCTGGAGCACATGGACGCCGGCTCGCATGGCACCCTGTGCATAGGCCCAGACCACTCGGTCATGGCGAGCCGTCGCCCCGCCCGGTTGATAGGAACCTCCGCGAATCGGGTAGCGACCGCCGCCGCTGAGGTCGAGCTGCGGGCAGATCTGCTTCGCCTCGTCCGGGGTGAGCATCACGGTAGTGGCACCGCACGCCTGGTTCATCATCACGCGGGAGCGTTCCTGGCGCATGCTGTTCTGCGAGTGCGCCAACCACATCAGTCCCTTCGTGTTGTGCATGATCCAGCAGCCGGTCTCCTCCTCCAGTCGGGAGAAGAGCTCGAGGCTGTGTTGGTAGAAGCGGATGGACTCCGGGATGCCATAGTTCGAGCGGATGATCGTGGTGTTACGTCCCGAGTTGCCTGACCCGATATAGCTGGCATCGAGCACTGCGACATTTGTGATGCCGTGTCGAGCGGCCAGGTGATATGCGGTCGATAGGCCGTGACCGCCACCACCGATGATGACGACATCATATGCGCGCTTTGGTTCGTGCCACTGGAGATCGAGCAGCGTTTCGACGAACTCGTTCATCCGAGACGCTCCTCCAGCTCGTGCACGAATGCGGTCGGACAGAACAGCAGCAACAGGTGGCGATGGCGAACCACCTTGACCGGCACGGCGAGCAACAGCCCCTGTCCGACCGATGATGCTGCCGGTAACCGCCACTCCAGCGCTCGTGCGAGTTCGTCCTCGGAACGGACGACGGCAACGCTGTAGGAGTGATCCGAGGCGGTGATTGCGTCGGGATCGTCGATCGGACCGAGTTCGCCGCCCGACGGGTCGATCAGGATCTCGTCAGGGGCAACCCGGACGCAGAGTCGGTCGGTCGAGTCCGCAGCCAGAGCGTCCACGGCGAAAGGAGTCGCGACGACGCGGGTGAGCACCATGGGCGAGAACGCACTACGCCCGAGCACGGCGGCCCTCCTTGTCGTAGAACGGCGTCTCGGTGTGAGTGGCCTCGCGGCCGTCGATGATCACGGTCGGCGGTACTGCGTCGGGGGACCACTGGCGCTTCAGGAAGCCGAGCATCACGGCGTGGCCGAGGAGCGGCGAGTCGAAGGACGTGGTGACGTGTCCGGCGACCACCCCGTCGACGAAGATCGGTGCCCCTTCGAGCGGAGCCGGGCTCGGCATCTCGAACGCGAACAGCTTGCGGTGATCAGGAAGCGACTCGGTGCGACGCAGGGCATCTTGGCCGAGGAAGAACGGTTTGTTCATCTTCACTGCCCAGTCGTGGTCGATGCGTCGTGGGGTCGTGTCGAGCTCGGTGTCCATGCCAACGATCACATGGCCCTTCTCCAACCGCAGACCGAACAGCGCCTGCAGACCGTGGGGCTTGATGCCGAGGTCGCGGCCGGCCTCCATCAATGCTCGCCACAGCTTCACGGAGTCGGTCACCGAATGGTGCAGCTCCCATGACGCCTCACCGGTGAACGACAGCCGCATCACATGACAGGCGATCCCGGCAACGTCGAGATGAGCGTGCTGCAGGAACTTGGGCGGTTCGACGACACCGAGGCGCTGCAGGAGCTCACCACCGCGCGGGCCGGTGACGTTGATGGCGCCGAGGGCCATCGTGCGATCCATCAGACGGATGTCGAGGTTCCATGTCTCGGCCCAATCCCGCATCCACATCTCGGCGTTCGTGGCACCACCCGAGGTGAACGAAAGCACGAACCGGGTGTCGGACTCCCGGACGATCATGCCGTCGTCGATGAGATGACCGCGCTCGTTGAGCAGCAACACGTAGCGAGAGCGGCCTGGCTTGATGTCGGCGACAGTGGTCGGGTAGAGCCGTTCGAGGAACTCCACCGAGTCGGGCCCGGCAAGGATCATCTTGCCGAGGGTGCCGACGTCGCCGATCGACACCGCTTCACGCACCGCCCAATACTCGGCCACGTGATCGCCGTAGTTCCACGGACGCCACCACGAACCGAAGCGATCCATGTTTGCGCCGAGCGCGAGGTGCTCGTGGTGCAACGCCGTGCGACGCCACGGATCGAGATGGATCCCCGCCATTGCTTCGGCCATGGTGATCTGCTTCGCCGCCGGGCGGGCCGTGAAGGGGAGCGCCGGCTGCCCGGAACGTTCGGCGACGAACGCCCGCACGTGCGGCAGGCAGACAGATCCCTGGCATGTACCGGTGCCGGCAAGAGCCGATCGCTTGATGAGCTCGACCTCCTGGAACCCGCGATTCCACACACCCCACAGATCCTCGACGGTGGTCTTGGAGCACGGGCACACGACACCGCTCGTCGGACAGACCGGCAGCGCGTGCGCCTCGGAGGCCGATCCGACCACAGAGACCGCAGGGTCTTCATTGCTGCGCGATAGGACGTCACGAGGAGACGATCCGAGCCCGACGACCACGGAATCGCACTCGTAGGTGCGCTGATCATCATCGGCGACGCGGACGGTGACGGAGGTGACGCGACCCTCGTGGCCGTCGAGGCGGAGGAGCGTTCCGTCGACGCTCTCGCCGATGGACGCCGAGCCGACGGACACGACCCGCCCGAGTTCGACGCCGCGGTCGACGAGTTGCGCCGCCGCCTTCGGGGTGAAGATGCCGCGCAGCGTGCTTCCTTCGCACACCGGGTGCACCTCGGCTGACCCGGTGGCAATCACGATCTGGTGGGCGTGCACATGCCGCATGCCGGTCCCGGTCCGAACTACGACGAGCGGGCCTGGATACACCGCAACAACCTCGTTGCCGTCGGCCGAATCGAACACCAGGACCTGATGGCCATCTGCGCGCATAGCGATCGCAGTCGCAGACCCACTTCGACCACCACCGATAATGACGACATCGGCGTGCTCGTGGAAGACCGGGACGTTCACGTCGCCAATTGAGGTGAGCATCGAGGGTGCGCCACCGGCAGGGTGGCGCTCGACGACCATGCCGGGCCTCGCCGGTACCTGACACGAACGGACCCATGCCGTGCCGTCAATTCGACCCACGCAATTGCCGCAGTCGCCGGCCAGACAAATCGTGCCGCCGTGGGCGGGGGACTGTCCGGCCCGAACAAGAGCGACCGCAACGGAGTCGCCGTCGACATAGTCCAGCGGTAGTCCTTCAACGATCAGTCTCGACATGGCGGCTCCCTTTCAGTCAGCGAACTACGAGCGCATACGACTGCCGGCGGGATCGAGCAACGGCTCGTGCTGCAGATGAGCGGGACGCCGCTCGCCGATGATCTCGATCTCGAAACCATCGTTCCCCTTCTCTGCCAACGCCGCCGGAATGTATCCGAGGGCGACCGACTTCCCGACGTAGTGGGTGTAGCCACCAGAAGTGATCCAGCCGACGACTTTGGCGTTGCCATCGTAGTCGGTGTGCCACACCGGTTCGTCGCCGATCACATCGGCGGCATCATCGCCCTCGGCCACATCGACGACAAACGTGACGAGACGACGTTCCGGTCCGCGGGCCAGTTCGGCCTCGTGGGCGGCACGGCCGATGAAGTCGTGGTCGAGCTTCACGTAGCTCAGGATGCCAGCTTCGAGCGGGGTATAGATCGGTCGATATTCGCGGAACCAGGTACCGAAACTCTTCTCAAGGCGCATCGACAACAGCGCACGCAGGCCGAAGAGCTTGATGCCGAACTCCTCGCCTGCCTCCATGATCCGGTCGAATAGAACGAGCTGGTACTGCGGTTCGACCCAGAGTTCGTAGCCGAGGTCGCCGGAATACGTGAGGCGACCGACCAAAGCCGGAACCATGCCGCATTCGAGCTTGCGGAACGACATGAATGGAAACGCCGCGTTCGACACATCGGCATCGGTGACCTTGGCGAGGACGTCGCGGGCCCGGGGGCCGGCGATCGAGAGACCGGTGAGACCCAGGCCACGGACCTTGAACTCGACACTGCCGTCGGTCGGGAGGTGATGGATGAACCAGCGCGAGTGATGCACCTCGGCCGGCAGCGACCCGAAGAGGAAGAAGTGATCGTCGCCAAGGCGAGCGACGGTGAACTCCCCTTCGATGCGGCCGCGGTGGTTGAGCATCGCCGTGAGGGCGACCTTGCCGACCTTGGGCATGCGCTGGGTGAGAAGGGTCGACAGCCACGCCGCAGCACCCGAACCGGTGACCTCGTACTTGGCGAAGTTCGAGACTTCGGTCAGACCGACCGCCTCGCGAACGTTGCGGCATTCCTCAGCCACAACGGCGAACGCGTTGGATCGTTTGAAGGTGACGTTCTCCACCGGCTCCTTGCCCGGATCCTGGAACCACAGCGGAGACTCAAGACCGAACGACGCGCCCCACACGGCGTTGGCGTCGCACTGACGCTGATACACCGGCGTGGTGAGCAACGGACGACCTGCCGGTAGTTCTTCGTTCGGGAACTGGATCCGGAAACGTCGCTGGTAGTTCTCGCGGGCCTTCAAAGCGGTGTAGCCGAGAGTGGCGTAGTCGCCGTAGCGGGCCACGTCCATGCCCCAGATATCCATGCCCGGGTCACCCTCGGTCATCCATGCTGCAAGTGCAAGGCCGACGCCGCCCCCCTGCGACAGACCGGCCATCACACCGCACGCAGTCCAGAAGTTTCGAAGTCCACGGACCGGGCCGACCAACGGGTTGCCGTCGGGCGCAAACGTGAACGGACCGTTGATGACCCGCTTGATGCCGACCTCCTGCAACCTGGGATAGTGCTCGAAGGCAATGCTGAGCGGCTTCTCCAGGCGGTCGAGATCGGGCGTGAGGAGCTGGGCGCCGAACTCCCATGGTGTCTGCTTGGGCGACCATGCGACGCAGTCGTACTCGTAGCTGCCGAGCAGCATCGAGTCGCCCTCCTGTCGGAAATACGACTCGCCGGCGAAGTCGACCGACATCGGCAGTTCCTTGCCGTGCTTCTCGCGGTACTCAACGATCTCCGGCATGTCGTCGGTAAGCAGGTACATGTGCTCGAACGCCAGCACCGGAAGCTCGATGCCGACCATGCGGCCGACTTCTCGGGCCCACAGACCGCCGGCGTTCACAACGTGCTCCGCATGGATGTCGCCCTTGTTGGTGCGCACCGTCCACGTGCCATCGGGTCGCTGATCCAATGCCTCGACCATCGTGTGACGGTAGACCTCAGCACCAGCGTTACGCGCGCATATGGCATAGGCGTGGGTGACGCCTGATGGGTCGACGTGGCCTTCATCGGGATCGTAGAGACATCCGAGGAAATGCTTGGGATCGAGCAACGGATGGATCTCGGCGGCTTCGGCCATGGAGATCATCTCGAGACCCATGCCGAGGTAGCGGCCACGAGCCTGGGCCATCTTCAACCAGTCGAGCCGCTCGGGGGTGTCGGCGAGCATGATGCCGCCGGGCAGGTGGATCGAGCAGTTCTGCCCAGACTCCGCCTCGATCGTCTTGTAGAGGTTGACCGTGTATTGCTGCAGTTTGGCAACGTTCGGATCGCCGTTGAGCGTGTGCATGCCACCGGCGGCATGCCATGTCGAGCCGTGCGTGAGCTCCTTGCGCTCGAGCAAGACCACGTCGGTCCAGCCGGCCTTGGTCAGGTGGTAGAGCACGCTGGCGCCGACGACACCACCGCCGATCACGACGACGCGGGCGGTCGACTTCATCCCACCGTCGGTGCGGCCGTGAAGATCGTGGAGTACCGGTGATTCCTGAACAGGCATAGGGGACGAATCTAGGCGAGGCATCGGCCTACCCCCGTTGAGCCGGGTCCTCGGCGTCGTGCTCACCCGGCAGTGGCAGCCGGCAATCAGTAGTCGGTCGGAACGCCACCCTCGGCGTGACGACGGGCAACGAACGCGGCAAGCTCGTCATGGCGGGCCGAGTCGAGGGTGGTCGGGGGCTCGTAGGCCGCGAGCATGTTCTTCCACATCGCATTCGCCCGGTCGTAGGTGGTCGGTGAGCCCGCCTCGACCCAGGTCTCCCAGTTGCGCCAGTCGCTGAGCATTGGATGGTGGAACGCGGTGCGGAACCGGTCCTGGGTGTGCTGCGTGCCGAAGAAGTGCCCGCCGGGACCGACGTCGGCCATGGCATCGATGCCGATCTCAGCGGCGTTGACGACCGGCGGTTCGAGGAACGACTCCATCATCCCGAGCAGCTCAGCGTCGAGCATCATCTTCTCGTAGCTTGCGTGCAGACCGCCTTCCATCCAGCCGGCGCCGTGCATGAGGAAGTTGACACCGCCCATGAGTGCACCCCAAAGCGAGAACACTGATTCATATGCAGACTGAGCATCGAGGGTGTTCGCTGCGCACACGTTTGACGATCGATAAGGCACCTTGTAGCGACGGGCGAGCTGCCCACCGATCATCGCGGCCTTCATGAACTCCGGCGTGCCGAAGGCCGGAGCGCCCGACTGCATGTCGACATTCGAGGTGAATCCGCCATAGATCACCGGTGAACCGGGACGCACCAGCTGCGTGAGGGTCATCCCGAGAAGCGCTTCGGCATTCTGCTGGGCAACTGCACCAGCCACCGTGACCGGAGCCATGGCACCGGCGAGGGTGAACGGCGTGATGCAGACGACCTGGTTACGCTTCGACATCTCGATGATCCCGGTGGCCATCGGCAGGTCAAGGCGAAGTGGTGACGACGTGTTGATGATGGTGAACAGCGACGGTTCTCGTTCGAGCGTTTCGTCGTCGATACCGCGGGCAATGCGAACCATTTCGATCACGTCGCGGTTTCGTTCCGCTCCAAGCGAATAGACGTGGATCGGCTTGTCGGCCAGCGTGAGCGCGTCGAAGGTCGCATCGAGGTGGCGGATGGACGCATGCAGATCGATCGGTTCGACCGGGTATCCCGAGAAGAAGTGCACCGTGTTGAGCATCTGCCCGAGTCGGATCAGGTTCTGGTAGTCGTGTCGGTTTCCGATGCGACGACCATGTTCGCGGTCGAAAACGTTCGGCGCGCTGGCCACCGAGCCGAACGCCACCCAGTTCCCTCCGACGTGCAGTGAATGGGCGGGATTGGTGGCATGAAGCGTGAACTCGGCGGGAGCGGTGGCCATGGCCGCGGTGATGGCATCACGCCCGATGCGCACGCGTTCGCCGTCGATGCTGGCGCCGACCTTGGCGAAGATTGCCCGGGCATCGGCATTGAGAACGTCCATGCCGATGCGCTCCAGCACCTCGAGTGAGGCCAGGTGGATCATCTCGAGTTCGTCGTCGGAGATCACCTGGGTCGGGGCGTACCGCAGACGCGATTGCCGGAAGGGGCGCTGCTCGGGGAGCCGGGATCGTCCCTCCGGTGCCGCTCGCCCACCGCGTCGGCGACGCACCTCTCGGCCAGATCCCACGAACTCTTCTTCACTCATCTGCAATGCCTTCTCCGATGCGGCCGAGCAGGCCGAGATTCGAGACTAGTGATGATCCACCAGCCACCGGTAGCGTCTCGTCGCATGACCGCATCGCCGGACCTCCAGTTCCTCATCGTGCAACGCGGCGAGCCTTCGTCCGTGGACGCACGAGTGGCCACGATCGTGATCGACCGGCCCCCCGTCAACCTCTACGACGGCGCGCTTCTCCGGGAATTCGAGCAGGTCGGCGCGGCCCTGGCCCATGACAAGGACATCGGCGCGGTGGTCGTGCGGAGCGCCGTGCCCGGGTTCTGGATCGCCCATTTCGACGTTGCCGCGATCCTTCGCTTCCCGCCCGGCATCGAAGTGTTCGAGCTTGCCCAGTTCACCCGGGTCTGCGAGCTGTTCCGGAGTATGCCCAAGCTGACGATCGCGGTGATCGAAGGTCGTGTGGGCGGGGGTGGCAGCGAGCTCGCAATGTCGTTCGACGTCCGCTACGCCGCTCGCGAGACGGCGATATTCAACCAACCAGAAGTGGCACTCGGAATCCTGCCGGGTGGCGGCGGCACGCAACGCCTCCCTCGCCTGATCGGCCGATCGCGGGCCATGGAGGTCATCTTGGGTTGCGAGGACATCGATGCGACGACCGCCGAGGCATGGGGCTGGGTGAACCGGTGTTTCCCCGCTGCCGAAGTGGTCGACGCGGCGATGGCGCTGGCCCGTCGGGTTGCGTCCTTTCCACCACATGCCGTGCGAGAGGCCAAGGCCAGTGTGCTCCGTGCCGAGCACGGCCTCCCCGAAGACCTGCTCGAAGAGATGCGGGGCTTCTTCCGTACCCTCGGCGACGACCGGGCTCGCGTGGCGATGGAGGCGTTCCTCCGCCTCGGCGGCCAAACCCGCGCGGGTGAGTTGCGTCTGGGCGAACTTGTGACGGAACTCGGTTGAACACGGCCGGCCCGCAGGACGCTGCGTTCTCTCACGGTGGCTTCCGGTTCGCGGCAGAAGTCACCGGGTCGGGACGGCGTGTGGTGTTCTGCCATGGCTCCGGCGGGAGTCGCGAATCGTCCCGGTTCATGATCGACGCGCTCGCCGGCCACGCCACCGTCGCTGCCCATGATCAGCGCGGGTTGGGCGAGACCGGGCTTCGCAAGGACGCGCTCGACCCTTGTGAGGGCGCGAATGACTGGACGATGGCTGACTACGCCGCCGACGCACTCGCCTTCGCTGACTCGCTCGACTGGCCGACCTTCGCCCTGCTCGGCGTCAGCTTCGGAGGCATGGTCGCCCAGGAGATCGCCGTCACCGCACCAGACCGCGTCGAACGTCTCGTTCTCCTGTGCACGTCGTCCGGCGGTGCGGGCGGGTCGTCGTACCCGCTCCACGTAGCTCGTGATCTGCCCGCCGATGAAGAGCGTCAGGTCGTGCTCCATCTCATGGACAGCCGCTTCGACGAGGCGTGGTTGGCCGATCGGCCGTTCGAAACGGCGATGGTTCGGTATCGAGACAAACGGGCCGCCCGTCCGAAGTCCGGCGAACAGGTGGCCGGCGAGCGCGGCCAGCTGCTCGCCCGCGCGGGACACGACGTGTGGGACCGTCTTCCTTCCATTCACTGCCCGACCCTCGTCGGGTCAGGCACCTTCGACCTCACCGCGCCGCCCGCCAACGGCGCAGCCATCGCGTCGCAGATTCCCGACGCTCGTTTTGCCGAGTTCGATGGTGGCCACGCGTTCTTCGTGCAGGACAAGGCTGCGTGGCCAGCGGTCTACGACTTCCTCGCCGAACCCTGAGCCGGCGCGCCGTACAACGCCAGCCCTGCGCCGCACATCGCCCGATTTTGGTCCGTTCTGGGACGTCTATCGCCGATGTGCGGCAGAAACAGCCTGATGTGCGGCGGGAAGGGCGGAAAGAAACCGCCGACAGCCAATCGTTGATCGGACAGGTTCTCAGAGGGCCTTGTAGTAGCGGACGAGGGGTAACGCAACGAACCCGACGTTCTCATAGGACCGACGCGCCGCCGCGTGCGAGGGGTCCCCTCCCGTCGCGACGGTGGCCAGCGTCATACCGGCGCGGGCCATGTGGTCGAGCGCAAAGCGATTCATTGCCGTCCCGATGCCTCGGCCCTGATGATCGGGGTGCACCGCGATGAGACTCAGCTCGCCGACTTTGCTCAGCGAGTCGAGGTCCAGCACAACGAACCCGACCACACCGCCGTTGTGCTCAGCGACCCACAACGAGGTCGTGGCGTCTGCCGTCGACTCGAGAAGTTCCTGGTGCTGGGTGGTGTGCCAATCCGGATAGACCAGCGTGTTCAGATCCCGACCGAGGAGTTCGGCAAGCGACTCGTGGACGCCGGCGAAGGCGGCGAGGTTGATCGCCTCCACCGTCTCGTTGTCGCCATCTTCGACCGGACGGATCTCAAGCGCTCCCATCCCGTCATGCTCGCGCGCCATCGGAACGACCGGTGCTGACTGAACCCGACTGGATGAACCCGACCCCGTACGATCCCCCACACGACCAGACGTGTTGTTACCGGTGTGGCTGCAAGCGGCAAGTCCGTGTTCGTCACCGACGCCGAAATCGACGTCACAACCCTGGCGCTACTTCCCGGTACGGCGATCAGCGAGGTGTGGGCATCCTGAGATCGATCTCGAGCTCGACGATGGTGCGATGACCCACCTCAGCGCGGGCGACTTCGTCATCCAGAACAGCACCCGCCACGCCTGGCGCAACCGCAGCGGAGCGCCCACCACAATGGCCTTCGTGCTCATCGGCGCCCACCTCGACTGACCAGTCCCACCCGGCATCGCCGGCGACCGTTCAGTAGATGGTGAGGTGACCGGTGATCTCGTCGATGGCCGATGCCTGATCGGGTCCGATGGCGAGTGCGGTGATCGTGGGGACGCCACCGAACTCGGTCCGGCCGGAATCGGTAATCAGACGAGATCGCAAGCCAGCCGCACTCGCCTTGGTGTGCAACTCATTGAGCTCCTCCTCTGAACGTGCTTGGAGCGTCACCTTCCGATTCGACGTCGTCATCCACGAAAGTGCCACCGGGTCAATTTCGATCACACCCCGGCCGGTCGAGGGATCACATGCGCCGACCACCGTCTCGACGAGGAACGCCATCGAGGCGTGCGAGCCCTGGGCGATTTCCTTACCGCGTCGCATGTTGAGGTCTCGTCGGATGACGATGACCTGCTTCAGTGATGCGGGATCGATGGCCGACACGCGTTACCGACGGGCCCCGGAGAGACGGGCGAGCCGGGCGACGGCGAGTTCGAGCACGAGTGGACCCGGAAGATCACGACGGCCGCGAAGATCGAGATCGGCCTCGGCGAGGATGTGCACGGCTCGGCTGACACCCGCCGAGCCGAGTTTGCGCGACTGCACGAGCGCCTTTTTCGCCGGGAACGTGCTTCCGGTAATACCGAGATGGGCGGCGGCCTCGGTCTCGTCGCGAGCGCCGGCACCGTCGAGACGCAACATCTTGCCGACGTGGGTCTGCAGGCTCGCCATGATCTGCAGGGGATGACGTTCGCCGGAACCCATCATCCGATGCAGTTGATCGAGCGCCCCAGCGGCATCACCACGGTCGATGGCGTCGGTCAGATCCCACGGCGCACCCGATCCGGCCGAGCCGAGGAATGGCTCGATGTCCTCGAGGCGGAGACGTGCGCCTTCGCCGTGCACCGCAGCAAGCACCTCGAGAATCCCGTTGAGTCGACCGAGGTCGTCGCCCAGGTGCTCGGCCAAGTGCTGCTGGGCACGCGCGTCGAGACGAACCGGGGCATCGGCGAGCTTGGCGGCAAGCCACGTTTGGCGACCCTTGCCGGACGGCACACCGGCGTCGACCACCGAGCCCTTCTTCTTCGCCGCGTCGAGCAGTTTGCGCGAAGTCTGACCGCCCCCGGCAACGAGGATCATCGTGGTGGAATCGAGAGGACCGGCGAGATAGTCGAGGAGAGGTTCGAGGTCGTTCGTCGTGAAGCGTCCGATCCCGCGCCCCACCACGATCCGGCGAATCGAGAACATCGGCGGTGTCTGCGCGGCATCAACGAGCGAGGCGATCTCGTAGTCCTCGGTGGAGAAGTCGGACAGCGCCAGGTCGGCGGCTTCGTCGCCCAACGCGTCGGCGACAGCTGAACGGACCGCATCGGCCACAAGCACCGGATCGTCGCCCTTGATGAGCAGCACGGGAAGCGACGACATCCGCAAGACTCTACGCGGTCCTCCCCCGGGCCAGACCTTTCCCGCGCGCTCACGTCACGGCGATCTCCAGTCGGCGATCGCGGACGGAGACGATCCCCACCCTCACGCCACCGGCGCGCAACGTGAGACCGGGAAGCGCTCGCTTCCACCGGACGCCGGGCGGCGCGCCGACACCGACTGCGCTGACGACCATGCCCACGTCGACGCGATGACGGACAGCACGGACAACCGCGACCTGCGGCTTCCCCCCCGACTCGACGATCACCAGATCGACCGAGCCAACCCGCGTGTTCCGGAGTCGTTCGAGCAGAGCCCCGGCAGATGCTCCGTGGGAGATCACCAGCACATCGACGTGCTGCCACAAGCCGTCGGGCGTGGCGCCGAACAGAACCGCACCGCGACCGAACGGTCGGGGGGAGCTCGGCGCGACGATTTCCGGGGCGCGAACGATCGAGCGGAGCGTCGGCGTGGCGAAGACCAAGACGGTGAACACCATCACCGATCGGCGACGCGCGTCGCTGCCCGGCGTCAGGATGACGAGACCAACAACGGCAGCGACCACGACAATGGCAACGTCGGCGAGGTTGAGCGATCCGAACGGCAACGATGCAAACCAGCGCGCCAACGCGGCCACGACGTCGAGGAGAAGCCTCGTCGGAACATGGACAACCGAGCTCGCCGATGGACCGAGCAACCCACCAGGAAGACCAGCGAGCACTCCCCAGCTCATGATCGGCGCGGCAACTGCCACTGCGCACACATTGGCAAGCACACTTATGACCGGCACACCGTCGAAGATGAGGAGGGCGACGGGAGCCGTGCCGAGCTGGGCGGAAAGTGTCATCGCCAACGGACCGGCCAGCGGACCGCACGACGAAAGGCGATCAGTCAGCCAGGGCGCAAACAGGGCAATGCCACCGACCGCCCCGACGGAAAGCCCGAAGCCAACCGAGCGAACAAGGAGGGGATCGACAACGAGGAGCAAGATCACCGAGACCGTGAGAACCCGGAGGAGCGGTTGCGGCCGACCGATCGCTTTCGTGACGACGATCACCGACGCCATCACCGCGGCGCGCAGCACCGATGGTTCGAAACGGACCACAAAGACGAATCCGAGGATGACCAGGAGACGGAGGATCGCCTGAACCCAGAGGTTCCGACGACTGACCACCGACGTGAGCGGGGCCACGCCGGCGAGGAGAAAAGCCAGGTTCTGGCCCGACACAACGACCAGATGCGACAGCCCGGAGGCCCGGAAGTCGTCGGTCAGTTCCGCCCTCGCCGAGCTGACATCACCGAGGACAAACCCCGCGAACAGCGTTCGCTGCGTGTCGGTGAAGCCCGCGGCGCTGCGCAACAGAACCGACCGAACCACATTGGCCTGACGATAGGGAATGCCGCCATCATGGCGCTCCAGGACGCGGCGCAGTCGGAAACGACCGGCCAGGTGGCGAGCATCCTGATACGACCGACGGACCGGGAAGGCAACCGTCGAACCCGAAACGACAAGCTCATCACCGACCCGCAGGGACACCCCCCGCATCGATGTCGGCACGACCATGCTCCAACGATGCCCGTCGATGGCAACGTCGATCCTGCTTCCGCCAATCGACGGCTCCGGATCGGTGCGGACGACAGCTCTCACCGCGTCGTAGGACTGCGACGGCGCCGAGAGGCCGTCCTTCGCCCGTCCGGCCCAGCCGGCCGTAGCCAACACCGTGAGCGCCATGCCCATGACGATGACCGGCATCCGGCGAGTCGGCGACGAGTGACGTTCCGGAGCGGCCAGCCGTCGGCCCACGGCCGCGGCGACAAGCGTCGTTGCGCTCACGACGAGCGACACGCTCGGCGACCATGGCCAGACACACCCGGCGACAACCAGCGCCGCCACGGCCACGATCGTGGCATCGGGATACCCAGGTGGTCCGTCGTCGCCGGCGAACCCCGGCGCTACCTCGTTCAGACCCGGACCCGGGACTTCAGCATTGCGAACTTCGCCTCGCCGATACCCGGGACGTCGAGCAGCTGGTTCACCGAGCGAAATCGGCCGAGCCGGGTTCGCGATTCGATGATTCGTTCGGCGATTGCCGGACCGACCCCGGGAAGGGAATCGAGCTGCTCGGCGGAAGCCACATTCAGGTCAACGATCGGCAACGAGACGCCGCCCTTCGCCGTGAGGGCTGACCCCGCCGACGATCCCGAGCCCGTCGATCCGACGACCAGGTCGGGAGGTGACTGGCCTCGCCGCGGGACAAAGATGCGCTCGCCGTCACCGACCCGCGCCGCAAGGTTCAACACGTCGGGATCGGCGTCACCAGTGAGACCACCGGCCGCGACCACCACGTCGGTGACCCGGGCCGGGTCATTCAGGCGGTACACACCCGGAGCGACCAACGCTCCCGCTGCGTGGACGACAACGGTCGGCGACGTAGGCCCGACCGGTGACAGCGATGTGGACGCGGGGCGAAGCGACACTGCTTCGATCGGTGAACCTGCGGGCGAGGCGATGGCCGCGCTCGACGCCGGAGGCGCCTGGGGCCCCGGCGCAGTGGGACCGATCTCAAGGGGCAGTGCGGCAATGGGGGTAAGCGGGAGAACCGGATCATCGGATGAAGACTGAGGCGCAGCTCTCGGAACCCGAGCCAGTGCGGCCGGTCCCACCAGACCAACCACCACCACCGTGATGCCCATGGCGCCGAAGGCGAGCAAGACCCTGCGGTGACCGCCAATCCACCCGCGAAGGGTTTCGAAGCAATGGGCTGTCAACGCCCGGAGCTGCTCGACCGGCGTGGGCTTCGGCCGGGGCCGGGTAAGGCTGCTGAACGTGGACGCCGCTCGTACCGTCATCGTTTCGGGCGTTTCCATACCGACCTCCGAGCTCAGAACGCACAGTCGTCACGAGCACGCACCGTGCGTTGTCGACAACCTGCAACTGTCACCGGGGAAGCGACTCTTCGAATGCTACGGCGGGGGTATGACGATGACCGGGCCTCTACCGGGTTCGGCGCATCGGCGCGTCGGAAACCCCAGCGGCGCGCCCAGACCGGACCTCGTCTTGGTTCAGTGCATCGGCGCGTCGGAAACCACGGCGTCGACGCCCGTCGCCACCGGTGGTGGTCAAACTGAAGCGGCGTTTGCCGTTGGCCAGGTCGTATCGGACGAGCTGACCCGGCTCGGCACACCGGAGACCGACCGCTGAACGCGCGAACGCGAGTCGACGCGTGCCTCAACCTCGAGCGGTATGCGGGAATACGACTGCCAGTGCCCGTAGCCGCGAAGACGAAAGCGCGCATACGACGTAAGGTATCGAGCGAGGAAGCGAGCGGCGCCGAGCTCGGCAAACTGCCGAACATGGACCTGCTCGTGGGCGAGGAGTTCTGCGAACCCGCCGCCACGCGCCGCTGACTTGCGGACGATGACCAGCGACCCGAGCGTGATCCCCCCTGAGCCGGGAGGGACGGGCCCGCCGACCCAGAGCCAGTGACCGTCGACCTTGCTCAGGCGTTTACGACCAGCCATGGTCGGTCCCATCAGACGATCCTTCGGACGCAGAGCAATGCAGCACCGACGTCAGAACAACCGGGCGGCGAGCTTGCGGCGGTATTCGCCAACCTTCGGGTGCTCGCCGAGTGCAGCGAGGAGATCGACGTATTTCTGACGGGCGTCATCGTCGGTCTTGACCTGATCGAGGAGAAGGTCAAGCTCCGTGAACGACTCCGCGCCGACCCCCATCTCCGACATACCGAGTCGGGCGCGGGCAGCCAGTTCCGCGGTCTCGGGCGTCTCAGGAATCCGAGCCAGCAGGGCCAGGGGTTCGTCGAACTCCCCGCGTTCGACGAGCATCCTGCTGATCGCCACGATGGCCCGCTCGTTGCCCGGCTCAACGGCGAGCACTTCGCGAAGGCCTTCCTCGTTCCCCGCAGCAAGAGCGTTGTCGATGGCGATCTCGACCGGCGACGCCGCCGGAGCGAGCCGATCGACCCACATCTTGATCTGCGCCTCGGGAAGGGCGCCGACGAACGAATCGACGACCTTGCCCTCATGGACGGCGAACACCGCCGGAATCGACTGCACCTGAAACGTGGACGACACCCGCGGGTTGTCGTCGACGTTGACCTTCACCAGCACGACCTCACCGTTCTTGGCATCGATGACCCGCTCAATCATCGGACCCAGCGTGCGACACGGCCCGCACCACGGCGCCCACAGGTCGACCACGACCGGAACGGATTTCGATCGCTCGACCACCTCGGTTTGGAAGGTGGCGTCGGTGACGTCGATGTACATACCAGGCACTCCAGGAGACGAACGGTGGGGGTGCAAAACTACCGCCTCTGAGGCGCCCCCGAACCATTTCGCTGACCTGCGCCGATCAGAGCCGGCGTGACTTGGCCGCGGCCGCGGTGAAGCGGATGTGGCCGGCGGCGCCACGACCGCGGGGAAAAAGCGCAGTGCAGACGCCCGAGCCGCCAGGCTGCGAGCACCGAGCGGTCTCGCCTCGAATACGGTGGTGGGATACATGAACCCGATTCCGTCAATCACGGCGTCCCCCACCGCGCCGGAACGCATCGACTCGGCCACCACAGCGCCTCCGGGGATCAACGTCGACAACGTGACCGGGTGGTTCACGGAGCACGTGCCCGGCACGACCGGCCCGCTGCGGTTCTCCCTGATCGCGGGCGGCCGCTCGAACTACACCTACCTGGTCGACGACTCCGCCGGGCACCGCTACGTCCTGCGGCGTCCGCCCCTCGGGCAACTGCTCCCGTCCGCCCACGACGTCGCCCGTGAGCATCGGCTCATCTCGGCGCTAGCTGACACGACCGTTCCCGTGGCAGCGGCACTCGGGTTCTGCGATGACCCTGCCGTGAACGATCGCCCCTTTTACGTGATGGAGTACGTCGACGGGCTCGTGTTGCGCAACGCTGACGACGCCCGTCTCCTCAACGACGCCGCGAAGGTCCGGGCAAGCGAATCGGTCGTCGACGTGCTCGCCGACCTTCACGCACTCGACGTCGATGCCGTTGGCCTCGGCGACCTCGCCAAGCGCGAGGGGTATTTCGAGCGTCAGCTCAAGCGCTGGTACGGCCAGTTCCAGCAGTCGAGCACCTATCCGATCCCGACCATCCACGATGTCCACGGGGAACTGCTGCGTCGCGTCCCTGAACAACAGGGTGTCTCGATCGTCCACGGCGACTATCGGCTCGACAACACGATGGTGAACCAGGCTGGGAAGGTCGTTGCGGTGCTCGACTGGGAACTCTGCACCCTCGGCGATCCACTCGCCGACGTCGGCCTTCTGCTCGTCTACTGGCCCGAACCGGATGATCCCAACCCGCCTCTCGGCCTTGGCGCAAGCTCGACTCCAGGCTTTCTCGGTCGACAGGCCTTGCGGACGCGCTATGCCCAGCGGACCGGACGCAACCTCCGCGACCTCGACGTCTATGTCGCCTTCGGGTACTGGAAGCTCGCCTGCATCCTCGATGGTGTGTACGCGCGCTACCGGGCCGGGGCTATGGGAGACGACGGCTACGACTGGCGAGCGCTCGAACAGCAGGTGCCGCTCCTGGCGACAAGCGCAGCGAACGCGCTGGAAGGATTGTCATGACCGATCTCGTCATCTGGGAGAACCCCGTTCCGGAGGGGCTGAAGGATCCGGTGCTTGTCGTAGCGCTCGAGGGCTGGATCGAAGCGGGCTACGCGTCGGCCACGGCGATCGGCACGCTGAAACAGCAGATCCGAACGCATCGACTCCTGCGGTTCGACACCGATGAGCTGCTCGACCAGCGCGCCCGCCGTCCGACCATGCGGCTCATCAACGGCGTGAACACCGAGCTCCGCTGGCCGCGTCTGCAGATGCGCCATGGACGTGACTCCGCCGGGCAGGACCTCCTCGTGTTGACCGGCCCGGAGCCGGACATGCGTTGGAACGGATTCGTCCGCGCGCTTATGGATGTGGTCCAGCGCCTCGACGTGCGCCTCTGCGTCGGCTTCGGGGCATTCCCCGCCGCCGCGCCGCATACCCGCCCGGTGTCGATCGGCGCCACGGCAACCAGCCAGAAACTCGCCGACGAGGTCGGCTACCTCGAGGCCACCATGGACATCCCCGGAGGGGTACAGGCGGCCATCGAGCGAGGGTTCGCCGAAGCCGGTCGCCCCGCTGTCGGCCTGTGGGCTCGCGTTCCCCACTACGCCGCCGCGATGCCCTTCCCGGCCGCGGCGGCCTCTTTGCTCGAAACGCTCGCCCGAGTCACGGGCCTCGTCGTCGACACCGTCGAACTGCGCAACGCCGGCACTGCCGCAAACGCCCAGATCGACCAGCTCGTGCAGAACAACCCCGAGCACGTCGAGATGGTCCGCCGCCTGGAAGAGCAGGTGGCTTCGGAGATGCCGATGCGACCCGGCCGCTTCGGGATGGCTGGCGGCGACCTCGGCGACCTGCCCAGCGGCGACGAGCTCGCCGCCGAGCTGGAGAAGTACCTGCGCGAGCAGTGAGCGCGTCGCAGTTCTCGCATCGCGCAACGATGGGGTAAACCCGACTCCATGTTCTCCGTACCGCCGTCGTTGCCCGCGTTCATCGCCACCAAGACCACCGCCGCTGACGGAACCGTCACCGTCACCCGCGGGGTTGGCTCGATTCTGGCCGGTGACCTCCCCGCCGGCGAGGTGACGGTGCGGGTGCAGTGGTCGAGCGTCAACTACAAGGACGCACTCGCAACATTGGCCGACGGAGGAGTCGCTCGGATCAGTCCGCTCGTGGCCGGGATCGATGTAGGCGGTGTCGTCGTAGCGGTCGACGGGTCCGCCGACGTCGCTGTCGGCGACCACGTGATCGCACACGGCTACGACATCGGCGTCGCCCGCCACGGCGCGTACGCCCACTACTGCCGCCTTCCTGCGGGTCAGGTCCTCCGTCTCCCTGCGGGCCTCACCGTGCAGGAGGCGATGGCCATCGGAACCGCCGGCTTCACCGCCGCCCAGTCGGTCTGCGCGCTTGAGCGAGGCGGACTGCGCATCGGCTCCGGACCCGTCCTCGTGACCGGAGCGACCGGCGGCGTCGGTTCGACAGCGGTGGCCATGCTTGCGCAGCGCGGGTTCGAGGTTGCCGCGTCGACCGGCAAGGCCGATGAGCACGAGTACCTTCGCGCCCTCGGCGCCACCACCATTCTCGACCGTTCGGAACTCTCCGTCGACGCCGCCCGTCCGCTTGAGAAAGAGCGTTGGGCGGGGGCCATCGACTGCGTCGGCGGGACCACACTGGCGACCGTGATCCGTCAGCTCCGCTACGGCGCTTCGGTGGCGGCGTCGGGTCTCACCGGCGGCGTGGTGCTCACCGGCACGGTCCTGCCCCACATCCTCCGCGGCGTGAACCTCCTCGGCATCGATTCCGTCCAGCTCGACATGATCACTCGATCCGAGATCTGGCAGCGGTGCGCAACCGACCTCAAACCCCACGACCTCCTCAGCTCCATCGCCGTCACCACCGATCTCCACGGGCTCGACGCAGTGTTGACTTCGATCCGCGCCGGCGCGGTCCGCGGCCGCACCCTCGTCGAGGTCGCGGCCGGGTAGAGCTCGACCCGTTGCTGGCGTGCGCCGCCATTCCCGAGCCCACGCGCAGATCGGCGTGTTTCGCGCGCAGATGGCTCCGAGAATGATGCTCAGGTGCGTCTCCGACCCGATCTGCGCGCGAATCGGGACGAGGTGCGCGTCGAATACCTCGCCGCCGTCGGAAGTGCCACTGACACCGCACCCAGTTGGTCGAGGATTTGGACGGTTGCTACCGTCGGCTCCATGAAAATCGATGGTGGAGCCTCAGGTAGCTGGACCGACACGGCAGCGGGCGCGAAGCGCGCCGAAGCGGCGGGGTACGACGGGGTGTGGATCCCGGAAACGAACCACGACCCGTTCCTGCTGTCACAGATGGCCATCCAGGGCACCGAGAAGGTTCTCGTCGGCACCTCGATCGCCGTGGCCTTCGCCCGCAACCCGATGATCACGGCGGTGGTCGCCAATGATCTCCAGGCGTTGTCCGGCGGACGCTTCGTCCTCGGCCTCGGCAGCCAGATCAAGCCGCACATCGAGAAGCGATTCTCCATGCCGTGGTCCAACCCGGCGCCGCGCATGCGCGAGTTCATCCTCGCCATGCGCCACATCTGGTCCTGCTGGAACGAGGGGACCAAGCTCGAGTTCCGTGGCGACTTCTACACCCACACCCTCATGAGCCCGTTTTTCAATCCCGGCCCGAACCCGCACGGCGCACCCAAGGTGTTCCTTGCCGGCGTTGGCGAACTGATGACGGAGGCCGCCGGCGAGACCTGTGACGGCTTCCTCGCCCACGGGTTCACCACCGACCGCTACCTCCGCGAAGTCACCATCCCGGCCCTCGACCGCGGCCTGGCCAAGGCCGGGCGATCCCGCTCGGACTTCGAGATCAGCCTCCCGCTGTTCGTCACCACGGGACGCGACGAGGCCGAGATGGCAGCGGCCAAGGCCGGCACGAAGGCCCAGATCGCGTTCTACGGATCCACACCGGCCTATCGCACCGTCCTCGAGCTCCACGGCTGGGGTGAACTGCAGACGGAGCTCAATGGCCTCTCCAAGCAGGGGAAATGGGTGGAGATGGGCCAAGCCCTCGACGACGAGGTGCTCGAGGCTTTCTCCGTTGTGGCCGAACCGGCCAAGGTCGCCGCGACCATCACCGCACGGTGCGGCGACGCCGTGGACCGAATCAGCTTTTACGCCCCGTACCAAACCGCACCCGGCCTGTGGGACGAAATCCTCGGCGACCTCAAGGCCACCGCCTAACCCACTCGGCCGGCAGCATCGTCCTTGGCCCGCGTCGCCTGACCCATTCGCGGAGCAACGCTCCGGGGGCATTTGGCGCCCACCTCTGTGGGCCGTCCCAGACGGCGCCGGATCCCCCGTTCAGGCTTGCCATCGGAGGTACCCTGGTAGACTAAGTCTTATGACTAAGTCCGTGAACGTCCACGAAGCCAAGACCCACCTCTCCCGGCTGCTCGATGAGGTGCAGCACGGTGAGGATGTCATCATCGCCCGGGCCGGCGTGCCGTGCGCGCGGTTGATCGCCGTGGAAGCCGGTCCGCGCCCGTCGGGCATGCTCGCCGGCATCTGGCCCGACGTCGCGCCCGGCGATCCGTTCTTCGATGCGCTGCCCGACGACGAGCTGTCGTCGTGGGAACGATGAGCACTCGACGACGATGAAGCTCCTCCTCGACACCCACGCGTTCCTCTGGCGGGCCGTGGGCTCGCCACGACTGAGTGCGAACGCAAACGCGGCAATCGACGACCGTGACAACGAAGTCCTCGTTTCCGCCGCATCCGCATGGGAAGTGTCGACGAAGAGCCGCCTCGGAAAGCTTCCCGGAGGCGAGGCGATCATCCTTCGATTCGAGGCGACGATCGCAGACCTGCGAGCAACGCAACTACCGATCACCGTCGGACACGCGCTTCTGGCCGGTTCGTTCCCGACCGACCATCGAGATCCGTTCGACCGGATGCTCGCTGCGCAGGGCGGGATCGAAGGCGCCGTCCTCGTGACCTCAGACCCGGCGTTCTCGCACTTCCCGGTGAGCACACTCTGGTGACCGGGCACTGATCGCCGGCCAGGCCCCGATGGCAGAATGCCGACCGCGATCGGTTGCTCAGACGAGGACGGTCTCGAGAGCGCCGGCCAGGTATTGGTGCTTGCACTCGGAACGCTGCAGCTTGCCCGACGATGTCTTGGGCATCGAGCTCGGGGCGATCAGGACCACCTCGTGCGCCGGTAGGCCGACGGCGTCGCGAACGCGGTGCTTGATGGCGTCGATGACCGATGCATAGTCCGCAGGGTCGGCCTTCGTCTCGCAGACGACGATGACCTCCTCCTTCTCGTGCTTCTCGTGGCGTCCGGGTACACCGAACGCAATCACATTTCCCGGCCGCACACCGCTTACGGAGGCGACAGCGCGTTCGATGTCCTCGGGCCAAACGTTTCGGCCGCCGACAATGATGACGTCCTTCTGCCTTCCGCACACCACCAACTCGCCGTCGACCAGGTACGCCAGATCGCCCGTCCGCAGCCAACCGTCGTGAAAGGCACCGGCCGTCGCATCTGGCCGCTTGTAGTACCCCGGGGTGACGCTGGTGCCGCGTATCTCCAGCTCGCCGACCTCCCGCTCGACGAGGACGCGTCCATCGTCGGGATCGACGATACGCAACTCGAGCCCTTCGACCGCCTTTCCGAGCTTCACGAACGTACGCGCGCCTTTCGCCCCTTGCGTCGAAGGCGCGGCGAAACGCTCCGTCTCCAGGACTGCGAGGTCGACCGTGTCGGTCACCAAACCTCGACCGACCGGCGGGAACGAACCGGCCAAGGTCAGCTCGGCCATACCGAACGCAGGAAACGCTGCACCCCGAGCAAGGCCATGGCGCTCGCCGGCGTCGAGCCACGCGTTGACGGTGACGGGATCGACCGGCTCGGCGCCGTTCAGCGACATGCGCAGCGACGACAGGTCGAGCTGTTCCTCGCGGTGCAGCGCGCGAGCAGCGAGCACGTAAGAAAAATTCGGACCAGCGGTGAGCGAGCCTCGGTGCCGAGAGATCCACCGCATCCACCGGCTCGGCGCCCCCAAGAAGTCCTGGGGACCGGCGAGTACCAACGACGTACCCGTCGTCATCGGCGTCAGCAGTAGGCCGATCAGGCCCATGTCGTGGTAGAGCGGCAGCCACGACACGGCGACATCGACGTCACGATCGAGCTCAACACCCATCGCGATGGCGTCGAGGTTCGCGCACACCTCGTGGTGAGGAAGCATCACGCCCTTCGGTGCCGAGGTCGAACCGCTGGTGAACTGCAGGATCGCCAGCGCTTCTCGGGCAACGCTGGCAATCTCGAACGGGGCGCCAACCGTTGGTGCGAGCAGCGCATCGCTGAGGATGACGATCGGCGGGTCGCCCGCCTCGGCCACGAAGAACGGTGCGAAGTCAGGATCGACGAGGACTGCGGCGCAATCGGCGTTGCGGACGCGTACCCGGGTCTGCGACGTGAACTCGTCGAGGGAGCCCAGCCGCATCGGCAGCGGCAGCATGACGGCACAGCCGCCCAGTAGCCAGGTGGCCTGCAGCGCGGTGACGAGGCGGCGCGAGGTCGGGCCAAGCAAGGCAAGATGCGAACCCAGGCCAAGGCCGATGCCGAGGTCTCGCAGGTTGGCCGCGAGCACGAGAGCATCGGCGTGGACCTGGGCCCACGTGACGGTCTCACCTTCATCGTGGTGGTACACCGTGAGCGTGCCCCGGCTCGACCCTTCCACGATGCGTTCGGGAAGCGTCCGAAGATGGCGTTGCGGCGCAGAGTTCAACACGCGTTGTCAGACCATGGCGCTCGGGGTTTCGTTACATAGCGCAGCTGACGACTCGCTCAGGGAGTCTCGTGTTCTGTAAACCCGGCACAAGTTCACTTCGCGGTGATCGTCACTGCGCTGATCCCGTCCGCCACCCCCACACGGGCCTACTTCTCGGTGATCGTCACACTGATGATCGTCACCGGTTTGGTTGGCGGCCCGTCGCCCGCGGGCGACAGCGCATCGACCTTCTTGATGATGTCCTCACCCTTGCCTACCTGAAGTTGGCCGAAGTAGGAGTAGCTGGGCGGAAGCGACGAACCGTTGGGTCCGGAGATGACGAAGAACTGGCTCCCGTTGGTGTTCGGACCGGAGTTCGCCATGGCCAACGAACCGACTTTGTACTCGCCCGCCCTGGGCAGCTCATCGGCGAACGCGTAGCCGGGGCCACCCGAACCGTCGCCCTTCGGGTCACCACCCTGCAGCACGAAGTCCTTCACGACGCGGTGGAACGTGAGCCCGTCGAAGTACTTCTGGCGGGCGAGGAATACGAAGCTGTTCACCGTGCGCGGCGCCCGATCGGCGAGGAGGTCGAAGGTCATGGTCCCTTCCGACGTCTCCATCGTGGCCACATAGGTCTTCTTCAGGTCGATGCAGAGCGGGGGCTCGGCCTTGAACTCCCGCTTCTGTGGCCCCGAACCATCGACGGGCGGGCACTCCTTGGGGTCCTTCGGCGCGACCATGGCGATCGTGGTCGTCGGGGCCAGCGTCGATGGAGCGTCGGTCGCCGCCGTGGCGTAGCCGATCGAGGTGTCCTCGATGATCGTGGCCGGAGTGGCGACATCTTTCTCCGAGCAGGCCGCCAGCAGCAACCCGGTCAGCAAGACAGCTCCGGCAAGGATCGAACGTTTCGGAAGAGCGCGAATCACGAGCGTCAACGGTAGTCCGATGAGGTGAGAATTCTCTGGCACCTTGCCGACGGACCTGGCCACCGCCATTCGACGATCAGGAAACCACGAAGTTCACCAGTTTTCCGGGGATCACGACGGCCTTGCGGACGGTCTTGTCCATCAGGTGGGAGGCGACCTTCTCATCGGCCCGAGCGAGGGCTTCGAGCGACGGGCCATCGAGCCCGGTGGCGACGGTGAGGACGGATCGGACCTTCCCGTTCACCTGAACCGGCACGTCAACGGTGTCGGCCACCAGGTATGCGGGGTTGGCGACCGGAAACGGGGAACGGATCAGTGATTGCCGATTGCCGAGGCGCGACCACAGCTCCTCGGCAAGGTGCGGGGCATACGGAGCGACGAGGAGCACGAGCGGCTCGGCCAGCCCACGTGGCGCACCGTTCGGGTAGGTGGACGTGAGGTGGTTCGTGAGTTCGGTGATGCGGGCGATCGGCGTGTTGACGCGCAAGTCGTCCATCGCGGCCGTGACCGCGTGAATGGTCCGGTGCAGCACGACAAGGTCTTCGTTCGTCGGCGACGAATCCGTGACGCGAGTTGTACCCGAGTCCTCGTCCACCACGACCCTCCAGATGCGCTGCAGGAGACGGTGCGCGCCGGAAACAGCACGCGTGTCCCATGGCTTCGACTGCTCCAGCGGTCCCATCGACATCTCGTGCAGACGCAAGGTATCGGCACCGTACGCCTCGCAGATTTCGTCGGGCGAGACCATGTTCTTCAGGCTCTTGCCGATCTTGCCGTATTCGCGGTTGACCCTCTCCCCGTGATGGAAGAACTCGCCGTTGCGCTCCTCCACCTCGCTCGCCTCCACGTACATTCCGCGTGGATCGGTGTATGCGTAAGCCTGGATGTAGCCCTGGTTGAAGAGGCGGGCGAAGGGCTCCGGAGTGCCAACGATGCCGAGGTCGAAAAGGACCTTGTGCCAGAACCGGCTGTAGAGCAGATGGAGCACCGCGTGCTCCACGCCACCCACGTAGAGGTCGACGCCACGCTCCCCCATCCAGTAGCGCTCGTTTTCCGGGGTGGTGATCGCCTCCACCAGGGTCGGATCGATATAGCGCAGATAGTACGTGCACGAACCAGCCCACTGGGGCATCACGTTCGTCTCCCGAAGGTAGGTGCACATACCTTTTCCGTTGCCAAGATCAAGAGTGGCGTTCTTCCAGTCCACGAGACGGTCGAGTGGACGTTCCGGCTCGCTCTGCGCATCCTCGGGATCGAAGCTGCGCGGCGCGAACTGATCGGTGTCGGGCAGGTCGACCGGGAGCATCGATTCCGGCAGGGCGATCGGCCCAATCTCGTCGTGCACGATGGGGAACGGCTCGCCCCAGTAACGCTGACGGCTGAAGAGCCAGTCGCGCAGCTTGGTCTGCACGCTGCCGTGCCCACGACCGTTCGCTTCGAGCCACGCATTCATCGCCGCAATGGCCTCGGCCTTGCCGCGACCGTCGAGCGAGAGGGAATCGTTGGTGCCATTCACCGCAGGACCGTCGCCGACATAGGCCATTGGCCATGTGGCGCAATCGAGCGACGGTTCGCTCTGGTGCTCGGCGAACCAGGCGTCGGGAGGACGAATGGTCGCCTGGATCGGCAGGCCGAACTGTCGTGCGAACTCGAAGTCACGCTGATCGCCGCTGGGCACCGCCATGATCGCCCCGGTGCCGTAGCCCGTCAGCACATAGTCGGCAATGAAGATCGGCACATCTCGGCCATTGACCGGATTCACGGCGAACGATCCGGTGAATACGCCGGTCTTCGTCTTCGTCTCGACTTGGCGATCGACGTCGGACTTCGACGCCGCCGCCGACTGGTAGGCGCCGATCGCCGAAGCGGGCGTGTCGTGGCCGTTCGTCCACCTCGGGTCGGTGCCCGTCGGCCAGGAGTCTGTCGTAAGCGCGCTGACCATTCCGTGTTCAGGGGCGAGCACCATGAACGTTGCGCCGAACAACGTGTCGGGCCGGGTGGTGAACACGTCGATGTCGCCTGCAGTACTGGCGAAGCTCACCCTCGCTCCCAGGCTGCGGCCGATCCAGTTTCGCTGCATCAAGCGCACCGGCTCAGGCCAATCGACGAGATCGAGGTCGTCGATCAGGCGCTCGGCATAGGCGGTGATACGCATCAGCCACTGCGTCATGTTGCGCTTGAACACCGGGAAGTTGCCGCGGTCCGAGCGACCGTCGGCGGTGACTTCTTCGTTGGCAACGATCGTGCCGAGACCCGGACACCAGTTCACCGGAACCTCGGCCAGGTAGACGAGGCGATGCGAGTCGACCAGGGTCCGCTGCTCGCGCTCCGTCAACGAGGACCACGGCCGACCATCGGGAGTTGGCCGGGTTCCTTCGGCGAATGACGCGATCAGCCTGTCGATGTGGCGAGCCGCGCCCGGCCCACCGAGTGGATTCGTCGCCTCCGGATCGAACCAAGCGTTGAAGATCCGCAGGAAGATGCGCTGGGTGAACTCAAGGAAGTCACCATCCGTCGTCGAGACCGCACGACGGGGATCGTGACCCAGGCCAAGGCGGCGAAGCTGACGCCGATACGTGGCGACGTTGTTCTCCGTGTTGATGCGCGGATGCTGACCGGTGGCGACGGCATGCTGCTCGGCCGGGAGACCGTAAGCATCGAACCCCATGGTGTGCAGCACGTTGTGGCCGGTCATTCGCTTGAACCGGGCAAACACGTCGGTGGCGATGAAGCCCAGCGGGTGGCCGACGTGGAGCCCCGCTCCGGACGGATACGGGAACATATCCATCACGAACAGCTTCTTGGCGCCGGCAACGGCGTCGAAGCCCTCACTCAGGGGACCCGTCGGATTCGGGGTGTAAAAGGTCCCCTCGACATCCCACCGGTCCTGCCACCGCGCCTCGATCTCTCCGGCCAGCGTGGCGTTGTAACGGAAAGACGGACCGCCTGGGGCGGGCGTGGAGGGTTGCGGACCGGCGTCAGACATGGCTGAGCAGGCTACAAGCCCCCTCCTCGACGCAGTCTTCACTTCACCGACGAGGAAGGGGTACACCCGACCCCCGCCGACCCCTTCCACCGTTGCCCGAATCGTTCAATCGGCGCGCAGCTCAGCTTGTTCGGCGCGCAGCTCAGCCGAAATCGCGCCGTGGCCGATGGTTTGCGGGCGGTGCGCTCGCCAGATCGTCCGAGCTGCGCGTGGGAGCAGCAGATCTGTGATCCAATCCGCCGGCGGCGCCGACTCCATCGCAACCGGCTCGCCCGACGTGTCGACGATCGGCCAAAGTGGCAGCTCCTTCCCCGCTCCCCGCTTCACGACACATCGGAGCGAACAATGCCGAGAACTATCGCACCACCACCGGTCCTGACCGGCCCCTTTGCCGCTCGCCTGTTGGATCTCGACGGGTTTCGTGACATCGACTGGCTTCCCCAGCTGTGCCTACCTGTCGGCTTCCGGTCCGAGCCAGGAGTCCTCCGAACCCGACGTCGGTTACCGCCAATACGGGTTGGCGACGTTGATCTTGCCCACCCGGCAACGGTCCTTCGCCACCTCGCCAGCGATCACGACGCCTTGCACCGGGCCGTCGGGATCGACGGCATCGATCCAGTCGATCGCGTCGAGTTCGCGGTCGAGCACGCCCTTCGTTCGATGCTCGTCGAGATGCAGCAATTGCGGGTCTCCGGATCCTCGGCGCCGGGCGACCGGGCGATGCATGCCGTCTTGAACCGTCGCGGTCATGTCCCGCCGACCGAGAGCTTCGCCGAGACTGCCGCCGTGCAGAGCTTCCGCGTGGCGGGATGGGAACCGTGGCGTCAGGTGCCGATCATCGGTGCGACCGGGCGGATTCTGCAACGCTGTGACTTCTTTCTGCCTTTCCGCCCGATGCCGCGACCGCGGATCGCGCTCCCTCAGCACGGCATGATCATTGAGATCGATGGCAGGACGTACCGCGAAGGTTCCTTCGAAGCCGACCATGCCCGCCAGACGACCTACGACGAGCTCGGCTTTCACTGGGTGACGTTCTCGGCACACCAGGTGCTTCATCGACCTGATCAGATGCTGCGCGCCATCGAATCGGCCGTTCGTCGGGCCGAGGCACGTCCCTTCCGCCCTCGGCGCAACTCCTCCATCCGTACGGACTGAGGTGTCACGCGCACCTTAGGTGTCTTGACGCGCACCTCGGCCCGATTCGCGCCGCCAACCAGTCGTTTCGGCCGATGTGCGCGTGAAATCGGGCGAGCTGCGCGCGAACTCGACCTACACGGGCGGGGGAAGGGCACGGCGACGTCCGTCAGCGAACGGGGACGGCGGGCCTACGATGGATAGAGCCCGCTATGACCACAATCACCCGACCCACTCTCCTGCCGAAATCGAACGACGCCTGCTGGTGCGGGAGCGGACGAAAGTTCAAGCGCTGCCACAAGGCGTCGGCCAACGCGGTCGTCGTGACCGAGCCGACGGTGTTGCCGGGCATCGTCTCACCACGGCGGCCCGTTCCCGAAATGATCGCAGCACCCGACTATGTCGCCAACGGTGGCCGGCCGAAGAAGACGAACGTCCCGCTCGTCAAAGACGCCGACACCATCGCCAGGATGCGTGTCGCCGGACGCGCGGTGGCCGAGGTCCTCGCCGAGCTTGGCCCGCTCGTGCGGGTCGGGATGACCACCGACGAGATCGACGCCATTGCCCACGAGCTCTATATCGCGAAGGGCGGCTACCCCAGCTGCGTCGGGTACGGATCACCGGCTTACATCAAGAGTCTCTGCACGTCGGTGAACGAGGTCATCTGCCACGGCATTCCCGACGATCGACCGTTGCGTGATGGCGACATCCTCAACATCGACGCCACCATCTTCCTCAACGGCGTGCACGGCGACTCGTCGATCATGGTCGGTGTCGGCAACGTCGACGAAGCCTCGCAACAGCTCATGCGCGTCACTCGCGAATGTATGGAGCTGGGCATCGAGGCCGTGAAGCCGGGCCGCGCCATCAACGTGATCGGCCATGCCATCGAGGCCCACGCGTCCCGCTATGGCTACGGCGTCGTGCGCGCCTTCGTCGGGCACGGTATCGGCGAGGTGTTCCACATGGCGCCGAACGTTCCGCACTATTTCGATCGCAACGCCCGCTTGATCATGCTGCCGGGCATGACGTTCACCATCGAGCCGATGATCACGATGAGCGGCTCGACCGACTACGACCTGTGGGACGACGACTGGACCGCGGTCACCGTCGATCTCGCCCGCACCGCGCAGTGGGAACACACCATCCTCGTGACCGACGACGGCTGCGACATCCTCACGCTCCGCTGACCCAATGTTGCGGGCGAATTGCAGGTCGGCCGACGAGGGTCACCCACCCGGGTAGCGTTCGGGCATGATGCATCACATCGTCCTTCTCCGCTTCGCCGACGGCGTTGAACCCGATCGGATCGCTGAGTTCACGGCCGCCCTCCGGGCCCTTCCCGCCGTGATCCCGGAGATGCGGACCTACGCCGTCGGTACCGGGATACACGAGGGCAACTGGGACTTCGGCATCGCCGCTAGTTTCGACTCTGTCGAGGACTGGAAGGTCTACGACACCCATCCCGCCCACAATGCCGCTCGCGCCATCGTCGCAGGACATTTCGTCGACCGGTCGGCGGCGCAGTTCATCGGCTGACCGGTCAGTTCCCGGCGGCGCTGCGTGGTAGCTTCGTTACCCGCTACGGGGCTTTAGCTCAGTTGGTAGAGCGCTTGCATGGCATGCAAGAGGTCAGGGGTTCGAATCCCCTAAGCTCCACTCCCACGGGGGCTCCGCCCCCGTGTACCCCCGGGCTCCGGGCTCCGATTACGTCCGGCGTCCCACACCGCTCCGCCCCCGTGTACCCCCGGGCTCCGGGCTCCGGGCTCAGATTATTTCCGTTCCACAATCCAACGCCGCCCAGCGGGGGGCATCGCCCCTTGTTCCACCGCCCCCGGGCTCGGATTGCGTCAGGTGAGGGTTCCAACGCCGCCGCGCTGGGCCAACCGAAGTCCGGAACAGCAGGGCCCAGTTGGCGGTGGGTTTCGTTTCGAGCATCGTCGCATCGCTCCTGTACCTCGACACGCAGACTCGCCGGTCCGGCGATGGCCATGCCAGGATCGTCGGTCGTGGAAAGCCTTCGCACGCCCGACGCGGCCTTCGATTCCCTGCCCGACTGGCCGTACGAGCCCCGCTACGTCGAGCTTCCCGACGGCCTCCGGATCGCCTACGTCGACGAGGGACCGCCAGATGGTGCCGTTGTGTTGCTCATGCATGGGGAGCCGTCGTGGAGCTACCTCTACCGCTTCATGATTCCGGCGCTGATCCAGGGCGGGTGTCGCGTCCTCGCGCCCGACCTCGTCGGCTTCGGCCGGAGCGACAAGCCCACGGAGCAAAGCGCACATACCTATGAGCGCCACGTGGAGTGGATGCTCGCGTGGATCCGTGAGGTGAACCCGTCCGACGTGACGTTTTTCGGACAGGACTGGGGCGGGCTCATCGGACTGCGCCTCGTCACCACCGAACCCGACCGCTTCGCCGCCGTGGTTGTCGCCAACACCGGGCTCCCGACGGGCGACAACAAGGCGACCGACGCGTTCATGGCATGGCAAAAGTTCTCCCGGACGGTCCAGACGTTCCCGGTCGGAGTCATCGTGAACGGAGGGACCAGCCGCGACCTCGCCCCTGCCGAGGTCGCCGCCTACGACGCACCGTTCCCGACCGAGCAGCACAAAGCCGGTCCGCGTCAGCTGCCATCGATGGTGCCGACCGACCCCGACAATCCCAGCTCGGCGGCCAACAGGGCGGCCTGGCAGGTCCTCCGCTCATGGACGAAACCGTTCGTCTGCGCCTTCAGCGACAGCGATCCGATCACCAAAGGGGGCGAACGGGTATTCCTCCGCGACGTCCCCGGCGCGCAAGGGCAGGCACACCTCACCACCTCCGGCGGACACTTCCTTCAGGAGGACTGCGGGCCCGAACTCGCCGCGCTGATCTTGCGGACGGTGCACCTTGGCTGATCTTCGGGTGATCGTCCCGACACCGACCTTCGCCCGATCGCGATCGTTCTACCGAGACACGCTCGGGTCAACCGTGGTCGAGGAATGGCCGGTCGACGAGTTCCAGCCGGCCGGAATGATCCTTCGACTGACCACCGGCGGATGCGTGGAACTCGTGGACAGTCGCATGGCCCACGATGGCTTACGACTCGGCATCGAACTCGACTCGCCGAGAGCGATCGACGAGACCCACGATCGACTTGAAGCCGCTGGCGTCGTTATCGTAAGCGCACCGACAGATCAACCGTGGGGTCATCGCAACACAACGGTGACCGCCCCCGAAGGGACCCTCCTTACGTTCTACGCGCACTTAGGATCCGCCTCAGGATAGGGCACGCGTTTGTGGCGAGAACCAGGCGTTCGTGGCAAGGACGCACAACGAAGCGCCTGTCTGGTCCAACCGCAAGGCGGAGGACGCCGCCACGGACGGCCGTCAGAAACGCCGCAGGTATCCTGAGGCGGACCCTGGACCGAGCAGCTAGACCCCGGCACGCGTCAGCGGTGCTCCGGCGACCGCTCAAGGGTGTTCGCTAACGCCGCGAGCCGGACGATCTCGCCAGCCAAGCGCCGACGATCGCGCTTGTCGGGCCAACGGCGCTCAAGCGCCCGGAGACGCTGCGTCCACCAGGTGGCCCGCTCGAACAGCAGGGCGGCATTGCCCGAGCGCGCGGCGATCTCGGTCTCAGCAGCGCAGAGCGCGAGGACCAGGTCGACCTCGGTGTGCAACGCGACGATCACCGGGAGGCGCTCGGCCTTGGCCATGGGATACGAGGTGCCGCTGACGAAGGCGATGGGATCGATCCCGAACACCCCGGAGAGGATCACGATGGTCCGTTCCGATGCCACCCGCATGCCGGCTTCGAGGTGGGACAACGCGGTGCGACTCATCGCCAGGCGGTCGGCGAGGTCCTGCTGCGTCCATCCTCGCTCCACCCGCAGCGTGGCGATGCGGTCGCCAAGCGCCTTCGATCCGCTGACACCGCTCATGAACAGCAACTGTAGGGTCCGGCCGTCTCCAATCCTGCCAACTGGGTTGGCTGAAGGTGCCCGCTGAAGTGGTCGATACTGATCGTCATGGCTACAAAGCGCGCGCTCATCACCGGCATCACCGGACAGGACGGTTCCTACCTCGCCGAGCATCTACTGGGTCTCGGCTACGAGGTCGTCGGGATGGTTCGACGCTCGTCAACGGTCACCTTCGAGCGGATCGCCCACATCCAGGACCGCCTCACGCTGGTTTCCGGTGATCTTCTCGATGCTGCCTCGATGGTGCAGGTCATGAGCGAAGCCCGTCCGCACGAGGTCTACAACCTGGCTGCTCAGAGCTTTGTCCAGACAAGTTGGAACCAGTCGGTATTCACCGGCGACACGACCGCTCTCGGGGTCACCCGGGTGCTCGACGCCATCCGGATCGTCGACCCGGGCATCCGCTTCTACCAGGCGTCATCGTCGGAGATGTTCGGCAAGGTGCAGGCCGTGCCCCAGGACGAGGACACTCCCTTCTATCCCCGCAGCCCCTACGGCGTGGCCAAGGTCTACGGTCACTGGATCACCGTCAACTACCGCGAGAGCTACGACATGCATGCCTCGTCCGGCATCCTGTTCAACCACGAAAGCCCTCGTCGCGGCCTCGAGTTCTTGCCGCGCAAGGTCTCCCATAGCGTGGCCCGGATCAAGCTCGGCCTCCAGGACAAACTGCCACTCGGCAACCTCGACGCCCGCCGCGACTGGGGATTCGCCGGCGACTACGTGAAGGCTATGCACCTGATGGTCCAGCAGGACACCCCTGACGATTTCGTGATCGCCATGGGCGAGACCCACACGGTCCGCGAACTCTGCCAGGTCGCCTTCGACCGGGTCGGCCTCGATTGGGAGGAGCATGTGGTGATCGACGAGCGCTTCCTTCGCCCGGCGGAAGTGGATTTGCTCATCGGCGATCCGGCCAAAGCCAAGAAGGTGTTGGGATGGGAGCCGAGCACGTCGTTCGAGGAGTTGGTGCACATGATGGTGGACTCGGATCTGGAACTGGTGGGACGCCACCTGTAACTACCAACCAACACAGTGGACTCGGATCTGGAACTGGTCGGACGCCACCGGTAACGCACCAACTACGACCATGGACGGTTGCGGTGAACGCCCTCGTGGTCTCCGGGGGGCCTGCTAAGGTCATTCCTCCCTACAGGGGCGTGTAGCTCAGATGGTTAGAGCGCATCGTTGACATCGATGAGGTAGCAGGTTCGATCCCTGCCACGCCCACCGCCGTGCCTCGCACCGGCCCGTTCGGACCCTCGGGTGCCCCGGATCGACATGGCCGCAAGTGCACTCGACCGGGGCGATGCGGCCACTGGTGTGCACCGCTTCGGAGCCCAGATCGCCGACCTGCGGACTTCTCCATGTGTCGTCAGCGCTTCCCCTCAGGCGGTCGCGCCGGTCCAGTCGAGCTTCGGGGCGTCGGCCCAGAGACGCTCCAGGTCATAGAACCGCCGGGTCTCCTCCAAGAAGAGGTGCACGATGAAACCGCCGAAGTCGAGCAGGACCCAGTTCGCGTCTTCCAGACCCTCACTGGCGATCGGTCCGTCGCCGCCGGCTTCCTTGACGACCCGCTCAACCTCCTCCGCCATGAACGACACCAGACGCGTGTTGGGCGCCGAGGCAATCACGAACACGTCGGTGATGCCGATCGTGTCGCCGACGTCGAGGACCAAGACGTCGGAGCCCTTCTTGTCGTCGGCAGCACGGGCAGCAGCAAATGCCAACGCACGGATCGAGTCGGTCGAGTCGGCGACGATGCGGGGAACGGAATGAGAAGACAGCGGAACAGTCCTTCGGCAGGCGACCCCCGGGCGGGTGATCGCCGACCATTCTTGTCGACGAATGCCCTTGCGGGAACCCCGACACGACAGCGGCCACCTGAACGCCACCCCGCGGTCAGCGCGCGTAGAGGCCGCGCTCGCGAATCACGTGGAGCACCGCCGACGGAACCAAGAAGTCGAGCGGACGACCCTCTCGCGCCATTGAACGCAGTTCCGTCGAGCTGATCTCCAACGCGGGCGAGCGAACGCTCACCGTTCGCCAGCCCGGAGCCAATTCGCCGAGGTCTGCCTCCCCCGGCCGATGGCAGACCGCCAGTGTGCACAGCGACGGGATCTCCTCCCAGCGGTTCCACGAGGGGAGATCGTCAACCAGGTCCGAACCGATGAGCAGGAACAGCTCACGGTCGGGAGCGGCGAGTTCGGCAAGGGTGTCCGCGGTGTAGCTGTCGCCGCCCCGGTCGATCTCGATCCGGCTCGCCGCGAAACCGTCGTAGCCGTCGACGGCCGCCGCGACCATGGCGTAGCGGTCCTCGGCGTTGCTCACGTTTCGCAGCTGTGCCTTCTGCCACGGAACGTTCGCCACGACGAAGAGCACGGTGTCGAGACGCAGCTGGTGCTTCACCTGGGCAGCGACCGCGAGGTGGGCGACATGGATGGGATCGAAGGTGCCGCCGAACACCCCGATCCGGCCGGGGCCGAAACCGTCGACGGTGGTCACGAACCGGCGAGACGCGCCACGACGGGAGCGAACAAATCCATGTCGTGCACGACGATGTACGAGAAGCCGTACTGCTCTCGGCGGGCAATGAGGTCGGCGCAGATCTCGTCGACGGTGCC
>JANOHI010000454.1:0-13725 GCA_031406385.1 Acidimicrobiia bacterium
GGGATCGGCAACGGTGTATTGGGCCATGTGTCGACCTTCGTTTGAACGGTACCCGTAGAGTACACATAGCATGTGACCTATACCACCACCGGTGGCCGCCTGCCGGTGACCATCGAGGGTCCCACACTTCTTTGCCGCGCAAAACGGTGACGGCGAAGGCGGCAACCACGACTAAGCACTCGAAAAGGAGAGCGAAATGGGAGGATGGATCGTCGGCTGGTCGATTGGAGCCGTGGTCGTGCTGGCACTCGTGGCGCTGTTACTGGCGA
Organism: Acidimicrobiia bacterium; assembly: GCA_031406385.1. Taxonomy (GTDB): domain Bacteria; phylum Actinomycetota; class Acidimicrobiia; order Acidimicrobiales; family JANYDT01; genus JANLQX01. The sequence goes on from JANOHI010000454.1 coordinate 270, forward strand.
TGATCCGAGGGGCCACCAGAGCAGGGGTGAAGGCCGGCAACATCCTCGCCGCGCTTGAGCAGGGCAGGGACAACACGGCTGGGCTGTGGGCGGTCGACACCACCAACAAAACGGCCCGCCGAATCACGAAAGCGGCTGAGGCCGCTCGGCTTCATATCGAAGCGAAAGGAAGCTGATGAGCACGAACGCTGCTTGGTGGCTGACGCTCGGGCTCGGACTCGTCGTCGCCATCGTCGCCGTCGCTTTGCTGGAGGTGTTCTACCGAAAGGTGCTTGCCGTCGAAGCTGGGACGCTGGCGATCTGGAACATGGGTAAGGAGGTGGCGCGCAACACCGCGACCACCTGGATGCTCGCCCAGACCCCTGAACGACTCGATCGTCTCACCGAGGAAGCGCTGCGTCACGATGCCCTGCTCACTGGGGCGTTGGCCTCTTCGGGTGCACCAGCAGGAGGGCAGTGAACATGCGCACGTTGCTGATTGTTCTCACCGTTCTCGAAATACTGCTGGTTGTCGGAGCGCTCGCGTTCTACCTGCAACGCATCGCCCGGTCCCTGCGCGCATCCTCGGCCAACCTGGCGAAGGTTACGTTCGGCGTGCGAGCCATCGAAACCCAATGCGCGTCGATCGGCCCGTCGGTGCTCAAGGTCAACGAGCAGCTTGCGACAATCGCCGGCGCACTCGATGGCATTGCGACCAAGGCCGAGACTCTCGGCTCGGCCTCGCGCTAACTCGGCTGATCGCAAAGGACGGTTTGTGGTGGCTGAGGCGTTCGGCGAATCGATGGCTTCCCCGAAGTCGCCCGCGCTTGCCGCGTTGTACTGGCGCAGCGAAATTCTGCAGGTGATGTACTGGCTGCGCGGTGAAGGATTCGGCGACATCGTCGACGCCGGCCTGGTCGAGCGATTCCTCGGCGTCGACGCAACGATCGGCGTCACCTACCTCGATCGCCTGGTTGACGAGGGCTATCTCGTCGCCGATGGCCCGTTCTATTCGTTGTCGGAGCGAGGGCGAGCTGAAGGTGCCGCGGAGTTTGCGTCGTCGTTTGCCGACCTGATGCGCCCGACCCACGGCGAGTGCGACGCCGACTGCTGGTGCCACCAGTCGGCCGACGAAGCCGAGGCCTGCTCCGCTGCTCGTCGTCAGCACGACCACGATCACAACCGTGAAGGCAACACCGAGGGCAGTCCATGACTTCCGACAATCAGCTTGGCGGACATGTGTCGGGTGTCGACGGATCGCTGCCTCGTCACTTCCTTCGCTCAGCGTTGCACATTGCGCTCATTCCGGGCCGATCCCACGGCTACGACCTCTTCGAGCAGGTCAAGCTGTTCGGTCTGAGTTCGGTTGATCTCGCCGGCGTCTACCGGGCCATGAAATCGATGGAACGAGATGGCCTGGTCAGCTCCGAATGGGAAAGTTCCGAACTCGGACCGCCACGACGTGTGTATCAGCTGACCAATGCGGGGCATATCGAAGCGGCCGAGCACCTGCGCTCGCTCCGAGCGGCCCGAGATCTTCTCGACTTCATCCTCGGATCTGCGACGATCGACATCGGACAGCGTGCCCGATGAGGATTGCGATTGCCGGTAAGGGAGGCGCCGGTAAGACGACGTTTTCCGCCACGACCGCTCGGCTCCTCGGTCGTGAGGGAGTTGCCGTCGTGGCCATCGACGCCGACACCAATCCCAACCTGGCCCCGGCCATGGGGTTTGACCTGGCCGCCGTTTCCAACACGCCGATCCTTCCGACCACGATCGTGTCGCGGCGTCTCGATGGCTCCGCGGCGCTCCGAGTCTCCCTCGACGAGGTACTTGACGCGCACGCAGTGCAGGGACCTGACGGCGTGCGGCTTGTCCGTATGGGCATGCCCGACCACGCGCAGGAAGGCTGTCTGTGCTCAGCACACGCAGCCGGGGCAGCACTTCTCGCCGACCTCGGCAATCGGCCCGACACCTGGACGATCATGGACCTTGAAGCGTCACCGGAGCATCTGAGCCGCGGCACGGCACGGCACGCCGACGTGTTGATCCTCGTCGCCGAACCGTACTTTCGTTCCCTCGAGGCTGTTCGGCTTCAGGCGCGTCTCGCTGCGGAACTGCCAAACGTGATCATCGGGGCGGTCGCCAACAAACTCCGCTCTCCGGACGATGCCCTTGCGGTGTCGGAGTTCATCGACGGGCTCGGCATTCCTCTCTGGGGAACAGTTCCCTGGTCCGACGACGTAACGGATGCCGATCGGCGAAGGATGTCGCTGCTCGACGCAGCACCGTCGAGTCCTGCGGTCGAGGGCATTCAACGAACTCTACGTGCGCTCTTTGCGCTGAAGGCGGAACGAGCATGTGTGTAGGAGTTCCTGCCCAGGTCATCGGGCCAGTCGACATGGCAACCCACGAAGCGCTTGTCGAGTGCAACGGAGTCCGCCGGAGCGTCAATGTTTCGCTCGTCGTCGAGACCGACGGAACCGGTCTGGCGATCGGTGATTGGGTCCTGCTTCACGTGGGCTTCGCGATGAGCATCCTCGATGAGGACGAGGCCCGTCGCACGTTGGAGTTGCTAACGCTCCTCGGCGGTGACAACGAAGACTTTGCAGCCTTCAGCGCACCCCTCGACACCCGATGATCGTCGACGCCTGCGATTCGCTGGCGGTCGCCGCCCGATGTCTTTCGACGCGCATAGTCGAAGGGGCGACGCTCTGGGCCATGGCCCCAGGGATGGACGATCACGCGCACCACGTAGCCGTCGAGTTTGTCCACCCCTCATCGGTTGGAGCCACGGCCGTGCCGGCAGTGGCCGTGACCGGTCAAGACGACGAACTGTTGGCAACGATGCGTAGGCAGGTTCGCGCCGGCGATGTCATTGTCTCGATGGGGTCCGACTCGGCGGACGCAACCTTCGAGGTATCGAGAAGGTCAGCAGCCTGGGGAACCGACCACGTGCACCTGGGCTGGCCGGACGGTGAATCTGATCGAAGTCTCGATCCCCGGACCTTCGTTGTCAGACTCGATGGGGACGTGGCCGGAGAAGCGGCGTTGACTCGTGCGTACCATCTACTATGGGAACTTACTTTCATTTGCCTTCACAACCAGAAGCTGGCGACGCACCCCTCGTCCACTGTCGATCCGGTGAGTTGCTCGGTTTGCGCCGATGAGGCGACCACTACCGAAGTCGTCGAAGTACTGGGCAACGATCGAGCCCGCGTCCAGAGCACATGTGGGCCGGACGTCGTCGACATCAGCCTCATAGATTGCGTCCAAACGCACGATCTCCTACTTGTCCATGCCGGCGTTGCGCTGCGCCGACTGACGTGAGCAGGGAGCGACCCACTGATGAGTGACACGTCGTTTCTCTACCCGTTCCTCAGCGGGAATGGCCCCGCCTCGTCGGATCAAACAGCGTTAACGGTCTGCGCCGATGAACTGGCCGCTGCCGCTCGTGCCAGCTGGGCCGCCGGTGAGATCCTCGATCAGGCAACGCTGCGCACAAACGATCGCAGTCTCGACCTTGCCGTGAGATTGGTCATCGAGTGCAGCACGCGGCGGGGACGAGTTTTCGTCATCGGCAACGGCGGAAGCGCCTGCGACGCTCGGCGGCTCGTCCGTCTTCTTCGACCGTCGATCGAAGCCCGAACTCTCCTTGATCCAGTTGTGATCACGGCAGTCGCCAACGATGTCGGGACAGAGCGAATCTTCGCACGCCAGATCGAATCGTTCGTGAGACTCGCCGACGTTGTCATCGCGTTCACCACAAGCGGAACATCGCCGAACATCCTCGGTGCGCTCGCCCAAGCACGCCGACTGGGAGCACACACCATCGTGTTCACCGGCTACGGCGGTGCGGCGCTCGCGACCAACGCTGATGTCGACGTGTGTCTCAGCGTGGAGTCGTCCAGTGTTCATCGGATTCAAGAAGCGCAGGGAGCTTTGACGGTGGCGCTCGTCAGCCGCGTCGTCTCCCAACTCCCAAAGGCAGCGTCATGAAGTTCGTCGACGAGTACCGCGACCCGCTTACAGCCAAACTCGCTCTTTCCCAGATCGAATTGTTGGCCGGTGATTCGCCCCTGAAATTCATGGAGGTGTGCGGTGGCCACACCCACACGATTTACCGACACGGGATCGAGCAGATTCTTCCTCCCAACATCGAACTCGTTCACGGCCCCGGGTGCCCGGTTTGCGTGATCCCGATGGGCCGAGTCGATGACGCCATCGCCGTTGCCGAGACCCCGGGGGTGATCTTCACGACCTTCGGGGACATGTTGCGCGTGCCGGGATCGCACTCGACGCTGCTGGAGGCGAAGGCCAGGGGCGCCGACGTTCGCATGGTGTATTCACCGCTTGACGCTTTGGACCTTGCCCGCAAGAACCCGGAGCGTGAAGTCGTGTTCTTCGCCGTTGGATTCGAAACGACCGCTCCTTCGACGGCAATCACGCTTCGCAACGCCAAGCGTGACGGAGTCACGAACTTCACGGTCTTCTGCAACCACGTCACGATCGTTCCTCCGCTCCTCGCCATCCTCGACAGCCCCGGCCTCGAGCTCGATGGATTCCTCGGACCCGGACACGTCGCCACGGTGGTCGGACTCGGGCCGTTCCAGTTCGTGAGCGATCGGTACGCGAAGCCGATCGTCGTCGCCGGTTTCGAACCGCTCGACATCCTCCAGGGCGTGTCCATGCTTCTCCGACAACGGGTCGAGGGCCGCTGCGAGGTGGAGAACCAATACGGGCGTGCTGTTCCCGAAAGTGGCAACCCTCGCGCACTCGAGTTCATGGCCGAGGTCTTCGAGCTTCGCCCACACTTCGAATGGCGGGGACTCGGCTTCATTCCGCAATCGGGCCTCCGACTCAACGAAACGTACGCCGAATTCGACACCGAACGCCGATTCACCGTTCCCGGCGTGCGCATCGCCGATCCAAAGGCCTGCCAGTGCGGCGAGGTCCTGAAGGGCGCCATTCGACCATGGGAGTGCAAGGTCTTTGGCACGGCGTGTACCCCCCAGACGCCTATCGGCACCTGCATGGTGTCGTCCGAAGGCGCTTGTGCTGCGTTCTACAACTACGGGCGACTGTCGCAGCGCCGAACCATCCCGGTCCGCTCCACATGACGGGCGATGGCAATCGCAACCCGACCGCCTCGCGTCGTGCGAAGACTCGATTTCGCGATCAGGTCGTCACGATGGCCCATGGAGCGGGCGGATCGGCGAGCGAGTCCCTGGTCGACGCCGTATTCCGTTCTTCGTTCACCGACGCTGAACTGCTTCGGGCCGACGACGGCGCAGTGCTCCAACTCGATCCGACGCAGGCCGGGTCGGTCGATCTCGTCATGACGACCGACTCGTTCGTCGTCCGGCCGAGACACTTCCCCGGTGGCTCGATCGGGACACTGGCCGTCTGCGGAACGGTGAACGATCTGTCGGTGATGGGTGCCGAACCGTGTTGGATCTCGGCTGCCTTCGTGCTCGAAGAGGGCTTCGCCGTGGATGAGCTCCGTAGCATCGTCGCCGATATGGCGGAGATGGCAACGCGGAGCCGTGTGCGCATCGTCGCCGGCGACACCAAGGTGGTCGAGCGGGGGGCCGCCGACGGCTGCTATGTGACGACGACAGGGATCGGCACTCGCCCCCGAGCCGCGAAGCTCGGAGCTGAACAGGTCGCCGTCGGTGACTGTGTGATTGTGTCCGGACGCCTGGGTGATCATGGCATGGCCGTCATGCTCGCCCGCGGCGATCTTGCCCTTGCCGCCGACATCGAGTCGGACTGCGCTCCGCTCAACGATCTGATCAGGACCGTTCTGCTCGCGGCGCCCCATGTGCGTTGGATGCGTGACCCGACCCGCGGTGGTCTTGCGAGCGCGCTGAACGAACTCGTTCGAGCAAACGGTCTGTCGGTAACGCTCGAGGAAACGTCGATTCCTGTCGCTCCCGCTGTCGCGGGTGCGTGCGAGCTTCTTGGCATCGACCCGCTCTACGTTGCCAACGAGGGGAAGGTCGTCATCGTCGTTCCACCTGAGGAGGCTTCCGCCGCCCTCGAAGCGCTCCGTGCCCATCCTCTGGGCCGCGGAGCAGCGATCGTCGGCACGATCACCGCAGAGCCCTCGCGAATCGTCATGGTGCGAACTGCCTTCGGCGGCGAGCGCATCGTCGACCTCCTCGTTGGCGATCCTCTTCCTCGGATCTGCTGAACCACCATCCCTCGAGAGGTTCGCTGTGCCAAACCCAGAGTCGAAGGAGCACCTATGACGACATGGCATGTTCGAGACTTCCACGAAAACGATATGGAGCACGTTGTCCGGCTCTACGAAGAGACCCGTGACCTTCCCGATTCGGCCCCACTCAACCTGGTCGACTTGGTCACGGCCCTGCGATCGAAGGAACCGAGTGTTGTTGCGATTTCCGATCGAAGGGTGATCGCGATCAGCGTTGCCGAGCTCCGTGGTGATCGGGCGACACTGCTGGCTCTTCGCATCGATCCGGCACTCCGCGGGCGAGGAATCGGCTCCGAGCTACTCCGCGCTCTGGAAGACCGAGTCGTGCATAGCGGCGTTCGCCGTATAGAGGCGCTCCTCGGGCCGGGACAAGTCGGCGAAGCGGCGCTCTTGAAGCGCGGGTTCAAAGCAACGTCAGGTCTCACGTTGTTCGTGAAGGACGAACCGCTCGCACCCGCTGAGGTCGATCTCTTGGATCTGTGGGGAGGCGAGATCATCGAGCGATCAGAGTGGGATGCGATCGCCGGAATGCACGAGATCAAGTCGCTGATCGAGTCGCGACTCGTGCGGCCGATTCTCGAAGACGATCTGGCACGGACGTTCGGACTCCATGTCCCCGCAACCGTGATGCTCTTCGGGCCCCCGGGGACCGGCAAGACGAGTTTCGCCCGCGGTGTTGCGGGGCGACTCGGTTGGCCGTTCGTCGAGCTGCTTCCCGCCAAGCTCGCGGCGTCCGAGAACGGACTCGCCGAGGAGCTAAGCCGGGCATTGAAGGAACTGGCCCAGCTCGAACACATCGTTGCCTTCATCGACGAGTTCGACGAGATCGGCGCGAGCCGGAGCCAACACCGCGAGAACCAAGCGGTGGTGAACACGCTGCTCAAATCGATTCCTCCCTTCCGGTCTCAATCGGGACGGCTCCTCATCTGCGCAACGAACTTCATCGAACACCTGGACCCGGCCGTGATCCGCACCGGACGGTTCGACCTCGTCATACCGATCGGCCCGCCCGATGAGGTTGCCCGGGACACGCTGTGGCGGGCAACGCTGTCCCGCATGCATACTGCGAACATCGACATCGACGCGTTGGTTCAGAGCTCTCGAAACTTCACGCCGGCCGACCTGCTGAGCGCAGCACAGCGAGCGGCATTCATCGGCTTCTCCAGGTCGTCGGACGCCAACGACGCTGAGCCCCTGACCACCGACGATTTCCTGCGTGCACTTTTGACTACCAAGCCCTCACTGAATGAGGAGTCCATCGAAGTGTTCGCTCGCTCGTCGAATGAATACGAGCGGCTGTAGCGGTCCTGGATCGCCATGCTGTGCCAGGGGCGAGACAGGCGGCGCGTGTGCGGCGGGAAGTCAAGCACTGCTACGCCCGGCGGACGACGACGTCCGCGACCCGGTCCCCGAGAAGGTTCAGAGAGAGAACGGTGAAGGCGATGCAGGCGCCCGGAAACACTGGGAGCCACCAGGCGACGCGAAGGTACCGCTGCGCATCACCGGCAAGTTGACCCCAGCTGACCGTGTTCGGATCACCAAGACCGAGGAAGCCGATTCCCGCTTCGATGAGGAGCGCCTGGGCGACGACCAGGCCAAGGTAGGCGAACGTCGTCGGTAGGACGTTCGGGAAGACCTCGCGCCAAAGCACCCTCAGCCGAGTCGCTCCAGCGACGCGCGCGGCAAGTACGAAGTCCCGTTCGACGAGCGACTGCGTCTCCGCCCGAACGATTCGCGCAAGCGTCGGCCAACTCGTGAGTCCAAGGAGCAGGGCGAGCTGTCGCAAGCCGGCGCCAAAGATCGAGCTGACGACGAGCGCCAGGAAGAACCGCGGAACGATCTGGACGACCTCCGTCAGTCGCATCAGTACGTCGTCGAGCCATCGTCTCGAAGAGCCGGCGAGCAGGCCGACGGTGGTTCCGATGAGCAGGACGAGGACCGCGACGGTGCTGAGCACGAACAGCGAGCTCCGTGTCCCATGCACGACCTGCGAAAGTACGTCGCGCCCGAGTGCGTCGCTTCCCATCCGAAACTTCGCGCTCGGCGCCTCCAGCGGCGGAGCGACGATCGAAAAGGGTTTGTTGGGAGCGAGAATCGGCGCGGCCAGACCGATGCCGAGAACCAGGAGGCAACCCGCCATCCCAAACGCCCCGGTGGGTGATGCGACGATCCGTGTCAACACGTTCCGTCGGGCCAGAGCCGGCACTATGTCGGCGGTTCCATGAAGGGCGGAGGTTTCCCGGTTCATCGCGAGAACCTCGTCTGGCCGATGCGGGGGTCGACTCGAAGACTGATGAGATCAATGACGAGGTTGGCAACAACAACGGTGAGCGACGTCATCAGGAAGACTCCGAGTACGACAGGGATGTCGCGGTTTTGCATCGCACTCAGCAGAAGTCGACCGACACCGGGCCAGCCGAACATGATCTCCACGATCACGGTGCCCGACAGCAGTTGACCGAGTCGTCCGCCGATCACGGCCAGCACTGGGAGCAGCGGACGTTTCAGCGCGTGACGAATGAGTATCGACCGATTCGACAATCCTTTCGATCGAGCCATCACGATGTGAGCGCTCTCCAACTCGTCGATCAGACCGGAGCGCAGGAGACGAGCGACGGACCCGATCTCCTGAGCAGCCAGAATCGTGACCGGTAGGACGAGATGGTGTGCGACGTCGGCAAACGCGGCGAACCCGGTGTTCACCACGCGGGCGTCGGTCATGCCCTGAACGGGAAACCAGCCGAGACGCAGGGCCAACCAGATGATCGCCATCTGACCGACCCAGAACGTCGGGGTAGCAATGACGAGCATGCAGAGGACGTTCACGATCACATCGCCGACACGGTTTCGCCGACTGGCCGCATATGCCGCCGTGGCGACTCCGACGAGCGTCGAGAGCGCAAGAGCGCTTCCCGTCAGCAGGAGGGTCGCCGGGATTCGCTCGGCAATCAGTGAGCGAACGTCTCGACCCTGCAGATAGGAGGTGCCGAGATCGCCACGGATGAGCCGACCGACATAGGAGAAGAACTGGGCCAGGATCGGTTGGTCGAGTCCGAAGCGCGCTCGAGTCTCCGCGTAGTACGCCGCGTCACCGCCGTCTCCGGCCAGCGCGACGACGGGGTCACCCGGAGCGAGATGGATCAACGCGAAGGACAGTGCCACGACCGCCGCGGCGGTCGGGATCGCGAACCCCAACCGCCGGGCGGCGTAGCGCGCACCACGACTCACCGTTCGTGCTCTGCTCGACTGCGCTGCGCTCTTCCGCTGCGCTTCAGTGCTCGCAACACCAGGCGCTGCACCACCATGGTTGACACCGTTCGTGCTCTGCCGTGCTCATTTCTTACAGCTTGCCGCCTCAGCGAAGTGGCCGGACTCACTGAATCCGGCACACGACGAACGGAACACCCGGGTTCCAGTGGTTTCGACGAGCCAGATGTACGGAAGGTCTTCGACAAGAGTCTCTTGAATCTTGCGATAGATCGAACTGCGGGCCGACCCGGCCTCACGCGTGGCGGCATCTTCGAACAACTTCGTCACGGTCGCGTTGCGATAGGCCGAAGAATTCGAGAAGGCGATCGGGCCGATCTGGGCCGAGTCGTACATACGACGGACACCGATCTCTGGGTCGGTTCCGTTGCAGTAACTGATCACGTTGGTGTCGAAATCACGTCGCACGAACACTCGGTCAGCGAACGGTGCGTTATCCGCGGTCTCAAGCTGGACATCGATCCCGATCTCGTCGAGCTGCGCCTTGAGCAGCTGACCGTAGAGAGCAAAGGTGGGGAAGCTCAGAAATCGGAATCGCAGCGGAGTGCCGTCTCGCACCCCTGGCACGCCCTGAGCGGACCGCGGGCCTGAGCCCGCCTGTTTCCAGCCGACCTCGTCCAAGAGGCGTCCAGCGGCCGCCTTGTCGAACCCGGGAATCTTCAGATCCTTGGCGTAGGCGAACGGAATGCCGGTTGCAATCGGTGCTGTAGCGACCTTGCCCTGTCCGAAAAGGATCCGATCGAGGAACTGCTTGCGGTCGAGACCCTGAAGGACGGCCTGACGGGTGCGCTGGTCAGCGAAGATCGGCTTGTCAAGATTGAAGCTCATCGACATGATGCAATTCGACCCACCCGGGTTGCTCAGCGTTTCGAGTGTTGACAACGACTTGTTGGCCTTCACGCGCGAAAGATCTGCTCCGTTCACGCCGTAGAGGAAATCGACCTCGCCCGCTTCGAGGGCGATGAGCTGATTGGTGGCGTCGGGAATGACACGAAGAACAACGCCGTCGAGGTAGGGCAGGCCGGCCCTGAAGTACCTCTTGTTCGCCTTGAGACGAAGCTCGGCTCCCGGCTTGTACGAGTCGAACACAAACGGACCGGTGCCGACCGGCTTCAGGTTGTAGGGGTTTCGCGTGGCATCGGTCCCGGCGTAGAGATGGGCAGGAAGGATCGGAGCCTCGGTCACGTTCAGCTGCTGGAGGAACGCCGAATAGGGCTTGTAGAAGCGGAAAATTACCGTGAGCGGATCGGGGGTCTCGATGCGCTCGACCGCGCCGAGCAAGGACGCTCGAGCCCGAGCATGAAATTTGGGCAGTGGGTCTTCGAACGTGTACTTCACGTCGGCTGAGGTGAACGGCGTGCCGTCGTGCCACGTGACGCCCTTGCGTAGCTTGAACGTGTAGTCACCACTGCTGACCGTCCAGCTCTCGGCCAGTTCCGGGACCAGTTTGCCGTTCTCGTCGATTTCGACCAATCCGTTGTACATGAGTTCCGACGCCGAGTGAACGGCACCCGATGTCGTGATCGCCGGGTTCAGCTGACCAGGATCCTGGGAGATCGCAGCGACAAGCGTGCCTCCGCGCTGGGGTGACGGATCCGTTGTGGTGGGAGTGGCAGTTGCCGTCGGAGCCACCGTCGTCGGAGCCGTCGTCGACTTGGTCACTTTGGCGGCGGCAGGCTTCTTTCGGGTCGTCTTCTTCGAGACTGCCGATGTCGGCGAGGCGACTGTGGACACCAGGAAGAGGCCGGCCAACGAGATAGACGCCGTCCACCGAAAAAACGACGGACGAGCAGGGGGGGACGACATACGCACACTCCGGCGTTGAAGAAACGAACTCTCGAAGGTAGCCGGAGCCGGAAATCCGTATATGTCGACAACACATACTCCGAGGCAGGGCCACACGCAACGACGGTCCCCGTTGTGGAAGTTCACGGCCACGACCGCTGCGGCATGTTCTCCGCCGAGGCCCCAGGGCCCACGACGATGTTGCGTCGGCAACTATTGCAACGTGACACAGAAGACAGCCCGTTTACGACCCGTGCCATCGGGATACAGAACCGTGATGAGAACGATCGACCTCGGAACCTCTTTCACCGTCGTCGCTACCGCTCCGACCGCAACCTTCCTTCGTGTTCGGCCGAGCGACGCCGACGTCATGGAGAGCAGCCTGATCGTCGCGGATCAGTTCGGGACCCAGCAACGCACGGTCATGGAACCTGACTGGCCGAGCAATGGCGCGACACGGACACAGTGGGTCGACCGCGTCGTTCTTCCGAGCGGAGCGAGCACCATCACCTATGCCACGACCGTCGCCGTACCCGACGTTCTCGACCCGATGCCCGCCGACGTTCATGCACCGAGCGCCGCTGAGACCCGTCCCGAGCACTTGTGGTGGCTTCAGCCCTCGAGGTACTGCCGACCCGACGAACTGGGCCAGGAGGCATGGGATCGATTCGGCCGGGACATCACCCCCGACCGACCGGCGACCGGCGCAACCGTCCGCAGCATCTGTTCGTTCGTCAACGAGGAGATGACGTTCGCCTACGGTTCAACGACGCCGGTTACCGGAGCAACCGAAGCCTGGGAGCAGCGCCGCGGCGTGTGCCGTGACTTCAACCACGTGGCCGCCAGCTTCTGCCGGGCGTTGAACATCCCCACGCGCTATGTGTTCGGCTATCTCCCCGACCTGGGAGACGCCGCGAGCGAGGCTCCGATGGACTTCTGCGCCTGGATCGAAGTGTGTCTCGACGACGCATGGTGGACATTTGACGCCCGGGTCAATGAGCCTCGCATCGGACGCATCGTTGTGGGCCGAGGACGAGACGCCGCCGACGTTCCGATGATCAGCACGCTGGGCGCAACGCTGCTCACCGACTTTGTCGTTCGGGCCTCCGAACGCCTTCCGAAAGAACGCTCGACCACCTGAACCAATGCGGCGCCGATGACGCCTCAATGCGCCGACCGGCATTGCTCAGACCGATGGTCCCGACGACCCCGATGCGTAGACAGTGGGAGGTTCATGGTGGAGGATGTCCTGGACCACGCGCCACGACTCCGCCACGACGTCGATTCGACTGAACCATCGACGGTCACCCCGGGACGCATCCTCGAAGACACAGGCATACGCAGCCGTCTGGTTGTGCGAGACACTATCCAACGCTGACGAGAGCTCGGCTCGGGCCTCGTCGACGGGGCAGACAATGGGTAGTCCCTGCAGATGCAGAGTCACCGACTGTTTCGGAGCCAGTTCGATGACAAGCTGGTTTCGTTCATCGGGTGCACCGCACAGAGACTCCGCGCGCGTTGCCCGAAACGAGATGCTCACCGAAACCCTGTTGTCGGCGAGCGCCTTGCCCGAGATCAGCGTGAACAGAACGTTTCGCCAACGGTCGTTGTCAATGCGCACGGTCGCTCGCACATACGTCTCCGTCGTCGACAACGGGTCCACTCCTTGGGTGTCGAGGTATCCGTCGTACTGCCCGAGCACCACGTCATCGGTTCGAAGTGTTGCCACCGATCGAAGGAGGTCGTGGCGAGCATCATTCAGCGCATCGGCCGTATCGGACACCGGGGTTTCCATCGCAACGGCGGTGAGAAGTTGCAGCACATGGTTCTGAATGGTGTCGCGAATGGTTCCCGCCGAGTCAAAGAATTCACCCCTCCCCGCTATACCGAGCTAAAGAACTTGTGAGGCAGAATCTCGACGTTTCTCCAGTGCCGAAGCGAGTTGGTCAAGGATACGAGCGCACACAATCGGGTCAAGTGCGCCTTTGTTGAGCAAATTCCGCAGACTACCGCCGCGCAAATAACGCATCACCAGATACGCGCCAGAGGGTTCACGCCAATAATCATACAGCGGCACAATATGGATATGCTCTAGGCGCGCGACAAGCTGTGCCTCTACTTCAAAGCGGCGGATGAATTCGGGATGATTGACATATGCGGGGAGGATCGCCTTGATTGCGACTTCGCGCCCGACGGAAGGTTGAT